>CAZXXH010000054.1:2945-13486 GCA_964644645.1 uncultured Dehalococcoidales bacterium
ATCTCGTAGTTCCCGTCACGATATGAGTAAAAGACTATCTTCGTGCCATCTGGTTTCGAGCACCAAATGGAGAATACTTTTTAGACACATACTGCCTGGCGTAATAAACACCGTACTTGTACTGAAAACTCTCTCTGTCGGTACCCTTATTCTCACGGAGGCCATACTCAGCTTCCTTGGAGTAGGAATGCCGCCGAGCATACCCGTATGGGGTCGTATGGTCTCGGAAGGATGTCTCTATCTCATCACAGCATGGTGGCCTACTGTATTCCCTGGAGTTGCCATAGTGCTGACCGTTATTGGATTCATTTTCCTGGGAGACTGGTTCCGTGATCACTTGGATCCCAGACTATGCCAGACTGCCTAACAAATATCCGACAATTCACGTTCCACGCCGGCCCCGTCTGCTTCTTCACCTCACTTATCTATTGCCAAGCCTCTTCCGGCTAGTGTCTAAAGGTTCCATACTGCTGAGGAGCCCAGAGATTTGTAAATGATGGCAAAAAGACCAGTGTTTCGCTCAGTCCTTAGCGTAAACCACTACCAATTTGGAGCTTCATCCAATACGTCAGTCGCCGTGATCCTGCGTTGATCCGTCCCATCACGCTTCATTGTGAACAGATCGAAATCGCCGTCCGACGCCGACGCGAACACAATACGTCTTCCGTCACTGGACCAGCGGGGTGAACGCTCTTCTACCGTGTTTCGGGTCAGCCGTTGTACATCCGACCCATCTACACCGGTTACATACACTTCTGGGTTGCCATCCCGATCAGAAATGAAGACCAAGCGCCTCCCATCCGGGGACCAATCAAAGTCCCGATCATCTCCCGGTTTCTTGGTAACGTTAGTTTCATTCTGTCCAGCGATATCCATAACGTAAATTTCCAAGTCTTGGCCATCCCGTTGCGACATAAAAGCGATCATGTCACCCTTGGGAGACCATCGAGGGTTAAGATCAGGCTTCTCGGTTAGCTGGATCTCATCAACCCCACGGGGATTCTTGCGGTGCACCCCCTGTCTTGGCCCATCCAACACGGCATACAACACCCACTCTCCGTTCGGAGACCAACCGCCTAATTGCTCATCTCCTTCGCCATTAGTCACACGGATCAGTTCATTCCTCTCGAGATCCACCATCCAGACATCCATGGTGCCATCTGAAGTCGCAACATAGGCTATGCGTTGAGAATCCGGAGCCCAATCAAAATCGACCATATTCCCCTCCGCACTCACTGCCAGCCGTTCTCCTTCGCCCTCTGCATCCATCAACCACAAGTGCTGGCCGGCCCCATCATAGGAAAGGAACGCGATCTGCTTACGATCTGGGGACCAAGAAGGCACACTTTCAGATGCGACTGAGTTAGTCAGACGTTGCGGATCTTCCCCACTAGCTTCAACTGAGTACACTTCTGTGTGCCCATCACGCTCTGAGGTAAAA
Organism: uncultured Dehalococcoidales bacterium; assembly: GCA_964644645.1. GTDB lineage: Bacteria > Chloroflexota > Dehalococcoidia > Lucifugimonadales > Lucifugimonadaceae > CAZXXH01. Next base: position 4,387 of record CAZXXH010000054.1, read on the forward strand.
ACGACACGTCCACTACCATTGCTAATAATGCACCCAATAGTCAACAGTGTGGCCACTGTCAGTCCTAATGAAAGAACCAGCCGAGGTTGAGGTCCAATCATGGATCGAATTGAAGCCATACGTCTTGTAGTCATATAGCACCCCCTCTCGAGGCGGGTGGACTCGCAGGACCCTAAGATTCCACATGCCGGTCGCAGCAGAAATCCCACTACGCATAAGTGGATCCTACCAAGAGCGTTCACTCGAATGCACGATGGTTTTAGGGCGCATTGTCTTAATTCTCACACGGTTCCGTTTAGGCGGCCTAGCGCATGACGTCCGACAGTTTGAAATCTGTAAATTTGTAAGTAACAACCGTTGACCGGCAACTCACCAAGTGCTAGTTTCCACCAATCAAACAATTGAATTGTTAGCTTGTTTCCAACAGGGACAATCTCCAGTGTATTGACGTATCTCAGGGGCCATCCCAGAGTCAGGAGTAATGAGTTGAAGTTTTCGTTTTTCATGATGCCCCTGCATTTGCCAGTGGAGAATCCCTCTCTTGCGTATCTCCGGGACATTGATCTTATTTTGAGGGCGGAGGCACTAGGTTTTGACGAATTCTTTATCGGAGAGCACCATAGTGCTGGATGGGAGATCATACCCGCACCAGAAATGATTCTGGCTATGGCATCAGTCAACGCCAAAACCATCAGACTCGGCACTGCAGTAACCAGCCTACCGTTCCACCACCCTTTTCACATAGCTGAGCGAATGGCTTTTTTGGATCACCTCACCAGAGGACGAGTGACCCTCGGTGTTGGTCCATGCAACCTGAAACCTGACGTCAAGCTCTTTGGTCTTCCTCCAAGTGACCTCCGACCGATGATGGAGGAATCCATTGACATAATTGTGCAGTTGCTTGAATCCGATGAACCAGTCAGGTACGAAGGCAAGTACTGGAACATCAGCGATATGGCTCTTCAGATTCGATCGTACCAACAACCGCGCCTACCCATGGCCATTGCTACCACCGGTAGCGAGAGCGGTCTACGGATAGCCGGAAAATACGGCATGGTAGTTCTTTCTTTGGCAGGCAAGGGCTCTCCTAAAACTCTACCAATCAACGAGCAGTGGCCTTTAGTTGAGCAAGCCGCCAATGAATCTGGTGCCTTGACGTCACGTGATAATTGGCGACTAGTAACTCACGTTTACCTTGCAGACACCCGAAAGCAGGCTTGGGCTGACATTAAAGAGGGCGCTGATAGAGACGTACACCAGTATTTTTTCAACATTGGAGGCAAAGCAGGATTTGAAGCGTACCCTGACCAGCCGGCCGACGAAATTACAGTTGAAAACATCGCTAGTACCCGTCAATGGATAATCGGAACACCTGATGATGCTATCGAAGCCATTACGCGGATGGACAGGCAGGCAGGCGGCATAGGCGGCATAATGCAGACAACCCATGAATGGGTGGGCACCGAACAAGTAAACCACTCTATGGAGCTTTTCGCCCGCTATGTGATACCGCATTTCCGAGGACACACTCAGCCTACGGTAAGGGCATTTGAACGCACGAGTACTGACAACGCCTCTGGCACGTTGCCAGAGCTAAGCGCTCCTACAACAAATGCACCAGACTCAGATACCCGCAAAAGTAACCTACACCTACTAAACTGATAGGCGAGCCGAACCGAACGGATCTGACACCATGTAATCAGTTGCTACTGCAAGAAAAGACCCTGGACCTGTTACGCCGGAGCACTGCCCTCAAATAAGCTCACCGGCCACAGGGTATGGATCATGCATTCGTAGGACACACTAAGAGCACAATTCACGTTAATCAGCCCCGTCATATTATGCCCTCTCTCCAAACCCTACTAGACGACGTTGATGATTCGACGGTTGAGATAATCAATCTATTACAAGGTCTTGTCCGAATCCCATCGGTAAATACTGGGGTTATGCCCACCGGAGATGAGACTCCCGTTGCTGAGTTCGCAAGAGATTGGCTCGTAGATCAAGGTATACATGCGAAGATTCTGGGCAGAGAGCCTAAACGTGGGAACCTGATCGCTGTGGCGCCCGGTGACGAATCGGACACATCCCTAATGCTCATGTCCCATCTGGACGTAGTGCCTGTAGAGGACTTGGGTAAGTGGCAACATGAACCTTTCAGTGGAACAATTTCAAGAGGCCGGGTTTATGGGAGGGGATCCTCTGATTGCAAAGGCCTTTTGGCGGCTCAGATGATGGCTCTTGCGATACTCAAGAGAAACAATGTCTATCTTCAAAAAGGAATTCGACTAGTCAGCGGTGCAGATGAAGAGCATGGAGGTCGTTGGGGATTCGGATGGTTAGCCTCCGAACACCCAGATCAACTCACCGCCGACTACGCTGTATACGAGGGTGGCGGCACTCCGGTGGAATTCGGTGGTGCGCTCGCATATCTGCTAGGTACAGGAGATAAGGGCCGTCTAGAGGTCCACATTCGCATCCGTGGCTCAAGTGCTCACGCTTCAGTACCGTGGACTGGTAAAAATTCAAGTTTTGCACTAGCCAAGGTGCTCTCGAACATAGAGAAGTATCGATCGGAACTTGACACTTCTCTACCTATTTTTGAACACCTTGGTATATTCGCTGTCGAAGACCGTCCCAGCCCGGAGAACATAAACCGGATCATCAACCAACTAGAAGATCAGAGTCCCCAGCTTGCCTCAATCCTAAAAGGTCTATCGAGAATGACACTCACACCCACGATGATCAGGGGTGGAATAAAGTCAAACAGTGTGCCCGAGACCATTGAGCTAACATGCGACGTCCGCAGTCTACCGTTCCAAGATGAGCATTATGTAAAAAGACAACTCGATCAGGTGCTCGATGGAATAGATGGAGTCGAATACGACATCGACTATATGTCTGTCCCAAACACATCCTCCTTCGACACACCGTTAGCAGACGCTGTCAAGCGTGCACAAGCAGCAGCAATAGCACGAGATGATATTCAGTGGATCCCTTCTGTTAGCACCGGTTTTACAGACTCCCGCTTCACACGTGGTCTAGGTATCATCACCTACGGCTTCAGTGGAACGCACCCTGATGATGATCCAATGCTCGCCAACGTTCATGGAACTGATGAGTCCATTGGTATAAGTTCCCTCGTCAGCGCCACCCGCGCCATGATTGCCCTCTCGTACGATCTATGCTGCAGACAGTAACGATTATGAAGTGCAACTCACTGGTTCATCCACCTAGGGTCCAAGGCCATACGGACCGGCCTCAAGCGCATTCTTAGGTGTCACGAGCAGCAACAGTGGCCAGAACGACAGAAGACGCGGACCACCAACCATCGCCGGTGACTAGGCGGCACAACGACGAGGCTAGCAGCCTCGATCCTCGCCGTTCGGACAAAAAAACACTTTTACAGGAGAATCCAGTTCAGCAACTATCGAAGCCAAGTCGTTACAGGCTGTGTGTTTATCTCTTTAGATCGTGTAGCGGTTATATCTAATGGATATCCTATAGACAACGCCCCAACCATCGTCCAGCCTTCTTCTGCGCCGAGCAACTCAGCAAGACTTTCTGGCTTGGTAGACCTACCTGTCGACCACCCCACCACAAGCCCTTCAGCATACGCAGCCAGGCAAAAATTTTGTACAGCACAACATGTTGCAGCATAGTTCTCCGTCGTGACCTCGTCGTTCGGACCCGAAATTGAATAGACATACATAAGTACTGGATCACTCAATATGTCGTTACGAGCCGAGTCCGCGGATTTTTTACGAGTCGCAGGATTCGGGTTAACCGCATTATCTAATGTCCAGTCATGCACTAAATTGGCGACCGACGCCCGCACTGTGCCACCCTTCTCGAGAACGAAAAAACGCCATGGCTCGGTCAAACGATGGTTAGGAGCACATATCGCAGCACCTATCATCCGCTCGATCTTCATATCTGGGATAGCACGACCATCGAACTTTCGGGCCGTTCTACGCCCTCTTATGGCTTCATAGATCAAATCGAGTGCTTCAGTACCCACATATTCTCCAATCGGCTAAAAATAAACAACTATTAGAGTTAATGATCCCGGGACCGAATCCCACTCAGAAATTGACTCGCACCGCCTGCCACCCACTGTAACCAAGACACTCCAACACATCTAACACCTTTGGCGAGATAATCCTCCACATTTTGGTCTGTTACAAGAGTGCCAGCCACTTTCCCTGCTGCGACCACAGCCGCTATAGACTCATCAATTACACGAACAACGTCTGGATGCTCTGGCTCACCGATATAGCCCATGCTAGAAGCCATATCATTCGGCGCAACGTAGTAAACGTCTATCCCATCTACCGCCAACAAGATATCGATATTATGTGCCGCTGCCACGTCCTCAATCAACGCCAAGCACATTACTTCATTGTTCACGCGTTCAAAATAGTCAGACACCCCATACTGCCTGCGATTCCTAGCGACCCCACGCGTACCTACAGGTGGATAACGACACGCTGATGCCGCCATTTCGGCATCAGCGCGAGTCACCACGTGCGGAACCATTATCCCAGCAGCACCCTGATCCAACGCTCGAGTGACCAGGGATACCTCAAGTCGGTTAGGACGAACAATCGGTACCATGTCCCATAATTCGCAGGCTCGAGTTATATCAGCCATATTGTTCCAAGATACTGCGCCATGCTCGAAATCGATCATGGCAGCGTCGAACCCGAATTGCCCAACAAAGTCGCACAGATCTGAAGAATTCAGGCCATTCGCAATAACCCCGATTTCTCCGTTATTGAGCCTTCTCAATAACGCGTTCCGCCGTAACGTCGTCATTTGTTTACCCTATCCTTAAGTTCCCTATTTAAAGTTCCCTATTTAGGCTCTCACGTTAAGTTATTGTCCATTGTAAGGATTAACGATTGGTGATCAAAGAAACTAACAAAGAACACTGCCCGCCAATTGTCATGACAGTGACGTAGCGACGCGACTTTACACATCACTGCCTATAGAGTACACAGGAGGACAAATGAGGGAAAACTTATGCAGACAAGGCCACTAGGCGAAAAAGGGCCCGATGTGCCCATCATATGTCTGGGTACTTGGCCGCTAGGGGGCGGTATGGGCGCCATTCCTGAAAACAAAGCCATCGCCACCATACATGCTGGCATAGATGCCGGTGCAACGTTCATAGCTACTGCTGAAGGCTATAGGGACAGCGAGGCTCTTCTTGGTAAAGCTTTGACCGAACACCGTAATAAAGTGTTTCTGGCAACCAAGGTCTCAGGAGAACATACACGGTCTCATATATTGCTTGCACTGGAGAATAGCCTTCGCGCCCTCAGAACCGATTACATTGACCTTTATCAACTCCACTGTCCGCGTCCGCAGCCAATCGCGGATACCATGGCCGTATTGCTCGAGGCTCGGGATACGGGCAAGATTCGTTACATCGGCCTATCAAATTTCTCCGCCGATCTAACGGAAAAAGCCATAAACTACGGCCCGATACACAGTTCACAACCAAGATACAACCTGTTACACCGTGAAGCGGAGCGGTTTATCCTGCCGTGCTTGGCTAGAAATGGTATAGGAGCCATCGTGCACTCTCCATTGGGTAAAGGCATCCTCACCGGCAGTTACCGTCCGGGCCATACCTTCGCCGATGATGATGAGCGCAGTTCTCACTCTGTATTTGACACCGACTATGTACGTCGCGGCTCCAAAGCATCGGAAAAACTCCGAGAATTTGCCGCTGATCATAATCGCACCCTTAGTGAACTCGCGATCGCGTGGACTCTGGCCCATCCCGCCGTTACTTCCAGCATCGTAGGGGCCAAGACCCCTGAGCAGGCCCGCGCCAATGCACGGGCTGCCAATTGGAACCTTTCTAATCACGATTTAGTAACCATAGACAAGCTTATCGACTGGAAACCAGATGCCTAGCCGCTCAAAGCGTAGCCGCCGACAACCTACCGTAGAAGGCAGACGATCTGTGATTGAGTCACTTCGCAGCCACCGCCCAGTAGACCGCATAATGATGGCCAAACGGTCGCAAATGGGCACCCAAATGGTGGAGATAGTAAAGCTCGCGGAAAAAGCCCATATAACTGTTGAGTCAGTAGATCGCCGGATACTTGATCAGTTCTCTCTTACCGGACATCATCAGGGCGTAATAGCCCTGGTATCTGACACACGCTACACGGAAATAGATGAATTACTTGCGATCGTTGCTGCGGCTCCAGAACCAGCTTTACTAATAATACTTGATGGCATTCAGGACCCGCATAACTTCGGCGCGATTGCACGATCTGTGGACACTTCAGGAGCGCACGGACTCATAATTAGGGAGCGCCGCGCCGCGGGAATTTCTCCTGGTGCAATCCGGGCTTCCGCAGGAGCCCTTGAACACATACCCGTGGTGCGCGCAACAAACCTGATACGAACGATCAAACAACTTAAAGATGCGGGGTTGTGGATTGTAGGAATGGACCCTAATGCCACCGATAAATATAACGATCTCGACCTCAAGTCGAATCTCGCCATAGTCATAGGTAGCGAGGGGAAAGGTATCTCAAGATTAGTTTTGGAGTGCTGCGACACGCTTGCATCCGTACCGCTGCGCGGCAAGATTGAATCGCTAAATGCCTCGGTCACAGCAGCAATCGCATTGTACGAAGCGGTCCGACAGCGCTCCATACGATCAACTCCTAGCTAACCTGATCCAACTAACATAGCTAAGAAAAACCGACTACACGCATTACGTCCCTGATTCTGCAACCTTACGAGCCACAGTGTGTCTCCGTAGATCTGGCCAACCCACCGTGATCACAAACAATAACGAAAGTCCAATTGCCACCAATATCACTACCGCAGTCACAACCGATACCAAGGTTGCTAACAAACCCACAATCAAACTGCCAGATGCCCCTAAACCCCACGTAACCTGCTGCAAGCCTAACACCTGTGTCCTGCTATTACTCCCACTCGTTTCAACCAACAAACTGGTCTGAACTGCCCAAAATATTGCTCCCAGGATCCCCACTACGGACCCTAAGAAATATGCCAATATCAAGGAAGAACTCAAGAACAGACTTAAACAAGCCAGTAATGACAACAACACACTGATCATAAATATGCGCCCTGTCCGTACAACTCGCAAGATCAATACGGCCATTGCTGCCATGCCCAAAAATTCCCCGGTCCCAATGAGGCCCACCAATATTCCAAATTCCACAGGCCCTCCGCCAAGTACTTCCTTTATGAACACAGGAATGATCGCTATGTAACTGAAACCTGTGATTTCGACACACAAACCGAGTAAGAGAACCTTGTAAATTAACTTGTTCTCGAACAAACGATAGATCAAAGATTTGGCTGCAAATTCGGTTTTACCTGCATATTTGATATCCCCTATCGGGTTTCCAGAACCAGAAACCACCCATGTAACAGTGGCCGAAATAGCCACAAACGCAGTTACAGCTAGCAAAAGCCATGCAGGCAATAAATTGAGTCCTACTCCCACCACAAAAGGTGACATAGCGAAAGAGAACGAGACACCAATGTCAAAAACAACAACCGAGCTAGGGGCCAGATGTTCGGGGACTATCAGCGAACCAAATGAACGGTTGGCAGTACCGGTTATGCCTATTAGCAAACAGCCGATTGCGTTGAGTAAGATCACTAACCAAGCTAGTCCAAGATCTAAGGAATTTAACGCTAATATCAACGCTAATAAGAACAAAATACCAGAAAATAAAAACAGACCCCATGAAATCACTCTTTTGGCACCTAACCGATGGACCAAAGAGCCGGTTATTAGACCTGCAGGAACTTGAGCAATCATCATCCCTGCCATCACGCATGAGGTCAAAATAATAGACCCGGTCTCTTCCAAAATCGTCCAACTTAACGTCGCTAGTAAAAGACCGAAAGACACACTGGACAGTATGCTAACGATAAGTAGACGGGTCCAAACACGCGAAGAAAATAATGTGATAGCGGTCCTAAAACTATGGGCCAGATTTGGTGCTGTATACATTACTAAGCGCGTCTGGAAGATTTAATTCAACAACTACTGCACGTCACACGATCCGGAGCTAATCTCCTGAGCGCCTGTCATTTCGGTGAATCCCTCAATCTACAACCATCAGAACCTCTGTATGATGGGTGTTACAGAGTAACGGGTATATTTCGCTGAACACGCTTGTGATCGATTTAGTTGCTCTCACTGCATCTCGGGACGCCTCATACGCGGCTAGAGACTCCCACAACTGCTCAGTTATGAGCGTGCCATGATTACCAAACGCTGTCCTTAATGTTCGAGGCCGTGGAAACCCAGCTGTGAACATTTGATCTCCAGCTTCCTTAACGAGTGTAAGCAGGTCGCCGCCAGAACCCGGTTTCGGTACGTAGGTCCGCCTGACTACAATCAAATCAAAACTCCTTTGTGTGAACCACTCCTATAAACACTGAGTCCTATTGTTCTATATGGACCCTGTATGGATAGAGAGCCCGCATGGACAAACACCCCATGGAATATTCCCAACATTTTGCTGTCGCTATACTTCATCTTCTGCATGTATCGTAATGCGACATGCGTTTCAATACTGTAGATATCCATAACCGATATCCAACACTTAAGTAGCCGATCCTGCGAAAAACCAATGAATCGGAACCACATGTAGATGTTTAAACGTCGCGAATGAACAAAGCCCAGGTTACCTCGCTTCCGTCCATAACCGACAACTATAAGTGGAAGGCCTTCTGGGTAGTAGCGCTAGCCCTGTTTACCATGGTTATGGACTTCAGCGTAACCGCCATAGCTCTACCGACAATAGCCGATGACTTCTCTATAAGCTTGAGTATAGTCTCGTGGGTTGCCATCGCCGGTGCGCTGACTATTTCAGCATTACTACTTCCGCTTGGCCGCTTTGCAGACATAGCTGGTAGAAAACGCGTGCACCTGATAGCCATGGGGCTCTTTGCTATCGGATCGGTCTTTGCAGCAGCGTCACCAAATCTACAATCGTTAATTAGTGCCCGGGTCGTCATGGCAATAGGCGGTGCTATGGACCAAGCCGTTGTGATGGCGATAGTTACATCGGTTTTCCCTCCA
>CAZXXH010000055.1:0-4404 GCA_964644645.1 uncultured Dehalococcoidales bacterium
TGACATAGCAAATGCGGTTTTATATTTATCATCGGATCTAGGCCAATACGTTAATGGGGAAACCCTATTGGTTGATGGGGGAATGATAGCGTCACAAAAAATTCATGATTGAATTTTTGCCACCATATGGCCTCAAATGTTTTTGATTTTTGTGCCTAAAACAGGGCAAATGGTATTCTGGGTAGGCGGAATATACCCAGCAATAGAGTTTACACACGCCAACCGTGGTCTAAGGTGTTATATTCTTGGTTGTAATGTCGCTCAATTTCATGGGTGACTGGATGAGGGCCAGATTTGATCCTAGGCTACGTCAGATTTAGATATTTGCCAGAACGTGACCGTATATAAAAGGGAGTGAAATTATGTCAGACAGTAACAAGGGAGATATCTACAAGGAACTTGGTGCGACCCCAATAATAAACGCTATCGGCAGTGTTACGATGCTAGGTGGATCTACCCCGACTCCGGAGGTGAGAGCTGCAATGGAGAGTGCAGGAGATTCGTACATTCCTCTGATGGAGTTGGAGGAAAAGGCTGGGGCGGTTGTTGCAGACATGGCCGGCGTCCCCGCGGCATACGTCACTTCCGGCGCTGGATCCGCCCTGACACTTGCAGCCGCGGCGGTAATGGCAGGGGATGATGACAACCTAATCCAACAACTTCCTGACACAACTGGTATGAAGGGAGAAATACTCATCCAGAAGAGGCAGAGGTACTGGTACGATCGATGCCTGGAAGCTTCCGGAGCCAAACTTGTCAACTTCGGTACTGATACCGAAACAACTAAAGAAGATCTTAGAAACGCCATCGGAGAGAATACAGCGGCGGTACATTTCTACATGGTCGAACAGGATCCGGATCCCGACGCTCTCTCTCTGGAAGACACCATTGAGATAGCCCATGAGCATAATCTGCCTGTCCTGGTTGACGCTGCGGGACAGATTTACCCTTTAGGCAACTTTGGAAAATACGTCAAAATGGGGGCGGACTTTCAATGTATAGCTGCGAAATACATGGGAGCATCCCAGTCAACAGGATTAGCGCTCGGTTCGGAGGAGATGATTAGAAAGATATCCAAACAATCCTTTGTTGGATATGAAGGACGCAGAATTCGGGGCATCGGCAGGCCTCACAAGGTTGATCGACAAGAGATGGTCGGTGTAGTAGTGGCGGTCAGGCAATGGCTGACAATGAACCACGAAGACCGACTCACATCTATCGAACGGCGCAGTAACAGAATAATTGAGATTCTATCGGGTATCGAAGGGGTGTCCACCACTTTGATTGATAATATGATCGGACACCAGCCTTTCGGCGTAGAGGTCCGAGTCGACGAAAGTGTGACAGGACTCACACTGCATGATGTCGTGGACAAACTGAAACAGGGGGATCCCCCTGTTTGGACACGGGTACGGGAAGGGGATGACTACATAGCGCTACACATCTTCGGCCTGAGCGAAGGTGAGGAAGAGATCGTTGGGACCCGTATAGCCGCGCTGTTTGACTGATTAGATAATAGGAATTCTGTCTGGATACGTGTTGGGATCTCAAAGCCTCTGCCCAAACACAGGTAGGAGATTAATGATTGTGATTGGGATTTCCCAGCAACCACTCCTTCAAGCACGGCGCCTTTTAGAGGAAGGATTCCAGGCAAACCGGGTAGTTGATACGACTCTGGGCCAATGTTATGCCGCCTCCAAGTGCCCACGGGAGCGCCGAGTATAGGTACAGTTGAATCACTTCAAAACACCAATCAGGATCTGATAACCTCCAGCGTCGTTGTATGGGCATCGGTAGAAACAAGGTTAACGAAGGAGCGTATGTCCTCAAGATGACTTGTGATCTGTTGGGAGGAAATTCCTTCTGGACCATACACTGTAAAAAGTACCTCTGAAGTGTCAGCGCTAATAGGTGTACGGCTATCAGGACCGTATATTATCGATGATATGACTCCCTTGGTATCGGAGATGAACATATCCGTAGTTCTGAGAGTCTGCACATTCCCATTCATGCTGGTGTAGGACTCATCTCCCTTAGCAACATCTAGCACGACAGGAAGTTGAACTTTCGACATATCGTGTCCCGCGGTTAGTAACTGGTTTTTTAACTCGGCCGCGAACATAGCGCTCACGAGAGTGGAAAGCCGAGGTAGATTCCTGTTTTTGAAAGCGACGGATTCAATCTGCAACTGAAGATGATAGGTCTTCTTAAATTTTCGATAATACGTGGCATATGCCTGCATAGCAGGTAACTTTCGGATCGATGTACGCCCTTCGTCGGAAAAATTATTGCGAATCTCCGCCTCTATTTCGCTCATTTTAGCGTCTAGGCCGGGATGACTGGCCGAGTTGACCGTGTTCGCCATTGATAACACACCAAGCGAGGCGCCAGGAAAAGTCTCTTTCCATTCTTCGGTTACTTCAATAATTTCTGCCCATCTCCTTTACTTTCTCGATAGCCATATCCTTACTAATACACAAAAGGACGGGATGCCGGTTAATTATCATGCAACATCCTTAGGTTTGATAAACGATCCTGTTGTTAGTCTGGAATCCGTTGAGTGTAATGACCCTTTATTCCTAATGTTTGCAGTATGATCAATTTTAAGGAAGCCAGTTTCACAGGAACAAGTCTCTGGCATTATATATTGGCTTTTTCTCGGTAAGTGCAGCTTTCACCAGGCGTCCCGTAATATAGATGGAACCCCAATTACGAATCTATCGAGGATATCGATGACTAACTATCAAACCCAAGCAACATGGCACTACCACGATGGGACCAAACATCCGGATGGCCATCTGATGAATCCTCACCATCGTTACGATCCAATATTCAACCCGTTACCGTACAAGACCTATGAAGAGCTTGATACTATACCGTTGTCAGCCGACATTCCGCTGACCAGTATGCCTGCTCTGTCTACCATCGCCACTCATATAAGCCCTGTTCCTGAAGGGCAAGTTCTGGATCTCCCTGCAGTTACGAGAATCCTCCATTTCTCGGCTGGCATTACCAAGAGGCTTCAAACTGGAGTAGGCGAAATGCCGTTTCGAGCTGCAGCTTGCACCGGGGCTTTGTACCACATCGAGTTGTACCTAGTGTGTGGTGATCTGCCTGGTCTGAATGCTGGCGTTTACCATTTCGATCCTAGCGAGTCGGCTCTAAGGCTTCTCCGTAAAGAAGACTATCGACGAACATTAATCGATGCCGCCTCCAACGAACCCTCCGTGGCAAATGCTCCCGCTATTCTCGTCTACACAGACGTATTCTGGCGCAACGCTGTCAAATATCAGGCGAGGGAGTATCGCCACGCCTTTTGGGACAGCGGGACGATTATAGCCAACACCCTAGCAACTGCCGCGGCCAGCGGTATCCCGGCTAATTTGGTCACCGGATTTGTGGACGACTCCGTTAACCAATTATTAAACCTCGATCCCCGGCGAGAGGTGACGGTCGCCCTTGTTCCTATTGGATATGTTGGGGAGGCCATCACCGGTGTTACGCCGGAAATCGGTTCACCCCAGGTCACCACTGGGTATAAATCGGGTTTCGAGATAGACTTCCCAGCCATAAGGGAGATGCACCAGGCATCTTCACTGGCGAGTATGGAGGAAGTCGCAGAATGGCGGTCGAAACCCGATGCCATTAGAAACACCGAGCCTTCTGCTCCCGTGATCCGTCTTGTGCGTCACGCCTTGAGCACGTTACCCATGGATCCCGTAGAAAAGGTCATTACTAGAAGAGGATCTACTCGAGAATTCTCGCAATACCCGGTATCTCTTTCTGAACTGTCAACTATTCTGGAAGCGTCCACCCACAAGTTACCCGCGGACTTCTTGGGTTATCGAGGCGACGCTCTGGCCGACCTTTACCTGATCGTCAATGAGGTAGAAGGCATGCAATCCGGATCCTATGCCTATGGAAGAGATGACCATACCCTCGAATTAGTCCGAGAAGGTGAGTTCCGTCAGGAGGCAGGCCAACTGGCCCTCGGACAGGCTTTAGGCACCGACGCCAGCGTCAACATATATTTCATGGCACGTCTCGAGCCTATTTTGAAGCGGCTCGGCAATCGCGGATATCGTGCCGCGCAGCTGGAAGCCAGCATTACAGCGGGAAGAATATATCTCGCAGCCTATGCTTTGGGACTTGGTGCAACAGGCCTGACGTTCCGAGATGATGACGTGACCGACTTTTTGTCGCCACATGCAAAGGACAAAAGTCCGATGTTTTTGGTGGCAGTGGGTAAAAAAGTCAGACGAAGATAGTGGAAACCTTGCCTGCCTATACAGCAAGGATTAAACAAATGGTTCTCTGACCCGTGGGCGATAAGGATATCTCAGCACCCTGCTAGTGGAACCGACTGGCTTTCACGGATGGTTCTATCAGCGTCGCGGAACCTTC
>CAZXXH010000055.1:4414-6863 GCA_964644645.1 uncultured Dehalococcoidales bacterium
ACATCATCCCGGTTGAAATGGGCAATGCCATCACCCGGTCAGCCAATTGGCGGCTGCGACCGGAGGGCGAGCAGCCATTCGTTTGCCCTGAGTGCCCGGCGCTGGTCGTTTCTCCTCACATAGATGGCGATCAGATTCCGAAGGATACGTGCAATCAGTTCGCGATTACTCACAGGGGCAAGGTAACTATGGTCCCAGGGAACAGCCCGCCCCGCGACCTCTTGCATTCGGCGTGCACACTCCTCGGCTGACAATAGAATGCCTCGAAGACACGGCTCGCTAAATAGATCTTCCATACCAGAGTTGAAACGGCCCAGAAAATGGCCGGGCATCCCCACCCCTTCAAAAAGTATTCCCAAGCGCTTACCCACCTCTATGTAGACCAGAGAGAGCGTAATGGGAATGCCCAGACGTCTTCGCAGTACCTCGTTCAGAAAGCAGTTCCGAGGATCGTAGTAGTCTTTGAGATTGCCCCGAAAGCCCACCTCGTCGAACAGGTACTCACTGAGTACATTCGCAAGGGCAAGAGGTTCTCTCTTCTGGCCGCGCCTGCGAGAGGCGCCAGACGCGAGGGAATCGAGAGCCCTGCGCTCTTCCCCCACGTCATGATCGGTGTACGCGCCCAAGTCGATCAGTTTCGCAGTTCGTGCCAGATCTAGCTCATCGCAGTCGACCGCCAGAGCGAACTGCTCAAGAGCGGAGGGCTTAGATTCCGCCACTGGAGAGTGACCGGACCCGTGTTGGTGCGTCGACGATCTCTTGTATCATCTTCCTCAGAAGTTCTTCATCAGATAACACGGAAATCAGCCGATTATCCTCTACCAGCTTACTCAGGGCGTCGTGAAGGCTATCCTCCCGGTCGGACAGGCGCGTCTGCATGATGATGAGGTTTGTCAGCAGCTCTTTGAGGTCAATTACAGCATCTCGGTCGTCCGACTCGGACAACGCGGCCTGCAGCCCTTTTAGAAGTTCCAGTCGCAACACATCCAGCCGGGTACAGTGATCAATCAGCCAGACCAGGTGATCAAGTCGCAAGCGAAAGTGTCCTTCGCTAGCCTCTCCCGCGTTCTTCAGAATCAGTGTCGTAAGCGATTCTTCGTGCTGAGAGCTCATGCGCCGCCCAAGAGATTCATATGCAAAATTCTGGAGGCCGATCGTATGGTGCCCACCTCAGTCCATGTCACTATCAATGTTTTCAATTGTAAATCCAATCCTTAGGCATGACCTATCTTTTAGTTATTGACCTACGGTGTAGAGGCAATCACCAGATACAGTCCGGGCGCAGTCTGCTAGGTTGCGCAAAGAGCCTCCTGATGAACTAAAAGCAGTGTCATTGATTTGATTTCTTCTTAATCCCTCGGATTATATCTAATTCCCCGTGGGACTTTTATCCGTGATGTTTCAATTTACCCATCTTCTACTAGTGGAACAGATTGGCGACAGGGTATGGCTTGTCGGGGATATTGATTTGATTAAAGAAATTGATGCTGAATAGTTTGGGCGCCTATCGGTGACGTATTATAATGTGTGAAAGGTTTTAAATATTCCAAAGTCACCGCACGGGGAACTAGATTCTCCAGCGGTAAGCGCAATCAATATTGTCCACAAAATGGAGGGACCATTATGGTCAAACCCAAACAAAAACGGGAAAAGCCAGAGGAAACGACAGAGGAATTCGTAAAACGTATTAACCAGCATAAGGAATGGGGTAAGCGTAACGGGACAAAAAGACGAACTGGTCGTCATCATCGTTGATGGGTTCGTCTCACAGTTTTGGTTCTGTGCGGGTAGTTACCTTTGAATGATGGTTAGTCGTACACATAGGCCTGCTGCCCTGAGTCAGAAAGCTCAACCCTTATACTTAACCCTTTTTTCAATAAATCATCCATTCAGGCATGATAACTATTGATATGTAATTATTCACCATACCCGCAGTACCTACAGAAGGTATAGCCATGGTCGCATTTGCACCAATTGCATTGCTGACCAAACATAACCCGCCGATATCAGCGTTCATGTATCAGCAGTGATACTCGTGCTTTAGCAAAACACTAAAAGGAGCATCCTCGATTGAAGATCACCAACGTTCGAGCTATACCCGTGTCTGACCCCGTGCCAACGGAGCGCCAACACCGTACGGATCTGGGAACCAAGGTCAAAAGCGATGCCGTTTTAGTCATGGTAGAAACCGACACTGGGCTGACTGGATTGGGTGCATCGCTGGGCAGTCCCCCGGTGTTGTGCGCCATCATTGATCACGATCTCGCACCAGATGTTGAAGGTGAAAACCCCATATTCTCGGAGCGCATCTACGAAAAGATGTACAACGGTTCCCGATGGAAACCTGCTCTGGAACGAGGCCATTCCCAACCTGATGAAAACAGACGACGGGGAATGGTGATGGAAGCCATAGCAGGCGTGGACATTGCTATATGGGATGTGAAGGCCC
>CAZXXH010000055.1:6873-12974 GCA_964644645.1 uncultured Dehalococcoidales bacterium
AGCATTAGGCGCGGTGCGGGAATCGGTCCGAGGCTACGGTTCCGGCGGCTGGGCACCAGGTGACGAGGCAGAGCAGGAAATGGCAGGCTACGCTGCCAAGGGATTTTCCGCGGTCAAGATGCGAGTTGTAGGCCGTGATGGATTCTCCATTGAGAACACATTGCGAAGAGTTGCCGCGGCACGTCGGGGAATCGGACCGGATATAGAATTGATGGTAGATGCTCACGGGTCCCTAGACGTGTCTACGGCTATACGGCTGGCGCGATTAATGGAGGAATACAACATCGCCTGGTTCGAGGAACCAATCTCGCCCGATGATCATGCCGGGTTGGCTGAGGTTCGACGTTCTACCACGATTCCCATCGCCACTGGGGAGCGGGAATTCACTCGTTTCGACTTCGACAGCCTGTTCACACACAAAGCACTAGATATTGCGCAGCCTGACGTGGCAAGAGCTGGAGGATTGACTGAGATTAGACGCATAGCAGCTATGGCATCAGCCCGTGGAATCAGCCTGGCTCCGCATGCCTGGGGATACGGGGACCTTTTTGCAGCAAGCATTCATGTGGCAATGTCTGCGCCCAATTGTCACATCCTGGAAGTCAGCCAAGGTTACATGCCTATGATGTACGAATTGTTCATTGAGCCATACGACATCCGTGACGGAATCGTCTAAGCGCCTACAGCGCCCGGTCTAGGTTTTACGTTACGACCGGACGCGTTGGACCGATTTAAATACATCCCAGGGCCAGAGTTCGTTTTCTAAGAGCAATTCGTCCTCTCCCGCCGCTGATACGCCATAATCCAAAATCTCAACCGCACTACTCGCCGTGAAAGGGTCCATCACTAGCCAGCTAAAAGTTCACACGCTTTACTTATCTGTCACCTTTTGACCCAGCTTCGAGCGTAAATGACGTATACTTCGCCTGTAATTTCCAGTTTGCTAAATTGGACTCGCAGATTCAAGTCCTGATGGATGTAACACTCTTTTTAGCTAATAAATCACTAAATATGTATCAGAGAAAGAAAAGCGTTGAACGTCTCAAACAGTGATTTTACGAACCCAGAAATAGATTATGACGCAATAGTAATCGGAGCCGGTATTTCTGGATTATATCAATTGTATGCTTTGAGGGAATTAGGGCTAAGGGTCCGAGTGTTTGAAGCAGGCACTGGGGTAGGTGGTACTTGGTATTGGAATCGGTATCCCGGAGCCCGGTTTGATTCTGAAAGCTATTCCTACGCCTATTCATTTTCACAAGAGCTGCTGGACGAATGGGACTGGACGGAACACTTCGCTTCACAGCCAGAAACTTTACGATACCTGCAATACGTCTCTAGTAAGTTTGATCTCTCAAAGGATATTCAGTTTTCTAGCAGGGTTGAATCTGCAACCTACAGCGAAGACAAAAGGTGTTGGGAAATTCGCCTACAGACTGGAGTTTCTTATATATCCAGGTTTTTGATTACCGGTATCGGGCTTCTCTCAGAGCCTACGTTGCCGAAAATTGAGGGCATAGATGAATTTAAGGGGCTTTCCTTTCATACAGCAAGATGGCCTCATGAAAGCTTAGATTTTGAAGGTAAGAGGGTAGCAGTTATCGGTACGGGAGCTTCAGGAGTGCAAACGATACAAGAAATGGCCAAAACTGTCGGGCACCTCACCGTTTTTCAACGTAGGCCGAATTGGTGCGCTCCTCTTAATAATGGAAAAATTGATACAGGTGAAATGATTGAGATAAAAGCCAACTATCCGGATATATTTGAACGGTGCAATCAAACAGTGGCCGGTTTCATACATACGATCGACCCGAGAGGAACATTCGAGGTAACCGATCATGAAAGAGAAAGCTTTTGGGAAAAGCTGTATTCAAGCCGTGGATTTGGTATTTGGCAGGGAAACTTCAGGGATGTATTGGTAGATCCTAAGGCAAATAAAGCTATGTCCAACTTCGTGGCAAACAAAATAAGGGAAAGAGTTAAATCCCCTGAAATAGCGGAAATGCTGATACCGAAAGATCATGGGTTTGGGACTAGGAGAGTGCCCCTCGAAACAAACTATTACGAGGCCTACAACCAGCCTAATGTCACGCTCGTAGATCTTAATAGATCTCCAATAAAGAAAATAAAGAAGGCAGGAATCCAAACAGCGGATAGCGAATTGGAATTTGACTGCATTGTCTATGCAACCGGTTTTAACGCTATAACAGGCAGTTATGACCGCATAAATATTCGAGGAGTAAACGGGCGTAAGCTTAGGGATCAATGGAAATCCAAACTAGAGACATTCCTTGGTCTCCAAGTTACAAATTTCCCCAACATGTTCATGATCCTAGGGCCGCATGCTTTGTTAGGAAATAACCCACGAAGTATTGAATATAATGTGGAATGGATAACAAGGCTCATTAATCATATGGTGTCGAAAGACCTAACACGTGCAGAGGCGACTCAGGGGGCCCAAAAAGGCTGGGCGCAATATGTGCATGAACAAGGTGAAGGATTGTTATCGAATCAAGTCGACTCCTGGATGACTGGCATCAATAGAAATCTTGATGGAAGGCAAACTCGTATAGTCGCTCGTTATAGTGGAACTGCCCAATCCTATCGTAATCGCTGTGATGAAGTAGCGAAGAATGGATACAAGGAATTGAACTTGCTTTGAGTACATAGCCGGACAACTTAAGGGCGTGGGATAGAAGAACACTAATTTCATGACTAAAAGTTGAATAGGAGTAGTCATGATCAATTTTGCATTTGAACCTGCCCTGTCGCTGGCCAGCAGTATTCGTGAAAAAGAGATCAGTTCTCTTGAGCTTCTGGAGTTATATTTAAGGCGGGTAGAAACTTACAATCCGCAGCTGAATGCAATTATTTTCACTCAACTCGATAAGGCCCGCGAGCGTGCCAAGGCCGCTGATGGAGCATTAGCACTAGGAGAGGTCTGGGGGCCCTTCCACGGCGTACCCATGACGATCAAGGAGAGTTTTGATTGGATTGATTCGCCTTCGACCTGGGGTAATCCTGTTTTTAGGGAAAACTATCCAACGGCCGATGGGGTAGCAATTAGGCGAATTCAGAGCGCGGGAGCCATTATCTTTGGCAAGACCAATGTCCCGCTGATGTTGGGCGACTGGCAAAGCTTCAATGACATCTACGGAACTACCAACAACCCCTGGGATATCACCCGCGTTCCCGGCGGATCGTCGGGTGGCGCAGCCGCGGCACTGGCAGCTGGGTTGACGGGACTAGAACTAGGTAGTGACATTGGCGCCTCAATCCGCAATCCAGCCCACTATTGTGGTGTCTTCGGACACAAACCAACCTACGGAATTGTGCCTGCTCAAGGGCAACTGCTACCCGACGTATTTGCCCCTGCGGATATAGCCGTAAGCGGTCCTCTTGCGCGCAGTGCCGAAGACCTCGCTGTAGCAGTCGATGTGATAGCTGGGGCAGCAGGGTCTGACGCAGTCGGATGGCGGCTCGACCTACCTCGGCCCCGCAAGACCTCGCTGAAGGATTATAAGGTAGCGGTGATGCTAACCAACCCTTGCTGCGCCCAGGACAATGAGCTGACCGATCAGTTGCAACATGCGATTGATACATTGGAGCGTGCCGGTGTTAAGGTTGACGACACCGCACGACCAGCAATCGATTTTGAGCGCTCCCATCATGTCTATCTCATGCTATTACGTGCAGCAACGGCTACGGGAATGCCTGAAAAAGAATTCGCCAGCCACGTCGAGAGTGCGGCTCAACTTCCTGACGACAATTGGAGCTATCGAGCCTACGTTGACCGAGCAGTGACACTATATCACCGCGATTGGTGGCAGTTACATAACGAGCGGGAAAAGATGCGCATTGCCTGGGCAAACTTTTTTCAAGAATATGATCTATTCCTATGCCCAACGGCTGCCTCAGCAGCATTTCCACACGACCATGAAGGCGAGCGGCCAGAACGTACAATTCCGGTCAACGGCGGCCAAGAACCAACCACAGATCAGCTCTTCTGGGCGGGCCTCAGCTGTCTGGTTTATCTACCCTCAACGGTAGCCCCAGTCGGACTCACAAAAGCACAGCTGCCCTGTGGACTGCAGATAGTTGGCGATTATCTCCAAGATCACACTTGTATAGAGTTTGCACGATTGCTATCCCAAGAGTTGGGTGGATTTAAGCCTCCTTCAGGCTATGATTGACGATTTTAAGTCAAACACGGGTGCGAATTCGATTTGAGTCTTGGGCACAATCGCAACGTGGAAGACCGGACTGTAAAATTCCTAGAAGATAACAGTGTCTTTCTTTTAAGTACAAGTAACTTCGATCGTCACCGCCTATTATCGGACTGCACGTTATTTTGGACATGATGCTACTATCCGTCTAATTATCACTTCATCGCTTATATAAGGAATTTAAATTGATAAATCTCAAGGAAATCAAGGTGTTGGCGTGGGATATCGGGGGTACTGTCTTTGATTGGCGAGGAACAATTCAAGCGGAATTGGAAAAAATTGCTAACAAGCAAGGCGCCGCGCTAGATGCATATCAATTTGCAAGCGATTGGAGATACGGGATGTTTGAAATGCTTGCGAAGGTACGAAAGGGAGATCTTCCCCGTATGAACGCGGATGAAATACACAGAAAGATGTTAGACATTGTGCTTGAGACACATGTAAGCATTTCGCTTACGGCCTCCGAGCGAGACGAGCTGAACGGCGTGTGGCACAAACTTAAGGCGTGGCCGGATGCACCAAAGGCGATCCAGAGGCTTAGAACGAGGTACACCGTAGTTCCTTTGACTGTCATGAGCTGGGCGATCGGCGTTGATTGCTCAAAATACAATGGAATCAGTTGGGATGGACTGATTTCCTGTGAGTTTCTCAGAGATTACAAACCTGACCCGGGATCTTATTTACATGCGGCCGAACTATTACAAGTAAAACCTTCTGAAATAATCATGTGTGCCGCACATACAAATGATTTAAAGGCGGCAAAACAGGCTGGTTTTAATACAGCTTTTGTTTTGAGAGAGAGCGAGATAGCTCGCGAGACTATGACCATGGAACCAACTGAACCACTCGATTTCTTTGATGTAACCGGGACAGATTTCTCCGATCTAACTGACAAGTTATTAGCATAGGTTCAACCTAGCGGGCTGCCGGTAATGGATACACCTTTGCTAGCTTTACCCTGAGAATAGAAGTTGAGCCTAGAGTCGACGTGATAGTAATGAAACAGATTAACGATATCGGTGTGGCCTGTCGGGAATAGTGATTCGATGAAAGAAATTGATGTTGCATTAACCGATTATGGGTTAACCATCCTATGTTGTGTTATCGCTTTCACGCTTATCAGAACTCATGCTTATGATCGCATGTTAAATACGTGGTTTTCTATGTTGTTTTTGTCAGTAGGATTGGCTTCAGGTATAGGAGGCACGGTTCACGGATTCGTGCACGAAGATACACTGTTGCACTCGATATTATGGAGGGGAGCTATTGTTTGCATTGGATTATCGGCGTTGAGTGCATGGATGATTGGTGCGCAAATATTGTTGAACCGATCGGGTCAGAGAATCCTACGCACTCTAGCCATTATTAACTTCACGATATATCTAGTCTACGTGCTGTTTTTCAATCAAAATTTTGGTGTGGCTGTAGGGAACTATTTACCGGCAGCGATTTTCTTGTTGTTCGCCTTCTTAAATGTGTACAAAAAAAGCCTGCACAGGTTGGCTTTTTTTGCCCTGATTGGATTAATTTTGACATTCGTGGCCGCGGGAATTCAACAGCTGGAAATAGGTGTGCACGCGAGATATTTTGGTCACAATGCTCTTTATCACGTAGTACAGGCTGTGGGCCTGTATCTAATCTTCCGTGGAGCCACTTATTTTGTAGAATTTAAGAGAGAACATAGGAAGAATTGAGATCAACATAAAGATCCCCCAAAGAACCTACAAATTAAGGTTTGATTTTTCACCGATATAGCAACAATCTTAGGTTCAGGATTGTTATCTGACCATAATCTCCCCAGCCACTTCAGCCGTCTTCCCATAGCGCACTATCGGATTGATATCGAAGTCCTGTTTGTTGGGAACCTGGCTTACC
>CAZXXH010000055.1:13045-13367 GCA_964644645.1 uncultured Dehalococcoidales bacterium
AATGGATGTACTAGACGTTCTTGAAAGCTGAGTTGACCATGAAATGGACTTCGATACGGCTCGCTTGCCAGATCGCCGAAGCCCTCCTTAGCTTCAAGCATGGTCGGCATAAACTGCCGGTTGTATCAGGGACAGTTGTCGGCATTCTGATGTACGGTATCGTGGAAATCATAAGGATCTCTTTAAAGGCATAATTTTGGACTACCAAGTTGTTGACGTGAATTAGGTTTGGATGACAAGATTGTTTTAAGAATTGTATTAGTCGTGCTGAGTGCCACTAGCATAGGAATAGATGAACTTATAACTATTGGACTGGCAAGAA
>CAZXXH010000056.1:0-964 GCA_964644645.1 uncultured Dehalococcoidales bacterium
AATGCAAAAGATAACAACGGTTGCACACCGCTATGTGCTACAACCGTAGAAAATCCATTTGTTCCCAAAGAGGACCTTGAGTATCACAAGAAAAAATTAACAACAATTCAGGGTTTCCTAAAGGGCAACGGAGCGAGATGAAAAGGGGTTTGCTACCCAGCCTCGTGTTTAGACTCAGCAGATGTGCTAGCCAATGCGATATTTGATGAAATACGACGAGTAATAGTAGATGAGTGCCCGCGCTCACGATAAAGTGAACTTCGCCCCTTGTGATTGTGATTCCGGAGTGGTTTTTGTGACCTCGCCAACTGCAGTTGACGGGTATCGCATAGAGAGATATTCAAGCTGTTTTCAACCAACAAAACATACATAAACGGTCTTGAACTTCATTACCAAGAGTGGGGGAGGAAAGGAGACCCTGAGGTGATACTACTTCATGGTTGGTCCACCTCTGCTCCTGTGAGGTATCACATTGCAGAGGACCTTAGTAGAGATCACCACGTACTTGTCCCGGACAGTCGGGGTAATGGTGAATCGACCGTACCTACGACGGGGTGGAAAATTAACGACTTCGCTGACGACTTAAGATTATTCATAGGCGAGTTAACAGTGACGAAGCCTATGGTTATAGGAAGCTCATGGGGGGCTAATATCGCGACATTCTTGGCTGCACAGCACCCAGAGATCATTGCAAGAGCTGTGCTAGCCGATCCAGTCTACTGGAAGATGCTAGACGCGTTCGCAACAGTGGTTCCGAGTATCGTAGACCGATTGCTTAAACCTGAATCAGAGGTAAGAGACCAAGCGATAGCGCAAGGTTTTTCAGATGATGAGGTCGAGCGTAATGTCTACCTGCACTATCACTTCTCAAAAGAAGCCATAATGCATGTCGCTACAGAGAATCGAGAATGGGATTTCGAATGTGAGTATTTTCTAGCCCGTGATGCGGTGCCGACTCTTGTGC
>CAZXXH010000056.1:974-13219 GCA_964644645.1 uncultured Dehalococcoidales bacterium
TATTACGGCCAGCGAGCTCGATCACTTGAGAGCAGTTGCCTCGAACAATGTAGACTTTCGGCTGTGGACCGGAGTGAGTCACGATATGCTTGGACTTGCACCTCAACGGTTAGTAAGGGAAGTGCGGGAATTTTTGTCCGCGGCCCCGTGATTTTTCATCTCGGGTTTGTGATGTCGAATCCTGTTTCTATCACCGGCGCTAGACCCATGATTTGTTGCCTGTCTACGAGTGAAATTGGCTAGTTCTGATGTGGTACCCGTGAACGACTTATACTTCTGTCAATGTCTGCGATCTGAGGCCAAGGCAAGAGCAATATTGATTGGGTAGGAAGCGGAGCTCAAGTTGAGTGCATCTTCTGGTGTTTTTGAAGGGTCAGGGCTAACTGACCAGTTAATATTGGTAGTTGAAGACGATCTTAGCCTGAGAGAAGCCCTTCATTACAACCTTATAGGCGAAGGGTTTCGTGTCGTGGTGGCGCGAGATGGAACATCAGCCCTACGAATTGCCCGAGAATTGCAACCTGATCTGATCGTCTTAGACTTATTGCTCCCCGGCTTGGACGGATTGGACGTGTGCAATGTACTACGGAGCGAAGGCAACGTGATGCCTATCCTTATGCTGACGGCAAGAGATGCTGTTATAGACCGTGTAGCTGGGTTGCGGGTAGGCGCCGATGACTATTTGACGAAGCCTTTCAGTATGGATGAACTGTTGGCTCGGGTGAAGGCATTGATACGTCGTGTTGAGCTTGATCGATCTGAAAATACGCTTATATCTGATCAAGATCTGGTTTTCGATGGACTTGAGATTCGCCGTCGGGCTAGGGTTGTTTTGTTCAATGGAAAGAACCTCCATATGAGGCCAAAAGAGTTCGATCTACTTTGGTATATGGCAACCCATCAAGGGGAAGTAATTACTCGTTCCCAATTGCTGGAACAGATATGGGGATATACGTATTCAGGCGCTTCACGAACAGTAGACGTTCATGTGCGCTGGTTGAGAACCAAAATAGAGTCCGATCCGGCCAATCCCAAAATGCTTGTGACGGTTCGAGGAGCGGGGTATCGGTTCGAGGGGTAATGTAAACAGTTTGTTGAAGTTATTGGTTTCGCGGATGGGAGTGATATTGCTCGCTGCTTTACTAGGCCTTTGTGGAGTGCTCTCGGGTGTGGTTGCCATTCTGGTTTTCGACGAGGCTGAGCGTGTAATCGCGTTAACGATTGTAGCGGTTGGAATTGTGGGGATTGCTGCCTTAGCTTCCGCCGCGATTTCTACTCGACACACGGGCGCAATCGAACGCGTTACAGCAAGTCTGAGACGTGCGGCGGCTGGTGACTTTGAGCATAGAGCCGTACCAGAATCGTTACCACAGGTCGATTCGTTGGTAATCGCATTCAACACAATGGCGGACAGGTTCAATAATTTAATGAATACCGAGGCAGCGGAACGGAGTCGTCTGGCTTCGATCCTAAGCGCTATGACCGATGGTGTATTGGTTGTTGACGCAGATGGCGTTGTTGAACTTGCCAATCCAGCTGCTCTACAAATGCTTGAAGCAGAGACAGGTTTCTATGTGGGAGAACGGCTTGTAGCACTAAGTCACAACTATGAGATCAACCGTTTGGTGAGAGAGTGTTCTGAAAGTGGTGAACTTCATCGGTCGCAGATCGAACTGCCAGATTTGGGGCGATTTGTTCAGGCTCTGGTCGCGCCGTTGAAAGTTCCAGACGTAAAAGGTGCTTCGGGGCGGATCTTGTTGCTTCTCACAGACATGACCGAGATGAGGAGGGTTGATGTAACTCGTAGAGAGTTCATAAGTAACGCTTCTCATGAATTGCGTACACCATTAGCTGCGATTAAAGCGTCAGCCGAAACGCTCGAACGGGGCGCAATAACGGATGCTAATGCAGCTATCCCCTTCTTACACCGTATTTTAGATGACGTTGGAAACATGGATCGTATGCTCAGTGAACTTTTGGACCTATCTAGACTTGAATCAGGACAAGCTGCATTTCATTTGAGTCCGGAAGACCCTTCAGAATTGGTTAAAAAGGCCGTAAACAAATTTGGCCCGCGTGCGGCAGATAGTGAAGTGCATGTAGTCGTCGACGTGTTGAGTGGTGAAATGCCCGTTGTGACCGCTGACCCAGGCAAGATGGAGCAGGTGCTTTTGAATCTGCTTTCCAATGCTCTGAAGTCCTCGGATTCCGGTACAGTGATTACTGTAGGCGTTGAGAAGCACGGCAGTTCGATTGACATCACTGTGGCTGATGAGGGGAAGGGAATCTCGCACGACAATCTGCCCCATATTTTCGAACGATTTTATAAAGTCAACTCTTCAAGGGGTGACACTGGGACGGGTTTAGGGTTAGCTATCGCTAAACATATTGTGTTAGCGCACAGTGGAGAAATCTTTGTAGAGAGCACGTTGGGAGTGGGAAGCAAGTTTACGATTCGGTTGCCAGTGCCGGTAGGTTTCCAAGAGCTCAGTAAATCAATTCTGTCATCATGAGATCGTACTTATCTGTCGCGTTGGCCCCTAAATAACCACGACTGTCGATCTCGGTTCCCTTCATGTCCATCAAGAGAAGATGGACATTGCCATTTAACAGGGCTTTAACAACTCTAATGAATTTGTAACGCCGCTGTGACGGTCGGCACAGCAGAATACTGTAAACATTGGTTATCAGATTCTGATCAGGGCGATCAAAGATGCATATGACTTGGATTGATGTTCTAGAACCAGAAGTTGCCACGCTGAAACAGTGTTGTTCTGGTCATGAATTCGTGTCACTAAGATCCAGGTTGAAAGGCTAGAAGTGTTGGCAGTATGAGCGGGGGCTTGCACCGGGCGGCCGGTCGTACACGTGCACTCCAGTGGCGTCGGCGGGAAGAAGTGGTTGTAACCTTTTTACTCCGCTGTGCTGCGTTGGTGTCTGTGATTACCACCTTGTCGATTGTCTTCATATTACTGCAAGAAAGTTTTGGTTTCTTCCGTGACGTCTCGGTTTGGCGTTTCATAACTGGAACTGTGTGGACGCCATTGTTCAAACCGCAGGAGTTCGGTGTATTGCCTCTTGTGGTTGGAACTGTGCTGGTGGCAGTTATTGCTGGAACTGTGGCCCTAGGTCTGGGGTTGGCTAGTGCCATATTTCTGTCGGAGTACGCGCCCGAAGGAGTGAGACGAGTTTTAAAGCCCGTACTGGAAATTCTCGCTGGTATACCGACTGTGGTTTACGGTTATTTCGCGCTTACCTTCGTTACTCCCTTACTTCGTTTGGTGTTCGAGGACATGATTATTTTTAACGCGTTGAGTGCGGGACTGGTTATGGGGTTAATGATCATGCCTATGGTGTCTACTCTAAGTGAGGACGCAATGGTTGCTGTTCCACGGTCGCTGAGGGATGCGGCGTATGCCTTGGGCGCTACCCGTTTTGAGGTAGCCACGAAGGTGGTAATACCTGCTGCTCTCTCTGGTATTGTGGCTTCTTTTATTTTGGCTATCTCACGGGCTATAGGTGAGACAATGATCGTGACTATTGCTGCAGGTGCCACGCCAAAGATGACGTTCAATCCGCTGGAGAGTATACAGACAATCACAGCCTATATAGTTCAAATTAGCCAGGGTGAAACACCACAAAACTCACTGGAATACCAAACCATATTTGCGGTTGGGTTGATGCTTTTCTTAATGACTCTTTCGATGAACGCTGTAGGCCGTTGGGTTGTTGATAGGTGGAGACAACAATACGAATGAGTAGCACTGGTTCTCGGATGCAGCGTGTGTCAAAGAACCGTATTCGGCACGGTCAAAGAGCAAGGCGATTCATTGACCGGTTTTCGATTCTTTTCTTCATGTTGACGGTTTTGATCGGCGTTGCGGGGTTGGGGACACTGTTGATCGATGTGGTGATGGATGCAACTCCCTGGTTGAACTGGAGATTTTTATCAACGTATGCCTCGAGGAATCCGGAGCAAGCAGGGATCTTGGCCGCACTGGCCGGATCCATTTGGATAGTTGGGATGACAGCAGTGTTTACCATCCCAGTGGGTGTAGGTACGGCTATCTACTTGGAAGAGTTCGCTAGCGATAACTGGGTGAAACGGATCGTCCAGCTTAATGTCTCCAATCTGGCAGGAGTTCCTTCGATTATCTATGGGTTACTTGGGCTCACCGTGTTCGTTTTCTTCTTCGCCATGGGGAGGAGTGTTGTGGCGGGAGCGTTGACTATGAGTCTCCTAATTTTGCCAATTGTCATAATTGCATCGCAGGAAGCGATACGCGCTGTACCAAAAGGATACCGTGATGCAGCGTTTGCTTTAGGCGCGACGCGCTGGCAAGTAGTGAAGGATGTGGTGATACCGCAATCAGTGCCTGGCATGATGAGTGGTGTGATCCTAGCTATGTCTCGCGCCATAGGCGAATCGGCTCCGATGTTAATAATTAGCTCGCTTGTGTTTCTCACGTTTGTGCCTACCGATCCGGGTGATCGATTCACCGTGCTACCGCTCCAAATATATGTCTGGGTGGCTCAGCCGCAGACCGGATTCCGCGGTATCGCTGCAGCGGGCATAATCGTACTTGTGATACTGCTTCTGGTGATGAACGGTTTAGCGATTTGGATACGGAGCCGGCAACAGAAAAGGGCGCCAGAGTAGCGTATTCCATACATATTATGAACAGATCAGACTTCTGGGCAGTTCATAATATGCTAGGCAATTGATAGGCCGGGTACTATCGTTGCACCCTTCAGGTGCCTAAAAATCTCTGGAGATGTTTTTATCTTGGATGATCTACTTCCACTGCCCAGAATAATGTAATCTAAGTTCATAATCTCACCGTCCACGAATATCGGAATGCCGTGTGGTAGACCAAAAGCGGTTACCCCCCCGATAAGCATCCCAGTAACTGAAAGCGTATCTGCTGGGCGGGCAAATGAGACCCTCTGACCGTCCATTAAATTGCGTACAGTATTGTTAACGTTGAGACGGTCAGTAGCTGCTAACACACAGGCGCAGTACTTGCGAGGTAGTTTTTTACCCGCTACGAGGATTGTGTTTCCCGCATTTCCTAGCGGGTAACCATAGTGTTCGCAAAACTCGGCGGTGTCAGCAAAGTCAGGGTTGCAATCAAGAAGTTGGTAGGGGATACCGGTGGCATCAACGGTGGCCAATACTCGGCGTTCGATTTCCGCGATTTTTGTCATGTCGAATCAGTTAGGGAGACAAATCCACCTGGCAATGAAAGGCTGAAAACAGAATATATCTTTACCTGTAATTGGGCACAGCTCAACTAGCTTGCAACTCGGTGGAGTGTCTTAAATTATCAGAATAGTGGTCTGACGGCGAATCGGGTTGCCAACAGCAGTGTACTAACAAGAACAATCATTGGCTTGTCTAAGAGAATAGGGTAGAACCTGCGACGATCCTCGGTGGATATCTGCGCCTGGGACAGGCAAGATGTATGAGTCAGAGTATGCCCGTTTAATAGGTAAGTTAGTGGTATAGATTGATCGGAGCCCGCGTCAAGGAACTGGTCTATATAATCTCACTACTACTGTTCTAGTGTGTGTCGATAAGAGATAACTTCCGGGGCACATGTTGGCTAATATCGTGCCTTTTCAATATGCACTGTTTTTGCGGGAACTGGTAAATCGAAGATCTCATTGACCGTTTAGGCTGGATTATCAATTAGATATGTTGTTCAACGACTGCTGGATAGAGAGGGTTCATTGCGTAATGCGTTCTGGTTGGTCTGCACTACTTCCGAGAACTTCCATATAACCCGTGATCGAAGTTTCTCTCAGTTGGGTATTGAGAGGGATCAGGGTGATAAATCGATCAGAATCAATCTCAACGACCGCATGGTTTTTTATCTGAACGACGTACGGCGCTTTGTTGCAACGGTTACGGTCACATCGGAGCGTTTTGAAAGTCATAATCGGATATGGAAACATCATATCGAAGCCGAAGATTTCCCCCATAGGGTTAAAATCAGGCCGGACTTGGTGTTAGATGAGGAACAGTATTTGGATGCCCTTCAAATCGGGCCAGGGCTTGAGTACGTAAGAAACTGGCCACCTGAACAATGGCACATGGCGCTTCTCGGGATGCTGCATACTATTTCCAAGCGTGATTTCAACTTTTTGGAGGAACAGATGCGTCGCCTGAAGTCCAAAAAGCGGCGATCGAACAGGCGACGTGGAAAAGACAAGGAACTCAAACATAAAAACGGAACTTGAAGGACACGAAGTAATAGTGTCCTAATGCTTAGGGCAATTCTAGGATCAGTGGTGGCCCGAAAGGTTGGGTTGTCTCTAGATCCGGGACTTCATAGGAATTGATTTCCTTGATTACGAGGTAGAAGTAAGGAGCCGTACTCTACGGCTCCGTTAACGTTGTCTTTATCTCGGCAACCTTTCTTTGGAACTGGTTTTCTGGAATTACTTGTCTGGATTCGCCTAAGGGATACTCGTCTATGAGTTCCACCCACGACTTACATCCGCCGTAATCTGGCATTACTGGCACAGAGATAGGCGAGATTAGTCGATGGCAACGCAATAACAACAATTGGAGCGGATGTGTTGGCTTCCAACTGAGGCGGTTCTCGACGTACTCGGGCATCCATATGTGAAAGCGATCAAGGCCAAGTACTTGAGGCTTTTTATCGATGCTTATGATGTCAGTAACGGTTGCGTAGACGGAAAGTGTAACGAAGTCTGCTTGGTCGTTCACGGTTACGAGGTCAACTTGTTTTTTTACATTTGGCTTGAGTAGATACTCCCACTCGTGATAATGCGTTGGGTAGAGAAAGAATCCACTATCCTCAACTTGGAAGTGGCGGGCGGTTTCTTGTATCCCACCTTTCCGAAGAAGGAGGATCTGTTCACCCCTCTCAAGAGCGTCCACAGTAACGGACCACTCTTTTAGGGCGGTTGATGTTCTGACTGGGATCATTCGTTCTCTATATCACCGTGGTCAATGGGTATAACCGAATAGGTGTAACGTTCCGATGTAGTAAATCTGCCCAAAATGGTTGTCGAGCGTTCCAAATACAAGTTCATTCAATACCATGTGGGAGTCTGCCAGCCTGTTTTCCAAGCATTTTGCGTACGTTTACGGTGGTCCGCCGTTCGATATCGTCGATATCCATGTGGTGCAACTCGGCTAGCTTTGCCGCCACCAGACGTATATCTCGCGGTTCGGTCCAATTTTTTCGGTGACGTTTAAACATTTGCGGGTATGTATCCGTTTCTAGCACTATACGGTCTAGTGGTAAGCGTTTGGCCACGTCCTGCAAGTCTGGCAGTCGCAAAAGTGGTTTAGCAAGCGATATGTAGAAACCCATGTCTAAGACTTGACAGGCGTTATTCCAATCGCCTTGAAAGTAGTGGGCAGCACCTCCCACCACGAATGCCTTCTCTTCCTTCAGTAATTTTAACGTGTCCGAAGTTGCCTCACGTGTGTGGTAAATGATTGGTAGGTGTTTTTCTAATGCGATGTTTATTTGAGACCGAAATGCATCCTCTTGGACTTGATGGTCCGGGGCCTCTCGCATGTGGTCTAGGCCTATCTCACTCATAACTACCGTCATTGGATCATTGGCTAGTTCATTAAGGCTGTCCAGATCCGTCTGCGAAAGTTGTCCGTTCAGGTTCATGGGATGGACGCCCACACCTGCTAGCAGCGCGCGATACTGGCGGGCGAGTAACACCGCTTGACGGGAGCTTTCTACAGTCGTTCCGGCGATGATTATTGCCGAGACACCGACCTGCAGAGCCCGATCCAAAATAGCGGGCAATTCGTCCCTAGAGTGCTGTTCTAGATGAGTGTGACAATCGACGAACATGTGGCCAGCTCAGTATCAATCCAGCTCAATGGCAGCTCGGGATTTCATTGCCAAGGTATTGGTTCCTTTGGTGATCTGTCGGCTTGGTGGTAGATTGCCCGATATTTTAATTAACGTAAAGGCTTGACCGGCTAGCTATGCCGAATTATGTTGCCGGCACGGTTGCCGTGTCAGGGGGATATTCTATAGATGCCAAGTGAAACGTTTTTGACAGAGGAGCATAAACATCGTCTTATGTCGGTCGAACAGCCGGTCGCTAATGTTGATATCGATAAGGATCATATCAACATGTTTTCGACGGCTATCCAAGACGATAACCCGCTTTGGAATGACGAGTTTGCGGCTCGGATGCGGCGGTATGGAGGGCTCATAGCACCGCCTACATTTAGTCGCTTCATTGGGTTCGCTGCTAGGCCGATAGTACGTTGGCAGGACGGGTTGCCTGGGACAGTGAGCGTAGATGGGGGCACTGAGTGGGACTATTTTTTTCCAATAAGGCCGGGAGATCGTATTGCTGTTCATCGTAAGGTAACAGATGTCTTTGAGCGGCAGGGTAGTTTCGGTCCTTTGTTGTTTGTGATCATGGAATCCAGTTTCATCAACCAATTTGATCAAACTGTTGTGATACAACGTTCTACGAATATTCGTTACGCTGCCTTGGCCGGCGGAGGTCATTCAAGAGCCACTGGGAAAACTTGAAAGACAGATGATTTCTTGTCGGCAATCTCGGTAGACGAGGACCTGACAGATCGGTGTGGAAATCAACTTCATTGGGATGATGTAGCTCCCGGTGACGATATTCCTGTTCTAACGAATATGACATCGACCCAGGACCTAGTTAAGTATGCTGCCGCGTCCCGGGACTTCAGTGAAATACATTATGATCGTGATTTTGCCGAATCCATCGGTCTGCCCGGATTGATTCTTCACGGAGCTTTGAAAGCGGCATACTTGGGACGATTGGTGACTGACTGGATTGGCGAATTTGGGGATCTCAAAAAGCTTGGATGCCAGCACCGTGGTATGGACCACCCAGGCGAACTGACCATTTGAAGAGGTAAGGTGAAGGCAAAAAGGGTTAAAGATGGAGAACATTTGGTTGACTGCGATGTTTGGTTACAGAGTTCAGACGGTCGTCAAACCGCTCCAGGGTGGGCGACAGTTGCGTTACCATTGCGTAGTCAATGAGTAGTTATTCAGGAAGCAACCTGTCGAGTAGAGATCGGTGGCCTGGGTTAAGAGGAGTGATCTAATGGATGGTTCATACACTCTGTAATTCAAGATTTAGAACGTAGTAGGCATGCTTGGATTTGGAGTAGAGATGAATACAGCATTAGGGTTCAGGAGGGGAAGTAGGACTCTGAGATAACTAGAATCTCTAGAGGTAAGACAGTTTCGGCGTGAGGTTAGCGATTGGCTAGATGGACATGTGCCCTAGGACTTCCCACTTTCTGCCGATCCGAGGGACGTTACGTACGAGGATTCTCTGGTACATACGGACCTCGATCGTATGACTGTAATTTATTTCCAAGGTGCCTGTATATGCTACGTTGCGGCGCAAGTATTGATTTCCCGGAGAGGACGGACCCCAACAGCGATATTGGCAATAAGTTAGCTGGCTGAACCGAGATTGTTTATGCCCAATATGCCGCTGCTGGTCCGTTCCCTTGAACGCGCTTAAAGGCCGTTCGGCATTGAGACCTCAAGCCGTGACGCTACGTCCCTGAGGCGCTTCACTGTCCCATCTGGCAATGGAATCCCATGTTGCGAGCGCTCTGCCAACACACGTTCCTCTGGTTCACCAGGCACCATCACTTCAGTTGCGCCTTCGACCGATGGCAAGGACTTGATGCCCTCGACAGTTTTATCCAAATCTTGGCGGTACCCAGAGACGGATGTAAACGACGCGATGTTAACCGCCGCTAAGACGCTATTCTGCACGAGTTCAGCCGGAGCCTGTCCACCACTGTTCCGCGCATGAAGCGTGGGAGCTATCAGGGGGTTGGCGGCTGTTAGCGACGCAAGGCATTCAAACATCATAGCTAGACCTGAACCCTTTGGTCCTCCTGCCGGCAACAACGACGCGGATTGATGTGGATCGGTGGTTGGATTGCCATCAGCGTCTATGGCCCATTCTTCAGGTATGGGCAAGCCTTTGTCTTTGGCAAGTTCAAGTTTTCCACCAGCAGCAACGCTAGTTGCCATATCTAAGACTAATGGACCGTGATCCCCACCTGGTACTCCGATAGCTATTGGACTGTTGTGTACACCGGAAGCACGAGCACCGAATGGAGCCATGTTGGGAGGGCTACAAACTATGGCTATGCCTGCCATGCCTATATCTGCTGCCATGCGAACGTAGTAGCCCATGGCGCCTTGGTGGGTTGTATTACGTATTACAGCCCAGCCAACACCAACATTACGCGCTTTATCCATCACTTTTTGCATGGTCGCGACAGTCACTACAGGTCCGAAAGCGTTATCTGCATCAACCAGGATAGTTGCGGCACTTTCGGCCAAAGTTGTGATATTGGGTGATGTTTTCATCACGCCTTTATCAACTAGGTCTATGTATGAAGGTATTCTAAGAACTCCATGTGAATCTACTCCTCGAAGATTTGCCCAAATCAGAACCTTTGCTTCGGTTCTTGCGTCTTCAGGTGGCAGGCCCACGCGCTCGAACACTGCGGCGGTAAAATCTTCTAGAACCTGTGGATCAACTTTGATCGCTACATCTGCCATCATTAGCTCCTTTGTTTACAGGTGGCTCCGAGAATAATTGTGAATAGCATTTAGCAACATGATCTCAATCAGGGATGTCTAGCGTGGTGGCGAGCCCGAAGTCGGCAAGTAGACCTTTGATGGTGTCCCAAGTTGCTTGCTCAACTTGAACACCGCTTTGCATACGGTGCGCTCGGGTGCGGGCTTCAAGTTCTCCAGGGTAGAGTACCTCTTCAGTGCCTTGTATCGGCGGAGTGTCTTTAACGTGGAGCATTAGCGCCTCGACCTCTGACGCTATCATTTCTTCGGATCCAAGGTGTTTGAGGTCGATTACTATGATTGAAGAACCAGTTTTGAAGTCTTTCTCGTTGCTCGCTCTGCCGCTAAGGCGTGCCAGCACTGCACCTAAAAACGAAACCATCATAGATAGGGCGTAACCTTTGTGTCCGCTCGACAGCCCCCCAAGCGGGAGCATGGAGCCCCCAGAATAAAGATCGTTTGGATCTGCACTGGGCACACCATCAGAGCTGATCACCCATTGATCGGGAAGCTGCTCCCCGCGTGCTCGATACACGCGGAACTTACCTTCTGCCGCCACCGATGTGGCGAAGTCTAGAAGGAATGAAGTTTTGTCTTTGTAGGGGAAAGATACGGCTAACGGATTGGTGCCCAGCCTAGCTTCTCTGCCTCCAAATGGGGCGACACGTGAAAATGGTCCACCAAAGAGCCCTGTATACATCATGGCAGCCATACCGTCTTGTGCTACGAGTTCTGGATATGAACCGATTCTTCCGGTATGCCCATGGTTAGACATTGTTACGACACTGATGCCATGTTTACGTGCAAGGTCCATAGCTAGATTAGTGGCGAAAGTTGCTACGACTTGTCCGAAGGTATGGTGTCCATCAACACTGGCCGTAGCGGCAGCCGATTTCGTTATCTCTGGTTCTGCGGTTGGATCGATTTCATTCGACTGTATCTCCTTGACGTATTGGATTATTCGAATGATGCCGTGAGAATCGTGACCTACGAGATTAGCGTCTGACAGGTGGTTGGCGACAATAGCCGCGTGTGATGCGGGAGCCCCTGCAGCCATTAGTATTTGCATGCACACGTCGTATATATTTTGCTTAAAAAGTAAAGGCATCTATTTTTACTCCGTACCGGGCAATATCCGTCCTCAATATTTTGGAGCGCATTTCATACGCTGAATTGTACCTTTGTAGGTGTGACTAGGCTCATGATACTGGTTAGAATTGATCTGGATAGATCCTGACACGCCGGCATCACTTCCTCTATTGCTCATTTTTTACGATCGAGTAGTAGTATGAATGGCGCTAGGTTGGTGTAATAGTGAGGCCGCTCGAGTGAACCGTGAACAAGAGATCGCTGGTTATTTAATAACGGTAAAATCCTGAAAAGACTTGGAGGTATATGGTGGGACGGCAAGAAATCAACCCGGATTGGGCGAGGTCAAGTGTTATTCGTATCTCTCAAGCTGTTAGAAACGGCAATACTATCTATACATCAGGCCAGGTAGCTTACGACGAGGCCGGTAACATTGTGGGCGGAAGCGATATGGGTGTCCAGGCAACCCAAACTTTCGACAATGTACGGCAAGTGTTGGCTGCTGCTGGTGCGAAAATGGATGACGTGGTGAAGATAACTGCATTT
>CAZXXH010000057.1:0-11323 GCA_964644645.1 uncultured Dehalococcoidales bacterium
GACCGTAATCACAATACCGGAAAGGATGATAGGGTCGATGCTGAACTCAGACTAGCGCACCAAAGCATATTCCACGATTCTGACCACCCCTCACACTTGACCATACCAATTATGCCTTCCTCCTGGCTTGATTAAACGCGTATGTTGGCTTCCAATTACATGGGACTCGACCATTCCACTGCCACACACCACCATTGGGCCTAGGAGCGCCATTGTGAGGGCTCTCAGCAAATCACAGTGCCGAGAATTCGGAGAACCGGGTTACCTAATAATCGACAACTTGATTGATGCCAGTGAGATCTTGGATCCGGTGATCACACCACCACGCGATTGCTAGGCTACTGCATCGGCTGATTTTCAGGCTCATGCGCCATCACAGTGCAGCTGGCTGTGTTTTATGACAGATCGATTCCGTCCTCTAATCGGGTTCAGACATCTCCATGCTCCCGCGCAGTCTCGGATCCAGCCTGTCTCGCAGGGCATCACCCAACAAATTCACTCCCACGGTAGTTAGTGACAGGCATATACCCGGGAGCACCATTATCCAGACCGCGGAACGCATGAAACGACGCCCCTCTGCGATCATGTTGCCCCAACTAGGGATCTCTGGTGGTGTGCCGGCTCCAAGAAAGCTCAAACCTGCCTCGGTTAACATAGTTCCAGGAATAGCGAATGTTCCCATAACTATTATCGGAGCCCATGCGTTTGGCAGAATATGGCGGAACAGTATGCGCGTGGTTGAGACACCGTGCGCCTGAGCAGCATCAACATAAAGCTGGCCGCGTAGTGACAAAACTGAAGCCCGAATCATCCGGGCAGTACCTGGAGCACTGGTGACTGTCAACGCCACGATGGTATTTTGCATACTTGCTCCGAGCAACGCGACGAGCGC
Organism: uncultured Dehalococcoidales bacterium; assembly: GCA_964644645.1. Classification (GTDB taxonomy): domain Bacteria; phylum Chloroflexota; class Dehalococcoidia; order Lucifugimonadales; family Lucifugimonadaceae; genus CAZXXH01. The sequence goes on from CAZXXH010000057.1 coordinate 893, forward strand.
TATAGCAAGAAGGAGACCAGGTATGGCCATTAATGCATCCATAACACGCATGATGATCGCGTCCATGGGCCTGATATACCCAGCGACCAAACCAATGACACCCCCGACCGCTAATGTCAGGATCGCTGTAACGGTTCCCACAATTATTGAAACACGTGCTCCATAGATGGTGCGTGAATACACGTCCCTACCAAAGTGATCGGTCCCGAACCAATCTTCACCAGATGGCGGTTGGAGCCTTTCCAACGTGTGCATGGTTTTAGGTGCTTTTGTTGTCAGAAGTGGAGCAAAAACTGCCATAAGCACGGCAATTACGACTATCACCATGCCACCCGACATCGTTTTATTGCGGGTGAACTGGCGGATTAACCACGACCCCACAGAAGGGCGTGACCGTGCCGGCAAACGGCCGATATTGTCTGTTGAGTTACTTACTACCATGTTCCTTATATTCCATAACAGCGATACCCGGCGAACAAAACCTTCGAATCAATCGGGCCAGTCACTTTAAAACCACGGGTTCCTCTAGTACCTAATGCGCGGGTCGAACCAAGCATAGCTGATGTCCACGAGAAGGTTGATAAAAACGTAGAGAAGCGAACACAGTAGGATGAATCCTTGAATTATTGGATAGTCACGAGCAGAGATCGCGCTGGCCAGGAGCAAGCCAATTCCAGGCAAGGCAAACACGGCCTCGGTAATGACAGCACCGGTAACCAATCCAGCGAATCCCAATCCCAGCACTGTGAGAATAGGGGGCGTTGCATTCTTGAGAATGTGTCGGAATAGAACCACCCGCTCCCTTACTCCCTTAGCCCTAGCCGTTCGTACGAAGTCATCGCGCATCAGCTCCACTATTGAGCTTCGCGTTATACGCATAAGAAAAGCCATGCCAAGCACGCCGTTAACAGTCACCGGCAAAATGAACCGCTGCAGAAACGGCCAGACCCCCTCACTCATTGGAACGTAACCAGCCGGAGGCAGCCACGCCAGCTTTAGACCCACAAACCACATAGCCATAAACGCCACCCAAAAACCTGGCACAGACATTCCAACTACAGCAAGCATCATAACGCTCTTATCCACCCAGGTGTTATGCCGATACCCCGCCAAAACTCCGAGAGGAATACCCACCACGATGATCAAAATTTGCATCATTAGAGCTAACGTCAACGTCACGTCCAAACGATCCATAATCAGTTCGGAAACCGGTTTGCCACTGCGTATGGATGTGCCTAGATCAAAACGGGCCAAGTTCCAGTAGAATTCTTTAAGCCGCTCGGCGAAACTGCGCTTGAGTCCCAAAGCCTCACGAAGCGCTTCCACTTCCTCTACGGAAGCTTCCATTCCGGCCATGAGCGACGCGGGATCACCAGGTGTTATGTACAGCAAGGAAAAGACAATCAACGACACCATTAGTGCCGTCGGTATCGACAAGGCAACTCGTCGTTAGGAAAAAGCAAGCATATTTAATTACAAACTTGAACGAACTCGCCCAATAGACCCTTGAGACCAAATTGACAAGATAGGCTGTAACACGCGTGTCAGGATAACAAGAAAAACCATTCTAATCGATGCTGCGCTCACCAATTCGTTGCAAACTTGATGACACTTTAAAGCTACATTGTCACAGATTCCTGAACCTGATTCTTTCTAAAATCCCCTGGTAGTTTTTTCGACCATCAAGTCATCGAACATTGATAAGTGGTGAATTAATCAACATATCAATCTTGATCAGCGACTGTAACGCGTCCGTATTTTGCTCACTCTCCATATTGCCTTTGCAAAATCTACGTGATGGGGCCCAGGGCTGTTTGCGATACGCCCTCACCCACGACCACAACACCGTCCTTGATGACCATGTCGACCTCACGCATACGCCATAGCCCGTCAGTCAACGGATCTCCACCTATCACAACAATATCCGCAAGTTTTCCGGGTTCTATCGAGCCCAATTTATCGTCAATGCCCAGGGCCCGTGCGGCAAGTTGCGTGGCTGCCTGCACTGCTTCGACAACAGTAAAATCAAGACTGGATACAAAGACCGCAATACACATCCACAGGTCTTGGAAACGTGTCATGCCAGCTCCGGCATCAGACCCAACAATGAAATCGGCTCCGAGTTCCTTCATACGCCTTAGATTCGCGAAATGGAGTTGACTCTGGTCCGTATTTATGAATCCGCCATATTCGTGCCGAAGCATATCGTAAAAATCTGTGCCACCGCTTTCTCCAGGGAGCGATAAATCACGAATTGGTTCAGGACACTGCGTAGCCAAATACCCAGCTTGATCACCCGCTCCTATGACGGGCGAAACGAAGAGACCTTTTGCTGCAAGCTCTCTAGCGACGCCATCGTCCAACGGATATTCCCTCTCTTCAGGACCGTACCAATGACAGTGTTCGATCGTATCGCAACCTGCCTCTACAACATTCCTCATGCCATCTGTGGAGAGCGTGTGAGCGGCTACAGTCTTCCTCAATCTATGTGCATCCTCAACGAGAGCCAGCAATTCTTCGGAACTGTATTGTGCCCTAGTACGATTGCTCCCCTCTGTCATGGCACCACCGGTCGCACATACCTTGATGAAGTCTGCTCCTGCCCGAACTTGTCGTCGTACCGCTTTGATCACCTCGTCCTTATTGTCCGCAACCTGACCGAAAAAGTTCAGGTGGCCAGCAGTGGTTGTGACCGGCTGCCCCGCCACGTACATCCTGGGACCGGGTAGAAGCCCCTGATTAATAGCTTCCTTCATCCATATCGTAATCGCGCGTGGTCCTCCGCAATCTCGTACTGAGGTTACCCCTGCCCTCAATGCACGCTGCATGTTGCCAATAGTCCGCGTATAGATAAGGTGATCAGGGTCTTCAAGCCACTCAGCAACCTGCGGCCTCTCACCGGGTTTCGACGGACCATCAAGGACATGTGACGTACTGTGAACGTGCATATCGAAGAAACCAGGCATAACGGTCTTGCCAGAGAGGTCTATTACCCGCGCTCCATCGTCGCTCCTGTGATCGCCGGAAGACTTGTCAACTTCTACAATACGTTGGCCATCAAGGACTACACGTGCACCCGAAATTGGGGCTACACCGGTACCATCGATCAGGTTGCAGTTATTGAGAACGGTTCGCATGTGGGCCTTTCCATAATGCATAAGATAGGTTGATGCAGTCTATGATTAGATACTCTACAAAGTTACAGATCTATTATGTTCCAATAACAGTGGAGTGGAAAGAGATCAAAAATGGATGATTCACCTAGTCGCATCATTGAACTAGTGCTCCCAAACAGGGGGTTGACGACACCAGCACGAATGCTGGAACAAGAAGCCCCGAGTACTTGTGATTTGATATGGGAACGGCTACCCATCGAGGTAACCACAATTCACGGCTGGTATTCAGGTGACGAGTTGTATGCAGTATTCCCGTGGGAAGAGGGGGCGCCGCCGCAAGAAAACACTACAGTATGTACGAACGCTGGTGATCTGTTTTTTTATTACTCACCGTGGTACCACAGTAGCGCTAAGCATAGCGGGGAAATTGCCATCTTTTACGGACACGATGCTATACCGATGGGTTCGAAGGACATGATGCCCGGAACCTTGTTCGCCCGTATTGCATCCAATAATAAATCTTTCGCTGACGCATGTGAGTCTATCTGGACCGACGGATCAGAACCCTTGGTGATACGCAGAGGAGGGACACAATAATCGTGATAACACAGTACCTAGAATGTTCGCTTGGAGGAAAAGACAGTTCTTTCACTGTAGAACTGCTGACCTCGTTAGCGCCCAAGTCTTGCCATTTTCTGTTAAACCACCTTCCAATTAAGACCGAAACATTTAACTCAAAGTGGAATGGAGCGGAACTGTTTGTGGTCCTGCCACCTATGGAGATACTACCTAATGAAAATACGCTCGATACTCCCCAAGTGGGAGATGTAGTCTTTTTCCACCGTTCAGCAACATACCGTGCGGCCCCGAAAACTCTGAGAGCTGAGAATCTAGGCGCCTATGTAGAACTGGGCTTTTATTACGACTCGCTGATTCGCTCATATGGCCCAGATGGCCCCAGTAAGGGAACCCGTCTCGGACGAATCGTCGAAGGCCTAGAAAATTTAGCCGAAACAACGTCAACCATGCGTAGGCAGGGATTCCTACCTTTGTCGATCAAGTTACGATCTTAACAACCGCCAAAATAAAGGTGAGCGGAACCTAATATCCATGTTCGCGCTCATGTGAAGTTAATGAGCTAGTGAGGACTGCTTAGTTATGCAAACCACCGTCAGGCAAAACCTTCCTGTAACGATGAGAGACGGAACCATCTTAAGAGCCGATGTCTATCAGCCCACTTTGGCCGGCCGTTACCCCGTAGTGCTGCAACGCACCCCATATGACAAAACTAGTGAGGGTACGGTTGAACACGCGCAGAATATGGCATCGGACGGCTATATCGTTGTGTTGCAGGACGTGCGAGGACGCCATGCATCTGACGGCGAGTTAAAAATGGGTTTCTTCGGATCAGATCATCACGACGCTGAAGATGGTTACGATACGGTCGAGTGGGCAGCAACTATACCGGAATCAAATGGGCGAGTAGGCACATTTGGAAGTTCGTACGCAGGTTGGACACAGTGGGAAATGGCACACACTAGACCACCACATCTCGTGACTATGATCCCTGGAATGATCGCCGCTAACTTGCTCGAACGTGAGTTAAGTGGAGTGCTCCGAACTGGCAGGATACTTTGGTGGTCTGTAAATAACTTGAGCGTAGACACCCGAGTCCGATCAGGATCCCAAGGGCCGAAGGATCGAGCAGAAGCCGAACGACTCTATTTGGAACGTGATCGTGATAAGTGGCTCTGGTATCTGCCGCTCGCAGATATACCGGAAGACGCGTTAGGCGGCGTAGTACCGTTGTGGAGAAATTGGTTGCAGGATCACGCCACAGACCATTTCGGATTCACGAAGCGACACCGTGAGGTAAACGTACCGGCACTAAATCTTACAGGATGGTACGACCAACAGATTGGTACTATCCGTCACTTCACAGGTATGACCAGCAATGGAATGACAGAACACGCTAGAAATAGCCAACGCCTCATAATTGGTCCGTGGACACACGGCTACGATTTCGTTCGACGCGTTGGTCAAGTCGATTTTGGGAAAGCCGCCGAATGGGATTTCCTCACAATCTGCAAGCAGTGGTTTGATCTATGGCTCAAAAAGGATAATGAAAGCGAGGCTGCCAATTGGTCCCCAGTACAACTGTTCGTTATGGGTGCGAACCGCTGGAGACACGAACAAGAATGGCCTTTACCCCAGACTCGATACACTGAATTTTACATTCACAGCGGTGGGCAAGCGAACACGGCGGCAGGAGATGGGACACTCTCGGAAACGCCACCTGAAACTGAGTCTCCTGATATTTACGAATATGATCCGCGTGATCCTGTCATGACTCTTTATTCGCCCGGTGGTCAACAAGAACCGTACGATCAGAGATCTCTCGACAGCCGAAAAGATGTACTCGTGTTCACAACCAGTCCACTAAAAAACACGATTGAAGTTACTGGACCAGTCTCGGCCAAAATTTTTGCGTCATCATCAGCAGTTGATACCGATTGGATAATAAAGCTCATCGATGTTTGGCCTAATGGCTTTGCACAAGAGTTATGTCACGGCATACTGCGGGCTCGGTACCGTGATGGTTTTGAGTCCCCAGCGCTTCTGAAGCCCGGCGAAATATACGAATTTGACATCACGTTAAATCCGACTAGTAATCTGTTCAAGGTGGGGCATCGAATCCGAGTTGACGTGACTAGTAGCGATTTCCCTAACTTCGATCGAAACCACAATACCGGAGGAAACGATTACTTCGAAACTGAGTTAGTAACGGCCCGACAAACCATTTTCCACGATCGAGTTCGTCCATCACGGGTTATTCTTCCTGTGATTGCTTGAAGTACGTTTCGGACCAACACACAAGGCATCTATCCGTGTTCTTGCACCCAGGGCATGTCTTCCCGCGTGCCACCTGCAAGAAAACCTCCATCAACCACGAGAGTGTGGCCATTAACATAATCCCCTAGGTGTGCCGCGAGGAAGAGTACGGCAGTAGCAATGTCGGATGGCAACCCACCACGATCGCTGGGGATATGACCTTTCATGTGATCAGAATACCCTGCCCCGATGGCGCCCCTATTGCCTTCTTCTTCAGGCGAAAGCACCCGACTGTCAATGTAGCCTGGTGCAACACAGTTAGCAGTAATCCCAGTACCTGACAGATCCTTAGCCATACTCATCACCATGCGGTTTAAGCCGGCTTTCACTATTCCATATACAGTATCCGCCGGCCAAGCTCGAAGGCTGTGCACACTACTAATCGAAATGATTTTGCCACCTGTCTTTTGACGAATCATTTCCTTTGCTGCACGCTGTGAGCAAAAGAGGTATCCCTTGAGCCCGTGACCAACTAGGTGATCCCAGAATCCTTCCGAAACATCCAAGAAGTTTACGTTCCGGCTAGCAACAGCATTATTGACCAGAATATCGATCCGACCATGCTCAGCTATGAACTCATCGAATAAACGTTGCCTACATTCGGCGTCCCCTATGTCCGCCATATGCCAACTTGCTTTACGACCCAGTTGTTCAATCTGTTCGATGGTATTGTCGGCCTCGGAATCACGCTCGACGTCGTTAATACCGACATCCGCTCCCTCTTGTGCAAAAGTTAAGGCGATAGAGGCGCCAATCCCCCTACGGGAACCGGTTATAAGTGCTTTTTTGCCTTCGAGCAACATGTTTGTTTTCTCCCTGAGTGATCACAATGATGAGACTTTAAGCTCAATAAACATCGCATGGCTGCTCAAACACGACGTGACTCAACACCGATATGTAAAAAGTTTGTACAGACAACCGGAGATACGGGATATTGATGTCGAAATTATCTAGGCAAGTAACGCCTGTTTGTTCGCCACCAATGCCCTCTCAACCGCCAGTGACATAGCACCTGCAAGATCCGGTACACGATATTCTGATTGAAGCCGCCCACCAGCCAATCGAGCAAACACAATTACCGCCTCAGTCACCGATAACCCTGTGGTCCGCTCGGCTGCCCACGCATATGCGCCAAGCTGTAATAGATAAGGAACTGATGCTGCTTCTATATCTTTACCCCATAACGAATCGGTCTTATAGTCGACAATGCCTAGCCCATTCGGAGTCTCATAAATTAAATCTATGATTCCATCTATAACTATCGACTGTCCTTCTTCATCACTTTCTATAGCAGCACTAACTGGCACCTCAACATCCCACCAACCAGCCTTGGATGCACGTCGCACCACTGGGGCCCGCAACACCGCTCGAACCAAATATACGATCTCGTCAACCTTTTCGGAAAGGTCGTTACACATAGCATATTGAGTAGCGACTTTTTGTACGCGTGCCCGGCCTCCTGGCCCATCCTCCTGAAGCACGGCGTGCACTGCAAGTCCCACTGCAGCGCCAATCGGAAAAGCTGGCTGCGCCTTATCATCAGATTGCAATGACGACTTGCCGACTACAGCTCCCCCCGCGGTTAAATCTCCGTCTACCCTCAGTGAAGTTGCAGACACCCATGCTGGCTCAGCGGCTGCTTCGAGAGCTTGTCGACGTGTGTCCGACAAATTAGCCCGTTCAACCAAGTTGCCCCATACTTCGCCAAGCGGTTTCGCTGGTAGCCTTTCGAATTCTGTTGATGGCTCCAACTGATCAGCAAGCTCTGGCCTTTGAGCGGCCAGTGCAGCGAGTCGCGCTGCATGCGATCCGTCGTCCTTTATCTTTCTGTATAGACTGACTATCAAATGGTCCTTAGCCCGCGAACATGCAACATAGAGTAAACGTATATTTTCGGCCTGTGCTGCAGATTGATCACGTTGTGCTGCGGCCTCGTAACCTTGAGTTTCAAATCCCACATCACGGGGACCAAGCCGAACTTCAACTTGCCTTGTCGCTTTATCATCAGCCAAATCAAAAATTACGCGTTCACTAAGGTCGGTTCGTCGTTCGTCATTGATTCCAGTTAGCAGAACTATAGGAAACTCAAGCCCCTTTGCTGCATGCACTGTCATCAAGCGAACAACTTGTTGTCCCAGAGGGTTTAAAGGCTCCTCTTTAGGTTGTCGGCCACGCTCAACGGCAGTAGCCCATTCAATGAATTCGCGCAACGAATGCCAGAACTGCCACAGACACAGAACCGCTCAACTGATTGAAATAGGATAGAACCGTTAACGCGCGTCCCACAGACCCGTCTGCACCGCAATTGCCTTCTGAATAGTCGAAAGTACCGGTCGTCCGGTACCAATCCCACAAATCGGTATCACTACATCCAAACGAAACTGATCGTAGGGTCGCAACGATTGCGATCTGGTCGGTCGGATCGTTTATTGCAGTCATAGCGTTAACAATATCGGTTACTTCTTGGGTGGAATAACTCGTAGTCTGACCTTCCAGAGAGTATGGAACGCGCCTGATTCTCAGGGCTCGTTCTAGTACTGCCAAGCCAGTCCGGCGTGGCATAACAATACACAGATCTCCAAAGTGCGATGGTCGTGTACTGTCCGATTCACGTATTTGCCAACCTCCGGCACCTATCGCTAGCGCAACCTTCGCTATGGCCGCTGCTTCCTCATTACGCACTGTCTCGATACGCGTTGCTTCAAGTTGCCGTCCCAATAGATGCGCCCCAGGTCTGGGCATCAGGCAGGAATCAACGGTTTCCACTGGCCAAGATGAGGCCGCCACCAAAGGTTCATACGGTGGCTGATCTTTACCAGCCACCATCTCTTGAATGAAAACGTGGTTAATCCATTCTGCCAACCGTTCGTGCATCCTATGAGTCGTAGTTAGTTTTACAAGACCGTTTTTCATGCTGTCTCGAATAGGTACAAGCGTGCGTAGGTCTGCGCGACGAAATCGATAAATCGACTGCTTAGGATCTCCGACTAGAAAAAGTGATCCATCACTCTCATAGCCTCCCGCCAACAATTTTGCTATCTCGATTTGAACAGGGTCGGTATCCTGAAATTCATCTATTAGCAAGAATGGAAACCTTTGACGGAAATGTCGGCTAACTTCTGGGTTGTGGAGCAAAGTGTCCCTAACCCAGATCAGGGTGTCATGGAACTCAACCGTACCTTGAAATTTGCGGTCAACCGAATACTCCAGGATCATTTGAGCGACGGCCAATAGCAACTTTGATATCTCTATGCGTCTCCGCACGGATAGCTCCGCGTCTATATTCTCCTGCCAGACAGCCAATAATTCCCGCACATGATCACGCGCCAGATAGCCCTTAGAAGTTAATCCCCACTTTGTCTTAGCACCCCGGTTAGGACGTGACAAACGTGGAGCCTCAGCGAGAGTGCTGACTAATGAATCCTCATCAGAATTCTGGTCCAGTTTATCGATCAGTGGCAGCACTTCATGGATCACGTGTTGGTACAAGGTGTCCTGCGGATCCTTACAGAGCTCTAGATAGGACACAAGATCTGCCTTTTCCTTTATTAGCTTGCAGGAAACCTTTAACGATTCAGAGACCTCGAACTCGAAGATGCGTTCATCGATCAAGTCGTAGTTCAACGCGAATTGCTTAGCGACCTCACGAAGTTTCGGTATTGGATCCGTAAGCCCCAACTGACCAACCTTCCTGAGACTTGAAATAAATTCCGGGTCATTTAAAGCTGACTCCAGCCACTTCCTCCATCTCTCTTCGAGCGTAATCTCTGTTTCTATTTCATCCTTTACCTTTATCAAAGGAGGCAATCCAGCCTCAAGCGGCCGCTCTCGAAGAAGCGACACTGCAAATCCATCAATCGTATGAATAGAAGAGGAATCCAAACCGTCTAGTGCTCTTGCAACGCGGTCAGTCTCAACATCACTGAGCGTTTGCATATCTGGAACTCGTTCAAGCTCCTCACTGACCCTCGATCTGAGTTCTGATGCAGCAGATCTGGTGAATGTTATGGCAGCAATCTGGTCAATGGTCGCCGTACCCGATATTAGTAGCGATGTGATCCGCTGAACGAGAGCTGTTGTTTTACCTGAACCTGCATTTGCCTCAACGAATAAGCTATGCTCCAGATCGGTCTGGATGCGCTTGAGGGCTGCATTATCGGAGGCACGTCCAAAGCCACTATGACCCATCATCAGACCCGGTACTACCGCCCACAAGGTGTACATACTCTTCGAGCCGTGCATCCACATTCTTACTAAGCCACATCCGTGCCTTATCTTTGGGACAAATACGATCGAAAGCACAGGTAACGCAATTCTCGAACGAACCCAATTTCCCTAGCCGCCGTGTTGAATTGCCGGGCCTTGCCGGATAAATACCGCTCCTCATATTTCCAATAATAATTTTCAGGGCACGCTCAAGCGC
>CAZXXH010000057.1:11333-12684 GCA_964644645.1 uncultured Dehalococcoidales bacterium
ATGCATCACAATATTTTATCGAAGATTCTATATCAACTTTTTGGTACCAATTTCTTGCCAGATTGGCTGAATACGAACCAATAGCGAGCATCGACCGTCTCAAGGTTCTGGAAAGCGGTCCTCACGGCTGATGCATAGACGCCCAGTTGAAGTATCCGCCCGTAACCAACAGGATCTCCTGTGGAAAGGTCGTAGTGGCTAGGATCCCCTGTCTTGTAATCGTAAATCCATGCATTCTTTCGGTCAGTTGAAATTTCCACACGGTCAATCGCACCGCTCAAAACCACTTCATTCCCACGGTCCAGCATTATCACCACGGGAGGGTATGCATTCTCGCCCATAGAAAACTTGAATTCCGTATACGTATCACCCACATCACGCTCAACTCTTACATCTGTCTCCACACTAAGCCACTTACGAAGATCCCATATCAAACGTTCCGTATACATATCCCATAGCGCAGGATGACCTACCGCTGACTCTCTAGCGAACCGGGCAAGCACATTTCTTGCTATATCAGCAATCTTCTTTTCTTCGCTAATTGAGGCTTCATTTGCGTGAGTAGCCTCTCGACTAGACACGAATTCATCCAAGATACGATGGACTAAGATGCCGCGTGTAGATGGGGAAATCTCCTTCAAATTTTCAGGTCGTTCAGTCTCCGAAAGATGGAGTAGATTGGAAAGGAAATAACGATATGGACAAGCCGCCCATTGTTCGAGAGTCGTTGCGCCAATGGGTCGTTCGGCAGTGCCAACATCCGGAATGCGGAGCGAGGTGAGATTGCCATCAAACTTGGTCCAATGGTGAGACATTTGGGACTTTTCTAACTCAATGCCGGCGATTATTGGATTGTCTTTCTCATCGAAAAGAAAATGGTCTGTGATGACCCGACCCGACCGCTGCCAGGACGCGGCACTTCGCAAGTCATATAAGTACTCGTCCTCAGGTACGACTCCATCCAACGAATCAACAACACTTTCAGGCGCACGGGTCAACCACAATTTTTCTGGCATGTGAGCAAGTTCCCCAGCGCTTAATCGTGCGTTCCCGGAAACGTTCCTCGCAGCGTCTACTAACCAACGAGAAGGCCCATGGATATTGGTTGACCCTTTGACTGGCCATGTGAGATACACCTTGTGGGCACTATTGATGCTTGAAAGGTATTGATACTAGCGTTCAGCGGCGCGTGCAGCTCGGGGCTTCAGATATCTGGAATATCGATCAGCATGGTACCTAAGGTGGTCTGGAAGCAATACGTCCTGATCATCAGGAGCAGGATACGACCATTCGGTCATACCAATTACGAGCACCACGTCAAAGTGACAACCAACCGCCTCACGAACTGGCG
>CAZXXH010000058.1:0-7600 GCA_964644645.1 uncultured Dehalococcoidales bacterium
CCCGATAATAAGGCAAGCGGCATGATCGCTAAAATACCAATCAGTCCACCCCATAGCGTTGGATGGGAAAATGAACCACGCCACCGGACGATTGCAGCTGCGGTAAGGGCTACGCATGATGCTACCGGCGCTACACCAAATACGATACCGGCAAGGATCGAGACCCCATCACCGCCGCGGAAACGGGTGAAGGGAGAGTTCCAATGTCCCAAAACCGCCGCGCCACCGGCAGCCAATACAGCAGACGCACCAGACATACCAAGAATGTATGCAACTAGGACTGCCGATATACCCTTAGCTGCGTCTAACACGAAGACTATCAAACCAACGCGGTGGGAAACTTCCCTCCAAACGTTCGTGGCTCCAGCCTGGCCACTCCCAACGGAGAATATATCAACTCCACACAGCCGGGCAGCCGTATACGCGGTCGGCAAAGCACCCAGCCAATATCCGGCGAGTGCGGCGATCAATGTTGAGTTCAATTCTGTCATCGAGAACCGAGTATAGCATCAAGATTGAAAGCAACCCGCTTCACAGACCACGTCTCACGCATAAATATTACCAATGGATAACCGCCTATGAGAGACACTCCCAGTGAATGAGCAGCTTGCCTTATGAACTCACCGTAGTCCAACAACACGCGCTGCGTTGATCCTTGTAGGATTTTGTTTACCAGATACAAACTAGTTACCTATGTGTTGATCAAAACAAATGGGTAAAGGCACGAATACCATATTGGATCGTAATCACAAGGCGTCAAAGTCAACTGTAAAGGTTTCGAAAGACTCCGGTAGCGGGTTTAGATTCATCGTAATAGGTGAACCGTTATTCACCCGATTCGCTTGCAGCACATTTGCTTGGGGAACAGCTCATCAGATTGTCATCATCGCCCAGGCATTCTTGCTATTTGAACTAACAAACTCAACACTGTACATAGCTTATCTAGGTGCCGCTGCAGGTGTCCCTGGCATATTGTTGCCAATACTTGGTGGTGTCCTCGCCGACCGAGTAGACCGCCGTTACATCCTATTGTGCGGATCTCTCATTGCAGGGAGCGCGGTCGCTGCGCTTGCCGTGGCAGACCTAATTGGCGAGATTCAGGTCTGGCAAATACTGGCGACAGGTGCAGCTTTAGGCGTAGGCCTCGGCCTTGACTGGACTGCCAGACAAGCACTACTTCCGAGTTTGGTGAAGCGTCACCACATACTGAGTGCTACGTCGTTCGATCAATCGGCGTTCCACGTAACAAGGGTAGTAGGTCCGGCAATAGGCGGTGTGATCCTGAGTTCATTGCCGGACGGCACTTCATACGGCATCGCTGCTCTATTGTTCGCGATTAACGTGGTAATTATTTCTTCCCTCCCGAATGCCTTACAGGTGCCTAGAACCAAGAAATCTATGGTTGACGAACTCAACGATGGAGTCCGAGCGGTTTTGAATCAACAAATATTGGGTGTGATTCTTCTGTTCACAGTGGCCCAAGCACTGCTTAGTGGTGGATACCTCCTGCTTGCTCCATCAATTGCCAAGGAAACGGTGGATACTGGAGCGAGTGGACTCGGGGCGATTCTGACCGCCAGTGGCGTCGGTGCGGTAATCGGCGCAACCACTGTCGGGTGGTTAGGATCGGTTAAACGAGCAGGTGCATGGATTCTATTAACCGGATGTTTTTATGCGCTTGCTATTCTCGCATTCGGATTTTCTACTAATTTACTTATGTCCATATTGTTCAGTGGGCTGTTTGGCATGTTCGGCGCTATACATACCTCTCTCGGCTTAGCTGCAATACAGGTGAATGTTAGCGAAGCGATCAGGGGACGCGTCATTGGTCTGTACGAAGTAGCCTGGGGCGGATTCCATCTCGGTGGTTTACTTTTTGGCACCCTCGCGTTTGCCCTCGGAACTGATTGGGCTTTAGCAATCGGAGCGGGAGCAACGGTCTTTGTAACAACGTTTGTTACCGTAACCAGTCGCGTGACACGTTCGCTTAGGCTAACCACATGATGGAATATGAACAGCCACATTAAAGAAGCAATCCCGTTGTTTAAGCTTACAAATCGATTCTTCGCCCCATTATTCTTCTGCCTCGCCACTGAGCCAGATTGAACACATAAGAAAACATTGACTGATTTCTCATGTGATTGGTAAGTTTGTCAAATGATTGCCAACGAAGTACATGGCGGAGGCCAAAAAGTTCCCGGCGACAAGACGTCGGAACCGGCTAATAAAGAATTGCGGCTCACGCAGGCCGTGGAAAATTACCTACTGTCAATCTACCTTGTTGAAGAACGAGGATATCGGGTAACCAATTCGAAATTGTTGGACCAACTGCGGAGAACACCGGCCACGGAGGGTTTGGGAACATCCGCTCCTTCTGTTTCCGGCATGGTACGCCGTATGCGGAAAGAAGGATTCATACAGATTTCATCCAACAAGAGTATCCACTTAACTCCTCATGGGAAAACTCTAGCGGAACGTATCATCAGACGGCATCGGTTAGCCGCTCGTATGGTCGTAGACCTACTTGGACTGGAACTCCACAGGGCAAACGTGGAGGCACACCGACTTGAACACGCCATATCAGATGAGATCGAGGAACGTATCCAAAAAACGCTGGGGAACCCTACGACTGACCCCTTCGGACAACCAATCCCCGGCAGTGGTCACGTGTCATCAACATCGACTATCCAACTTGATGAGGCAATCGCCGGTCAACGACTAATAGTTGACCGTATTCCAGAGGAGGATGAAGAGTTGGTGGCTTACTTAGCTAAGTCGAAATTGATCCCAGGGACGGAAATTACTGTACGCGAAGTGGCACCCTACCGAGGCGTAGTAACGGTCCAGGTCGCCAAAAATACAGTCGTTTTGGGCAACAGGGTCGCAGCTTTGGTTAGGCTAACACCCAAACAATCGAACTCCTAACCAGCGGAACTCCGTACTAGAAAAAACATTTGTTGTGCAGTCTCGCCCCGAACAGACGACCTAATGAACGTCAGTTCTGAGTTCAAGCTCACGACCACGTACAGTACGGTCAAGCTTTACTGTCTATCGTAAAAGGAATCGGTAGCCTAGCGGGTTGCCCTCTCAACAACATGCAACCCACATTCCTTCGCGTCAGGATCCTGTTCCCACCACCACCTGCCAGCACGAAGATCCTCGCCTGGCTCTACAGCACGTGTGCATGGAGAGCACCCAATACTTGGAAAGCCTTGGTCATGCAATTCATTGTAAGGCACCTCATTATCTCTGACATAAGTTTGAACCTGTTCAAAATTCCAGTTAGACAGAGGATTCACCTTCCAAGCATCGTGAGACTCGTCCCACTCGACAATGTCAATCACACCACGTGCCATCCCTTGGTCTCTACGCAGCCCAGTAACCCAAGCATCCAAGCTAGACAACGCACGATTCAAGGGCTCAACTTTACGAATCCCGCAACATATTTTCCGATTCTCTGTACTTCGGTAGAAAAGGTTGAAGCCATGTTGGTCTACCATACCTGCAACTGACTCAGGGTCTGGCGTAAATACCTCAATATCGATACCGTAACGATCCTTAATGCGATCTATCACCGTGTAGGTCTCCGTTGGCAAGCGCCAAGTATCAAGCGTCATCACCCTCACGTTAGAGTCAACGCGCCATGCAAGGTCAATCAGGGCCACGTCTTCAACCCCAAAGCTTGACATAAGCGCCCCATCACGGCCGAAACGCTCAACCACCCACTCGATAACATCTCTAGGATGAGCCGTCTCAAACTTGGTATTCAGCTGTGCGACGTCGAAACTTTGGTGGTCGAGATTGTTATTGCCCGTCATCGTCGGATAGCCCTCCTAATCATGCTGCTGTCGGTGGAATATGTCATAAAGTGTCAAAAGTTAGGGCCTTTAAAGTAAAGGCCTCTCTCCTAGGTTGATGACCCACCAGACAGAAGGACAGAAGGGGCCGGGCGTAGTCCACAGGTCAATAGTTTCTAGACCGTACCCGCATACGAAAGCCTACAAAAACCATATAAAGTACGATACAGCGGCTGGGAATGATGGAACTGCCTGATACGGCAATTATATCACTTCGACATAGCCCTAAATCTCTTTCAGGCAACCTAGCAAATAGACGGTCATAATCCAACTTCACATACAACGCAACTGGGCTCCTGGTCTGAAACCGATGATGATGGAGCCTGGCGACAATCTAGCCACCCTAAAACTTAGGTAAACATAATGAGTCGCAGGTTCTCCGACAAGGTAGTTATAGTTAGCGAAACCTCTTCCGATATGGGCAGGGCAACTGCCCTAGGTTTCGCTTCCGAAGGAGCGTCTATAACTCTGGTGGATAACAATCGCGCGGCAGGCGAAGCGGTTTTACAGAGGGCAATAGGTAGCGGTGCCAGAGCAATTTTTATTGAGGCTGATGTCTCCAAAGAAGCCGACGCACGTCGCATTGTCCGTGACACGGTCACAACATTCGGCAGGCTCGATGTTCTTCACAATAATGCCACCATAGTTGAATACGGTACTGTCAAAGACATGAGCATTGCAACTTGGGATCGCGTTAATGCAGTGAACCTGAGGAGCGTGTTTCTATGTTCTAAATACGCCATACCCCAAATGGAAAAACAAGGTGGAGGGGTAATCATAAACACGTCATCGGTGCAAGGTGTCTCTACACAGAAACTTCTAGCAGCGTATAGTGCCAGCAAGGCCGGTGTGATAGCACTCACCAAAAAAATGGCGTTGGATCATGGTCAAGCCGGCATACGAGTTAACTGTGTATGTCCAATAGACGCAGTTAACACTCATGCTGCGACCCAACGGTCCCAAACGAACGACCCAACCGCCGCGGCAAAAATCTGGTCTGAAACACCACCGATCGGCAGTGTCGACAATACCATAGAGGTTGCAAACACTGTACTATCTCTCGCGTCGGACGATGCTTATTCCATAACCGGAGCATCGCTAACTGTGGGTGACGGCCTACTTACAAGCCTCATCTAACAGAATTAGATTTGTCCAATTAAGTGATTAAGGTGTAATAGGTCAAAAGACAAACGATTGGTTCGCGCAGCCTGTATTAAAAAGATGCATGCTGCCTGAGCTACGGAGGTTGTGCATGTCAGGTTCTCCGAAATACTCTGGCGAACATATTGAATCCCTGAGAGACATGGCTGGTGAACACCTGTTCATGCACGCCATGCAAACAAATGATTGGCGCAAGAATGGTCTAAAGATATTTGTGGAAGGCAACGGCGTCTGGGTCACCGACATCGAGGGAAACCGACTCTTGGACATGATGGGTGGACTTTGGTACAAGGCGACCGGATACGGACGGAAAGAGATTGCGGACGCGGTGTATAAGCAGATTATGGAGATTTCTTCTCCGCCTGCTAATTCGACAGCAGTACCAACAATTGAACTCGCTGGCAAAATAGCCGAACTCTACCATGATCATAAAGCCAGAGTATTCTTCACGTCTGGAGGATCTGAATCAGTCGAAACCGCAGTCAAAATGGCCAAGAAATACCAGAATCTGAATGGCAAATCGGGGGCATTCAAGGTCATATCTCGGAGAAACTCATATCACGGATCCACGGCAATGGCAGTTAGCCTGGGTAGAAATCCATCCGCGGATCCCATGGGTCCGGAGATGCCTGGGGCCCTCCATGTTATGAACGCAACGCCTGGACGATGTGCTTACTGTGTAAGTAACGGAGAGTGTAATTTAAGTTGTGCAAATGAAATAGAAACCGTGATTCAGCATCAAGGTCCCGAAACCGTGGCAGCAATCATTGCTGAACCTGTCTCAGCTGCGGCGGGTATACACATCCCGCATCCTGAATATTGGCCACGTCTAAGACAGATTGCTGATCGCTACTCAGTGGTACTGATCGCGGACGAAGTGATCACCGGATTCGGACGCCTAGGCGAATGGTTTGGACCAATGAATTGGGATGTTAAGCCTGACATAACCGTCGTGGCCAAAGCATTGACAAGTGGCTATGCACCACTCGGAGCAGCAATCGCCACAAAAACAATATCCGATGCGTTCTTGGGTGGCGACAATGAGACATTCCGCCATTTAATTACATTCGGCGGGCTTCCCGTGTCAACTGCGGCAGCATTAGCCAATCTCGAAATTTTTGAGAAGGAAGATTTAGTCGGAAACTCACGTAGAATGGGGAACTATTTATACGAACAGTTACAGAGTTTGCGCAAGTACCAATCAGTTGGTTATATACGTGGTGGTATGGGGCTCCTTGCAGCAGTCGAACTCGTACAAAGCCGTGACACCGGCGCTCCGTTCCCTAAGCAAGTGGGATTAGCGCAGCGCCTGCCTAAGATGCTTTACGACAGGGGGCTCGTGAGCTTCAGAGCCGGAGACATTATTGCAATGTGTCCACCACTCACGGTCACCAAAGACGACGTCGATTTCATCGTGAATAGCCTTGACGAAACAATTGGCGCATTAGAACGAGATATCGGTATCGGATAAGCAGTTATATGGGATTTTGAACCCATATAACCCAAGCTAAGCTAAATAGAAACCAGCGTGGTATATACTTCATCCCAATCAGCAGATGGCTCAGTTTGGGGCCAGACAGCGTAATTACCGTCAAGCGACGGGACCGTATGTTGGACAAAGCCTGAAATACTGCACTGCAACCACTGATAAGGAGCGCATATGGCTGAGACCACCGGCGTTACTGAGCCGGCGGCAGCAACGGAACAAAGCGGTGTACACGAGGACCGGTTTGGCCCGGACACAGTGCGAAAAGAAAACGTGCTCGAAGTGCGAGATCTCAAGACGTATTTCGAGACTCGTTGGGGAACGGTAAAGGCCGTTGATGGCGTTAGCTTCTCTCTCAAAGCGGGCGAAACCATCGGTATCGTTGGGGAGTCAGGGTCAGGTAAATCCGTAACATCTCTTTCGATCATGAGATTGATTCCCTCACCACCGGGACATATCGTGGGCGGCGAGGTGGTACTGAATGGCAGAGATGTACTAGCGCTCTCAGAACCAGATATGTCCAAGGTACGAGGGTCTGAAGTCGCTATCATCTTGCAGGATCCCATGACAGCGTTGAATCCCGTATTCAGTATCGAGAATCAGGTCGGAGAAGCAATCAAAATACACCAAGGTCTCACCGGACAGCCTCTCTGGGAGAAGTTAGTGGATGCCTTGAAGAAGGTGCGAATCCCTGCTCCTGAAGCACGGGCCAAGGACTACCCGCACCAACTCTCCGGCGGTATGCGCCAACGTGTCGTGGGAGCCATAGGGATCTCCTCAGAGCCATCGGTTCTGATTGCTGATGAACCCACTACATCGCTAGACGTAACCATACAGGCTGGGTACCTGCGGCTCCTGAAGGAAATACAGGCGACCACCGGCGTAGGCATAATTTTTATCACTCACGATTTCGGAATCGTAGCCAAGATGTGTGACCGAGTAGCGGTTATGTACGCTGGCAAGATAGTTGAAACGGGCGGCGTACGAGACATATTCAATAATCCAAAGCATCCGTACACACAAGCTCTGATTGATTCGGTGCCCAAGTTGGAACTAAAAACGGATAGGTTGCGACAGATTGAAGGCCACCCACCGG
>CAZXXH010000058.1:7636-8175 GCA_964644645.1 uncultured Dehalococcoidales bacterium
CTTTACGACCTTCCTGATGGGTGTCCATTTGCCCCAAGATGTCCACAGGCAACCGACCAATGCACAAAACAGTACCCAACGACCGAAATAGCGTCCGACAGTCACTCGTACAACTGCTGGAACCCGGTTTCTTAATCATGACTACCACAACCGAAAATCAACAAAACATCGCTCGTCCATCGTCCGATAACAGCACGGAGCCAATTGTAGAGGTCGAAGGTCTTAAAAAGCATTTTCCTGTGAATGCAGGGTTCCTGTCTTTCGGCGAAAAACAATTCTTGAAAGCAGTAGACGGAATCGATTTCGAGGTTAATACAGGCAAGACACTGGGGTTAGTTGGAGAATCAGGTTGTGGTAAAACCACTACGGCGAAGCTTCTACTAGGACTCGAAAGACCGACAGCAGGCACTATTCGTTTTAAGGGAACCGATATAACACAACTGTCTAAGATAGGCAGGCGGGAGTATAGGCGGAGTATCCAGGTGGTCTTTCAGGACCCGTGGTCATCCCTCAACCCTAGGATGAGGGTGCGTTCAATC
>CAZXXH010000058.1:8185-12370 GCA_964644645.1 uncultured Dehalococcoidales bacterium
GAGATTAATACGACAATGACACGCTCGGCGATCGAAGCCGAGGTAGGAAGTCTCCTAGAGAGAGTGGGTCTAAACCCGTATCAAGCAAATCTCTACCCGCATGAATTCTCTGGAGGGCAGCGCCAGAGGATCGGAATCGCTCGTGCGTTGTCACTCCAACCGGACGTAATCGTGCTGGACGAGCCAGTCTCTGCGCTAGATGTTTCCATTCGAGCCCAGATAATGAACCTGCTCGTCGATTTACAGAACCAATTTGGCCTAGCATTCCTGCTAATTGCGCACAATCTAGCAACAGTACGCTTCATGTGCCACGACGTCGCCGTCATGTATCTCGGTCAGATCAGGGAATTCGGAGAGACAGAATCGGTATTCACGGACCCACTCCACCCATACACGCAGGCGCTCATCTCGGCCGCTCTTCCGTCTCATCCAGATATACAACGGGAAGAGATCATCTTGCCCGGGGAAGTGCCATCCCCGTTGAATCCTCCATCAGGCTGTCGCTTCAACCCAAGATGCCCACAAAAGGTTGGAGACATCTGTGAAACAAAAATTCCTGTGTTACAGCAGCAACATCAGGATGCGCACCTAGTAGCCTGCCACATCTACGACTAGATATATGTCCACGACTCCGAACACAAACGTCCTTAATCGTGATTGACGGGGCGCCCATGTTTTTATCATTGCGGCGCTGGGCCGTCTCTTGATTGCAACAAGTGAAGTACTAGGTCAAAATTCAAAGCCCATCCGATCGTCTTGACGGTATCGCTTAGAAACCGGCATCAACGACTTATAACAACCGCGCGTGATGTCCTTAATTAGAACGGGTCCACTGAGCACCATTAAAATCAAGCGTCAGGGAGTTCCCGGGCCAGGATTCGAACCTGGATTTGAGGATTCAAAGTCCCCCGTCCTACCGTTGGACGACCCGGGACCAGTCAGCATAAGACGTTCCGTAGGAACACTAAATTTACCCACATGCTGGCAGTCCGACTCCGTGGCACCATCATCCTGAATCATTAACCGCTACCCTCGGACTCCTAGTCCGTCGAGGTTCTGTTCGTTTGAGCAATCTGCTCAGATTCATCGTTCGTGTCAAGTAAGCCCATGCGTTGACCTAACTCCCGAACATTGAGCGACCATCCGGCACCAAAAATGGGTAGGGTAAATAGCCGTCCTTCCCGTGAATTCCAAATACGGTCTCTCACACGTTCACGAGTCGGCAACGTGAAATCATAAGGCACGCACATGAAGCGACCTTTTGGCCTGCCAGACCGGGCAGCATAGAACACGGCCGCCACGTTCAGCAACAGACATACTGCCTTGATTTTTGTTGAAGTTCCCACTATCGGTAAACCGTCTTTCCTTACATCTAGGATTATATATCCCTATGTGACGTACCAGAGTCTGAAAATCAACATCTCAAATCTACAGAATTTTACAGTCTTATTTACCAAAACGAAGGCAAGTCATCGTGCGCTTAACTCCCGGTATTTCATGGACGCGCCGCTTGATTAAATCACCCAGTGAGTCGAGGGAGTTAGATTCCAACAGGCATATAACGTCGAATGGTCCAGTGACTCTATCGACCTGCACTGTCTCTTCAAGACCCTGCAGTATCGACAGGATTTCTTTACCCTTCCCGGCAGATGCTTCTATCAGAATAAATGCGCGAATCGGCATCGCAAGATCCCCTCCCCTAACACAGGCTACTGTTCGTGGCGCCCACGGAGTATGTCCGCGGCAGCACACATAGACTTAAGCTTTTCGTACGCCTCGTCCAGATCCATGGGATTTACACTGCTAGGTGAGAATCCGCAATCCGGGTTAAGTGTGATCCGCTCAGGCGTAATATAAGCTAGCGCCGACTCAACTCTCTCTACTAACTCTGCAGGTGACTCGACAGTAGAGTCACAGTGGTCTATCACACCCAAGCCTAACACCTTGTCCTTCGGAAATCGCTTGAGTACTCCCACCCCTTCCGACGCATCAGCAGCGAATTCCATAGCAAAACGACGAACTCGTATGTCACCAAGTAACTCTATGATAGGTTCATAGCTACCCGTGGTAGAACGTTGTCGATTAAAATGGGCGTGGCACATATGGAGGCTCAATCTGTCTTCATCGTGCCCCTCGGAAACAGCGTTTATCATGCGGATGGCTTGTGATTTTGCTTTCTCAATGTCACTAATTCCCATACGGGCACGATAGTCCGGATCTACCAGCATAAGTAGCTCTGGATCGTCTATCTGGACTTGATCTATACCCATTTCTAGTAGCCGGCCGATTTCTTTCCGTATGATAGGTACACATGCCTCCATGAACATTGACCGCGATGGATAGGCATTTGCGGAAAACTTCTCGTGCCACATGCGTTGACCAACAATGAACGGAGAAGGGACAGCAACTATAAGCCTGCGTGTGGTGCCTGCCTTCAAAAAGGCCGCTGCTCCCGTAACCAATGCGCGGTGTTGCGACATCCGCCGTGTTACAGCATATTCGCCAGGACGGCTACTGTCGTTCCGGTAAAATGCGTCGGCTTGAAATCCGTCCACTGCTTCGGCGATAACCTTGACGTAATTCTCCCGTCGCCACTCACCATCAGACACAAAATCCAGTCCAGCGCGTTCCTGTAGTCTGATGGCAGACGGGACTGCCGAATCAAGCAGGTAATCAGCCTCACGCCAAGTTATTTTTTCTTGTTTGCGATCCTCGATCACGTCGCGCACCCACTGTGGTCGGGGCAAACTGCCCACCACGAATGTCGGAAACTGATGATCGCAATATAGAATCCTAGTCACAACCTGGCGCTCCGCAATTGGACTCGATTATAGAGGTCTGTTGAGGAGACCGCACTGGCAACGAGCACAGTAACAACAATGACAGGCATAAAAGAAACAGACAAGTCCAGACGGCAGAACGTCAAAAAGCAGTTTGACCGACAGGCAGATCTGTACGGGTCAAGTAAAGCACACTCCAAGGGGGACAGCCTGCGTATCATGACCCAACTGGCGTCTGAAAGGGACTATACGTTATCCCTAGATATAGGTACCGGCCCAGGATTCACTGCTTTTGCCATTGACCCTTTAGTCAACTAGTGATTGCCACAGACATAGCACCTAAGATGCTCACTGTAGCAAGGTCGGCCATGGCCACGCGGGACATTACAAACATGGACCTATGTCTTGCGGCCGCTGAAGCTCTACCGTTCAAGGACAATATGTTTGATCTGGTCACGTGCAGAACGGCGATGCACCATTTCACTGACGTGGGTAGCGCCCTAACAGAGGCGGGCCGCGTACTAAAACCCGGCAGCGTCTTATTAATTGCAGATACATCCACATCGAACGACCCGGACGTTCGGACATGGCATCAAGAGGTGGAGATCAGGCGTGATCCAACACACGTCAAGAACCTATCTGTTCCGGATTGGATACAACACTTGACCAAGGCAGGATTCACGCCTGACTATACAGAACTGACCCGAGTCCAACTAGACGTGAACAACTGGACCACAACATCGGGCACTGATCCAGATGAATCTCAACGCCTCCTACAAACTTGGTCTTCCGCTCCTGACAACGTGGTCGATGAGTTTTCTATTGTGCGCAAAAATGACGGCAATTTCACCTTTTCATGGCCATGTCTGGTTGTCCGGGCGATCTCGTCACATAAATGCTAGCCACAAAGGCTGTAAAAACGTTACCTGTTTTCAGGTTCAACTACAGTGTGTGAGGTAAATGATGCTCCCAGCGGCGCTTCAGCCATCGTTTCTGCTTTAGTGTTGTCCTGGTCATTGATTCGGATGGAAGGAAAGTGCGGGTTACTCGTCCGTCCAGTGAATACCCTTGTCAACCATAACCTTAAGATCATCCACAAATTGCACAGCCTCAGCCTTTGTCACTTCAGATTGACTCTCAATCTTGGCCTTAAACTTGTGTAATAGCGCCTCTTCCTTTGTCCCGTGAGGAATATCAAACACATCACGATCAAAATGAGGTAATTCACCTGAGCCGAAGTAGCCTTTCCCGCTCATCTCATAACCTTCTAAGTCCGAGGTGCCTTTACCCAGTATCTCTCCAGTTTCAACATAATGCTCCATCACGGGTTTCATACCGTATCTTTGGATCGGGCAAACCTTCATACAGACGCCACAACCCTCATATTTGACCATAATTGGTCGAC
>CAZXXH010000059.1:0-10359 GCA_964644645.1 uncultured Dehalococcoidales bacterium
CTGGAGCCGATCGGGGCCGATGGCCTGCAAATGGAGGCGCAGCTGACCCCGGGCCGGGTGGCCTCACGTCGGGAGGTGCTCTACCTCAGTGATTGGGCGCCCTACCGAAATAGCTCACCTCTACTAGGACTATCGGACATTAACCGTGCACCTCCTTTCATTATGATCCCAGAGAATTCCGCCGAGCCTAGCCCAACGGCATCCCTAGAGCGTACTTGCCGATACAAATAATCGACCCCACCAGTATACCCAATATCTGGAATCCTCTGCCCGAACACACGCCCCCAAACAATCCGTCAATACACGGTCTGGAATTCAACCAATCGTCGGGGACCGCCATATATATTTGTTACCAATGTGGTGTACACAGTGCCCTGGCAAATATATCTGGCTCACTCGGGAACTCTTATTACCCTTAATAAATTGGTGTTACCGGGGACCCCAATGGGCATTCCTACAACAACGATTGCAAGGTCTCCTTTTTTACAGTATCCGGCATCCAAAGCAGCTTTAGATCCCTGTACAAACATTTCCTGCACACTGGCAAAGGTCGGAGCACGCAACGATTGCACTCCCCACCGTAGAGTTAAGCGCCGCTCGGCTGCTGGATCCCCGACCATACCCAAAACAGGGGTCTTAGGTCGGAACGAAGCCACGCGTCCTGCTGTGCTACCGGATTCAGTGAACGCAATAATCAACTTTGCTCCTACGGCATCCGCTACCCGTACAGCACTATATGCTATGGCGTCATCAACAACCACGTCGGAACGCAAATTGGCACTGTGGCGTTCCTCTATGAATCTATTGTGGTTGAGTTCTTCTTCGGCCTTGTCAGCCACTTGAGCCATACACTGTGTCGCTTCTAAAGCGTATTTACCAATTGACGTCTCAGCGGAAAGCATTACCGCATCCGTTCCGTCCTTCACGGCATTATGAATGTCGGTGGCTTCGGCACGCGTTGGCATAGGTGAATCAATCATAGACTCCAGCATCTGAGTAGCTGTAATGACTACTTTACCTGCGTGATTAGCTGCTCGGATAATCTGCTTCTGCACACCCGGAACCTCTGCAATTGGCAGCTCTACACCAAGATCACCTCGCGCCACCATCACACCATCCGCAATTTGGAGAATTGACCCAATATTTTCAACTGCCTGTCTCAATTCAATTTTGGCAATAAGTTGAGGGCGCACCTCCGACTTCGCCAGTATTGATCTCGTTCTTAAAACGTCACGGTCGGACCGCACATAAGACAAACCTACGTAATCTACCCGTTGTTCAACAGCAAAATCCAAAGCGCTACGTGTCTCGTTTGTGAAATACTCCAACGTTGAAACGCAGCCTAGCGCTGCGACCGCCTTCCTCGATTTCAGAGTACCTCCACTCAAAATTATGCAACTGGCTTCCTTACCTGCAATATGGTTTACACGTAATCGAATGGCTCCATCATCTATAAGTACATGAGCTCCAACATGCAGATCATTATGAATGCCAGCAGGTAAGACAACGGCTGAATCACGGTTGCCAGCTCCAGTGCCACCGCTAACCAGTGTGAATGTATCGCCTTCCGAAAGTTTCACGGGATCCCCTTCAACCATGCCAAGACGATATTTGGGGCCGGGTAAATCAGCCAATATTCCTATTGAAGCTCCTTTATTCCGTGTGGCGTCACGGATCGCTTGGACATACTTACGATGGACATCAAAGGTGCCGTGAGCCAAATTCAGTCGCGCGACTGACATCCCCGCTTCTATCAAACCGATTATTGACTCGACCGATCCAGTCGTTGGTCCTATAGTGCAAATAATCCGTGTACGGGGTCTCCGCTTCAAAAACTCTGGGATTTGGTATTTCATGTTTTACGACACTTCAAATTTTGGCCTGTCTGTGAAAACACATCCTGTGTGATTGCTTGATCTGAACTCAATGTACACCTATCCCATTGGTCTACACCACATGGGATAGGATTTAGCTTTTTCACCAATTTTGTTGACACGTCAATTTCACGTTCATAGACTAGGTCCATAGTGTTTGTTTGAACAACATGGCAAGATTGGGTGCGTATTGAATTCTGCAAAAACTCTTCTTGAACTACAAGCAACTGATCAGAAACTTGCGGAAAAACAACGACACTACACGCAGATTGTAACCACTATCGAGAAACGTGGAGGCCTAGACCAACTACGCGAGCAATCCGAAACTGCCAGGATAACGCTCCTAGAAGCCAAACTAGAAGTTGGACGTATTGAGTCCGATGTGGCAACGCTTAACGAACGCGTCTCTGTGCTAGAAAAGCGTCTATACAGCGGAACGATCACTAGCGTGCGCGAGTTGACGGCTGTGGAAACCGAACATAGTTCCGCAAAACGCAGCCTAGCGCAAGCGCAAGAATCGTTGGAACCCGCGCAGAGTGAACAGTTGGAAGCAGAGAGTGTTTATGAAAATGGCAAAGACAGTTTGCAAAAACAAGAAACAATCTGGTTGGCCGAGGAGCAAGACCTGGCAGTAAAGAGAGACGTGCTAATCGGAGAATGTAATGTTTTCGGTGCCGAACGCCTTGCTGCGACCAAAAATATCCCGCCTAGCGATCTGGCCCACTATGAATCTTTATTGGCTCGTAAAGCAGGTGTTGCAGTCGCTCGGGTTGCTCGAGGAGTCTGTCAAGGGTGTCGTGTGAGACTGCCGCTTAGCGAACAATCCAAACTGAGAACGTCTGACAATTTGATCAGTTGTGGCACCTGCGGCAGGATATTGACAGCAGAGTAAAACCATGCGAGCTGTCGGCTATATAGGGCCGCCATGCGCGAATGTGAATGGCGGCGCGTGCGTTAGCGCCGCGATAGACTCCATGGAACGCTTTTGCTCCGAATCAGGTCACTACCTTCATAAGGTTTTCGGAACACAAGCGGAGATTCGACAAAGTAATTACAAAAAAACGTATCAATCCCTGGTTGACTACTTCTCAGGCGTAGATGGTCAACCTGCTCTAGTGTTGCTGCCGGACAGTTCCCATCTTGCCTCCGGTTTGGTCGAATTGGTGCACAGACTTATAGCACTTGAATCCGTAGGCGCCGAAGTGAAATGCACAAACACAAATACCACAGATCCATTACAAAGCGGTCTTTTGTTACTCGGTGCATATGAACCTTTAAAGCCAAGTCAAAAGAGAGCTCGTGAAGCAATTATCTCAAAAGCTGAGCGTGGCGAAGTATTAGGTCGGACGCCGTTTGGATATCAATCTGGCCTAGACGGAACACTGAAACCGAAACCAACGGAGGCGTGTATTGTAAGAAACATATTTGCTTGGTATACCGGCGCTAAGGACCCCAACACTTTTAATACTGAGAGCCAAATTGGAGCGCGAAAAATTGCCGCACTTCTAAACATCAAGGGAACCCTCACGAGATCAAGCGGTTATTGGACACCGGCCACTGTGGCGGCATTGCTCCGCAATCGAGTCTATGTGGGGACATATTCTCGCTTCGGCGTGATCATAGGGAGTAACCATGCTCCGATCGTTGATCGCAACATTTTTGACACCGCACAACAACTAATACGCGATCGCCGACCGATTAGAACTCCTGCAACCCAGATTCCGTTCCTACTTAGCAATCTGACGACTTGCGGTGTTTGCGGCCGAAAGCTAATTGGTCTAACGCGGAAGCGGTCATGGCAACGAGCGGATGGCAGTAAAACACATCGTGTATACCGCTACTACCACTGCCCATCACGCACTGTTAGAAGTTCTCTACGAAACGCGTCGCAACATTCACTCTGGCGGGCAGAAACACTGGAAGCTCAGGTGCGTAAAAAGATCAAGCAACTTGGCCGTCTACGTAACTTGGACCAACGTGTGCCTGCTGCTCCAACCGATACGGTTGTGAAACAGGAACTTCGTGCCGTGGAGCGTGAGTTCGTACGGGCAGTGCGCTCCGTTGCATCAGGTACTGGAGGTTTAATGGATCTAAAAAATCCTCTGGAGGTCCTTCGTTCCACCCTGCAGAAAACCAAAATAGGAACCGGGGAAGTTACGAAAGCCGAACTAGTCGTACGAGCCCTAAATTCGAACACACTGGATTCTGGCAAAGCTATAGCGGCCCTCACTGAAGACATAAGCGTTAAGAATGACCACATTGACATATCATTCCGCAAGGGCACGGTCAGCTAATCTCCCTTATACAAAATATGCCACTATTTCCTTCAATCACCCATGGGTCTACCTAAGCACGTCTGTTTTGGACGTTGATATGGAGACGTACCAGAGTTGTTGCGTTACTATAGCCACGCGAGGCGGACGGGCGGTCGCTGCACATACCACGGTGGAGATCGGTACCGTGCACCCATCGTGCACGGTTAAGCTGATTGTGCCACCGGCGGAGCAGGCAGAGGAAAGTCCGAGCACCACTGGTCCAGGATGCCCGCTAACAGCGGGGCGGGGAAACCCGACGGAAAGTGCCACAGAAATTACACAGCCTATCGCCACTGGATTATTGTCCATAGGTAGTAGGTAACGGTGAAATGGTGAAGTAAGAGTTCACCGCCTGAACGGAAACGCGCAGGGCAAGGTAAACCCCATCCGGTGCAAGGCCTAATAGGGGGGCTAAGGCGGGCCGGACAGCCCCCGGGTAGGCCGCGTGACCCTGTTGGCAACAACAGGGCTAGATGGATGACCGCACACAGTTAGTGCCGGAGGAAGAAGGCTCACGAGTTGTAAACTGCTGGCGCATCTGAGACAGAACTCGGCTTACAGTCCGCCTCGCGTCCATCAAAGCCACCATCAAACAATCCACTACTTGTTTGTTACGGTTCTCCCTCAGCAACTAGCGCCGGGTCATCAGGATCACCGGTACAATTGCGATCACTCCTATAACCGCTCCCACCGCAAAAAATCCTTGGAAAACAATGACTCCGGCGTTAGCCGCAGCATCAGTGAACAATGAAACCGAAGCAGGATCCTTCGAAATCCGAGGAATTTGATCAGTTAGACTCGAGAACCGAGCTGTGCCCCAAGCTATCAGGGCTGCCAGTCCTAACGTCATCCCTATCAACCTTGAGAGGGTTACTAATGATGCTCGTGCACCCCAATCTTGCTCGCTTGTTTGACGTAAAGCGCTTTCGGTAATAGGAGCTATTAATAGACCAAAACCTGAGCCGGATACCATTAGGTGTATCGTCAACCAAGGGTCTGCTATCGTACTGTCCCATCGCGACATAGCGAGATATCCGATAACAACTAAAATCAATCCAGTGACTGCCGGTGGCCGCGCTCCATACCGCTGGGTTATCGCCCCACCAAGTAGCGCTGTCACGGCTATGGCCAGGGTCATCCGTAGGAGATATAAGCCTCCCTCAAGCGCTGACGCGCCTAACACCGTGTTAGCCATCAACGGAATAGTCACCATACCAATAATTAAAGCGGCTCCAACGAGCAATTGAGTCGCATTGGCACCTTGTACTCGAACACCTACCAACACGCTACTTGGTAGGAACGGGTACTTCACGCGGTTTTGGCGCCATACCATAACCGCTATCGCAACTATACCGGCACAAAGAAGCCACAGTTGATTTTGGAATGGTCCGCCTAACCCCGTTAGACCCAGAGTTATCGCTGCAAGGCCTACCGTGAAAAGTAGTCCCCCCACAAAGTCAACCTTCGCTTTAGTAACATGCGATTTCCGGGTGTGGAATACCAAAATAGCTATTAGCGCAACGGGCGGTAAATTCAACCAAAAAGTCCATTCCCAGGATAATATATTGGTTATAACGCCACCCCATAGTGGCCCGAGCACAGCCCCGCCTTCAGCGCATGCGCCAATCAATCCGAAAGCTACCGCATGTTGCTTCGATGGCACTAGGTGCCCGGCGGCGACAATAGCGATAGGTATAACAGCTCCACCACCCACCGACTGAAAAACTCTTGCGCCAATCATCCACTGTACAGCCTGGTCCTCTTTACCGAACCAAGCGGCCAATGACGGACTTATAGCAACAAATACTGAACCGATTGCAAATAACCCGAGCGCTACAAGAAAGGCCTCACGGTGGCCAATCCGATCTGCCACTCTTCCCATTACGGGGATTGCCGCTGTATAGCCAACCAAATATCCGGTAATTAGCCATGATGCTCGATCGATATCGCTAATCGGTACGCCAAGGTCCAGCATGATTTCCGGCAGTACGGTAACGATAACCGTCTGGTCATCTGCTGCAAGGAAAACTCCTGCGCAAAACGGCAAAAATAGGAAGTAGGGCCGGATGGTACTGATCAAAGTGGCATCATCCCGTTTGTCGGGTTAAGTAACCAACCACGCCGACCAACATCACATCCAGCAAGTCATAGAACTGACACGGCTAAGATGCTTAAGTAATACACGCTACAAGTTCCAGAACAATCATTTCAAAAATTTTGGGGTTAGTTCGGCGCCTCAACCTTAAGTTGTTCATTAAAATCCCAAAATTCAAAAACCCGTCTGATGTTAGAAGCTTCAGTGTCGGACACAGATCCCGTGATTTCTACTTTATGTACTGTATACGAGTCAGCATGTAACTCTAGGACTACATCCAGCGTTCGTGTTTCATCGACGTCGGGTACAAGTACAGCGAATGCTTTCGCTCCTACTGTCCCTCTTATTACCGTTTTATTTGCCGTGTCAGAAAATAGGTAATACGGTGCGTCAAATTCGTCCAATATTTGGGCAATAAGAGCAGTGGGTTCGAAGAACGATATCGGGCTTTCTGTCTGCGCAATTTCAATCCAGTTGCCAGTCAGTGGATTTGTCATATATGTGATGTCACCCAGGACGACGAGTTCCACCTTAACAAAGGCGCGTCCCACAGTAGCACCAGCTACTAGCGCTATACGATCGGGCATCACCACTGTGCCTTCCATGTCACGCAGGGAAAGTCCTCCGGGTAGTGGTGTGGTCCCTCGTTCGTGCACAAGGCGAAAACGGAAAGTAGATACCGCTCGCATAGCGGTTTGGGCGTTTTCTACGACTGTCGATGCACTCAGAGCAGGATTGGTTTTCGTTTCACTAAATGCCGGGGAAGTGACGTTAGCACAAGAAACCAACACTAATACTATGGAGCCTGAGCCCAGCCATACGACAGCAAATAGGTGGCATATTCTTAACAAATGCTGATAGAACATCAACTGAATGCCATACATCGTTGTCCTTGATTCGTCGCTAATGGCAATGTGTCCTTCGAAACGGAGCGTGATAAATATGACGGCAGGACATGTTATTGAGCTCGGTTTCGGAATTCTTTCAACTTATCGCCGGCATCTGTTAAATCCTGTTCAGACAGTTCACATCTCATTAAAGTCTCGAGAGATTCAGCAGCAGCTGAGGCGTCACCAATTAACGCTTGAAAATGAGATGTTTCTTTCAATGTCCGTAAGTCTGTTGGGTTCACCACTAGAAGACGCTCGGCGACCGATAGCGCCCTAGGGTAATCTTTCTGACCAACATAGATCAATTTCAAGTTGTCCAGCATTCGTGTCAAAATGGCACGAGACCCAACGGGTGTCAGGAATCGCCTAGTTAACCCGAGGATGGTAGTTTTTGAGCTTTTCCGGCCGCCAGTGAGTACATCTATACACTCACGTCGTGAAAGGAGGGAACCACGGTTAAAAGCATCAACGTAAATTTCTGATCTCCCTTCTCCTGCGACCAATAGGAAATGGCCAGGCATCGCAACGCCCCGCATTACACATCCACATTGACGAGCCACCTCTTGGTAAAGAACCGAGAGGCTGATCGGTATACCGATCCGCCGATCTAGAACGTCCGAAAGAAAACTATTACGCGGATCATAATAGTCGCGAGCGTTTCCTAAGAAATCTTCCTCTTCATACAAAACCCTATTAACTGCGTTAATTAAGGCATACGTTGACCTACGAGGTGGCAAGAGTTGACGAACCCGTTTCGCAAATAACGAGATCCTACCTAAATAGGCCACGATGTCGAGCTCCGGATATTCTTCAGAGGCGAGGAACAGTGACGCCAGAGGCAGATTGATCGGTATACCGGGCTCTGCCACTGAGCGAATAAATCCTCTGCGACCTGAAGACCAACCTGTTTCCATCTGCATTACAAAAATTTTGATTGTGCCTGTTCAAATATGCGACTTACGGTCATGTAGTGGAAATTCTAGACGCGGTCCGGCTAGCCGGCAATCTACTATACAGCCATATTCACAAATCATACTTTCAGACATATGAACTCACGAAACGAATCATGCGGTGTATTTGAAGCAACCAAACCCTTTGGAGTACACTCGGCTCAGAACAACTGCCGCCGGGGGAGCTCGAACAGTCGGGCTGAGAGGGTAGACCCTAATTCTGCCGACCCCTGAACCTGATCTGGTTAATTCCGGCGTAGGGATTGGAGACTAATGCACGGCGAACCTGAACTGCCACCCACCTTGCAGTTGGCGTCTCGTGTTTGATCAAATCCAGAACCGTCCGGTTAGTAGATCGCGCGGTACTCGACTCTCTGTTGAGTCCCTATCAAAAGTTTTCACACAAGGCAGTTCGGATAATTTTGGGGTACTCAACAACGTCAGTTTCACTGTAGCAGCAGGGGAGTTCGCTGCAATAATTGGGCCTAGTGGCTGCGGCAAAAGCACCCTACTCAACATCATTGCCGGACTAGACGACGCTTCGTCCGGCGCTGTGTCAATAAATCATGCTGGCAAACATCAGTTCGAACATGTTACGTCTGAACCGGTCTCCGGGAACCAAACTGGAGAATCCAGGCTGGGATCAGTTGCTTACATGCATCAGCGTGATCTCCTCTTGCCATGGCGTTCGGTATTAGACAATGCGGCCCTAGGATTAGAGGTTCAAGGCTTTGCACGCAACGTAGCTTTACAGGCGGCACAGGCTCTATTGCCAAAGTTCGGGCTAGAAGGATTCGAAAATGAACTGCCATGGAGATTGTCAGGCGGTATGAGGCAACGGGTTGCACTGCTACGCGCTACGCTGCCAAATCGTGGGGTACTACTTTTAGACGAACCTTTCGGGGCATTAGATGCTATTACACGATCTGACCTTCAAGACTGGCTAGCCGAATCTCTTGTAAGGGATAACAAAGTCGTTCTTCTGGTTACACATGACATAGAGGAGGCGCTAATCCTATCCGACACCATTCACATCATGAGTCCTAGGCCTGGCACGATTGCCAGCAGCCTTGTTGATGATCTGCCAAGACCGCGTCACCATGAAATCGCCACAACCCAGGAGTTCGTTGACCTCAGGAGAAATGTTATGTCGATTTTGGCTGGCTCCTGTCGGAACGGCAGCCGAGAATAATCATGTGCATGCTTTCACCGTTCAGGTAGCGGCTCGATATTTATGGTTAATAGGCTTTTCGTCTGTAAACTGACCGGTATAAGAGCCATAGCGGCAAATTGGGCTCCTTCGTTGACGCTCGGAGTCTCAGTTCTAATCCTATGGGAGGCAGCAGTCCGCGGGTTTGATGTGCCAACGTGGCTGTTACCGGCGCCTACGGTAATTGCTACTGAGATCGGCCATTCCGCCCCGCTACTTGTCAAGCACGCCGTCATAACGGCACAAGAAGTTGTTATAGGTTTTGCAATTGCATCTACGTTTGGATGTGTTTTGGCTATCGCGATAGTGACATCCCGCGTTTTGGAGCGTTCCCTATACCCGTTCGTGATCGCCTCTCAGACAATCCCAATTATCACGATAGCCCCATTGCTATTAGTGTGGGTTGGGCCAGAACAGACGTCGAAAATCATAGTCGTAGCTTTAATTTCATTCTTTCCAATTGTCGTAAACCTAGTCGATGGATTACGTTCCACCGATCCCGAGATGGTAGACATGTTGCGTACGCTGGGTGCCGGGCAAAGAACAGTTTTCACAAAGTTGCGTTTTCCCATGGCGCTGCCGTACCTATTCTCTGGGCTTAAGATAGCTGCTGTTGTCGCAATTATCGGAGCCGTCATAGGCGAGTGGGTTGGGGCACAAGGAGGACTGGGATGGCTCATGAAAGTTTCTGGGCCTCAATTCCAAACCGCGAGAGTGTTCGCCTCGATAACCTGGCTTTCTTCGATGGCAATAACGCTATTCTTGTTAGTTAGTGTCACAGAGCGTTGGGCACTGAGAAACTATCCGAAAGGTAGGAAAGGTCAACAAATATGAAGACCCGATGTTTCAATAAACAATTTACACAGGTCTTTTTATCAATTGTGTGTTTAGCAATCCCTTGGGGTTTAGGCTGTAACGATGACAGTAATTCAGCCGTTAAGTCCACTCAACGGGAAGCCCCGGAAAAAGTATCGTTGGCTCTGGACTGGTTCCCTAATTCCAACCACGTTGGAGTTTTCGTGGCT
>CAZXXH010000059.1:10369-11825 GCA_964644645.1 uncultured Dehalococcoidales bacterium
AGCACAGGGTTATTTCATTGAAGCGGGACTCGACGTAAATGTATACACGCCAGCTGACCCCTCTTCGATCTTGCAGTTGGTTGGAGCGGGTCGCGACGAATTTGGAATCAGTTATCAGCCTGATCTACTGCTAGCGCGTAGTGAAGGCATCCCAGTAGTCTCCGTCATGAGTATCGTGCAACATCCGTTAAATTCAATCATGACACTGGGTGAATCTGGATTGGTGCGGCCTGGAATGCTAGCTGGTAAAAAGGTAGGTTACCCAGGAATACCTTTGAATGAAGGCCTACTCGCCACGATGCTTGAAACAGACGGCTTGTCAATCGATGACGTTTCTTTGGTCGATGTCGGATTCGATCTGGTTCCTGCTCTACTCAGTCGTACTGTCGACGCGGTAGTGGGAGCGTACTGGACACACGAGTCTATTTTGATGGAATTGGAAGGCCATACGGTCAACATAATGCGTATGGAAGACTGGGGCGTACCCGACTTTTACGAACTGATCCTGGTGACCAGTGAAGCGAATCTTGCGGAACGATCTGATCTCGTAAAGAAATTTGTGGACGCATTACGCAAGGGATTCGAATTTGCAGAAGCCAACCCTCAGCAATCGATCACAACGCTGATCGAAGCTAACCCCGAGACTATTAATGAACCGCTGGAACGTAAAGGGGTCGATTTGCTAAAACCACTTTGGACAAATGGTATCTCTACATTCGGATGGCAAGATGCGGAACGATGGGAACACTTTAGCGACTGGATGAAACAACGTAGCTTAATAGACGATGACTTGGTTTCCAGTTTCGCGTTCACAAATAAGTTCGTGCAAAACGATTAACAATTCAAGTATGTGAGTATCGATCTTACTTGATATCTGAAATAGTGAACCTACGATTATGGTTCAATCCGCATAGATGTTTGTGACATGCCCTGATCCCCAAAGTCGTTCATCACTTTGACCGTAACGGTGAACCCACCTGGGAACGTATAAATATGCATAGCATCTATCTCGCCCGAACTTTGCACGATTACCGCCGGCTCCGTGTCGGTGCCGTCCCCCCAGTCCACACTAGCCGCGAGAAGTTCACCCTCTTGGGAGGATTGCCCCCATGCTCCTTGGAGTCGCACAATTTCGCCCACTTTTCGTATGTCGTTGTCACCAGCTGAAACGTTAACTTTTGGCGAAGATTTGGACTCTCCATACGTAATTTCAACTCTAGGTGGCCGCCTGATGGATTGTAATGATGCCTACAGGGATTTGGTCGCCAAGGACGATCTAAAGGGCACCCATTTCAGTGAGAGGTGTCCGTCTGACGATATCACATGGAAACTAATAGATAGGCAATTTGCAGAAGCAAGTGATGTTGGCTACGGTGGCGGTAACAGCGTGCTTCTTGGCTATGACGGTAACATGCACGATATTGTCTATGACATGCAACTTGTCAGCCTTGCGAAC
>CAZXXH010000060.1:0-1261 GCA_964644645.1 uncultured Dehalococcoidales bacterium
GCGCGAGGCGGTGGACAGGGAGTCACGTTATCTCTGGGCCGCCAAACCTCTGGCGAGCGTCGTCCAAATCTTCTGGGGTGTCGACTTCATGCCACGGTTCATTTTCGGTAGAGATCAACGAAAAATTTGAACCCAATTTAGCCATTCTATTGAATGCTGCCGTATCGTATTCTTGGAATTGTTTTTCTGCTAGTAAAATGTCCATATTCTTGTGGAGTTCCCGAGCACCCCGGTCCGAAAAATACGCTAGACCTATCCATTCTCCAGCAGCTTTATGCAAAGCAATATCTTTACTGGATTCGATAAATCTGCCATCGTCAACTTTAACCTTCATAGCTTCGTCATCAACAGGACTGTAATCGATGGATAGAGCAGCATCTGTACCCATTTTGCGATTAAGGAATCGTTCCAGAAGAGTTTTGGAGTAAACGAGGTCCGAGTGGAGGTACGTCATTTCTCTGGAGCCAAACCGTGAGAGAGCAAACCACAGGGATGCTAAATTGTTGGTGGTCTCATAAAACGGGTTATGAACGTATTTCACCGATGGACCCAAATGTTCCATGAGTTTAGCTCGTTGGAATCCAACGACTACTATGATTTCATCATGACCTGAAGCGCTTAGGGCCTCGACCGAACGTCGAAGCATCGTAGACTGGCCTACAGCCAGCAGGCCTTTTGGAAGATTGTTTGTTAGGGGCCTAAGACGTGAGGATCGCCCTGCTGCTGTGATAACTGCTCGCATAAAATAGTCGTAGGATCTGCTATTCGCTTTGATTTTGAATTGATATACGTTGACGGGAAACACTGCTAGCAAACCGATCACGTATTTCCAGAGGTGTATGTGAGACACGTGGTACATCGTGATCAGCAGATATGGTCACTTTGGCCGTGTTTAATGATGGACCTTTGCGATTTAGGGCGTTAGCTAAACTCTTCTCCAACGTTCCGATTCCTCGGACGATCGAGGATGACTGGTAACCGGCTCCACGGGCAATTTTCGACAAGTTGATTGTGGTCGTAATCGATGGCTGGCCACCGGTGGATTCATAAGCTTCATTGTCTAATACCAAATGAATCAGGTTAGAAGGGGCTTCCACGGCAATCAACGGGATCACTCCGAGATTCATTAAAGCACTTCCATCTCCATCAATCACGAAAACTCTACGGTCCGGATTGAGTAGCGCGATTCCAAGACCTAGTGATGACACAAGCCCCATTGACCCAATCATATAAAAGTTAGCTTCGCGATCTTTCAGCGCAA
>CAZXXH010000060.1:1271-8157 GCA_964644645.1 uncultured Dehalococcoidales bacterium
TATGATCTCCATGGCTTTGTTCCGGTCCAACGTGTTTATCCAATCATCTTTGAGCGTACTAACAGAGCACCCGGAATCGATCTCTCAACAGTTTCCTCCACTAGATCGTGAACGGTTTCTTCAAACGCTTCCAATTCCAAAATCCGATATGGAATATTGAAGAATTCGAAAAACGACGCAGATTTTTCGCCCATAATCCAATGCTCAGGAGCATCGTTGGGTGGGCCTCCGTGTCCGCGCCACCCTACGATGAGGAGAGCGGGGATACGATACATGAGACTGAAAGAAGTGAGTGGGTTTACAAGGTTGCCAAGACCGGAATTCTGAAGTACTACCGCACCTTTGGAACCTGAGAGGTGTGCGGCGCTCACTGCCCCGAGAGCAACGTCTTCTCGTACTGCACGTAGGTAACGAATTTCACGATTGTTTTCAAGTTCCCAAAATAGTGAGCCAAATGTCGAGTCGGGTACGCCGGAGAAGAACTTATACCCAAGCGCGGTTAACGCTTCCACGAAAACTTTCGCTTTCATCGCGACGCTGCTGCTGCTGCTGCAGTAACTTCTTTCTCTGCTGCAGCAATGTCTTCCTGATTATGTACTTCGATCCATCCTTGGTGTACTCCAAGGCCTGAAACCTGAACGTCACGGTCAATCAATTCTTGGATCATGTCGGCTACAGCGGCTGTGGCGAAAGTAGGGGACTCTTGGAAAGGAGCATATCCGTTCCTTAGACACGAGTCATACGATTCGGCCAGTATGTGTGCTCCTTTAGCCGAAAAATATGCTAATCCGATAAATTCGTGAGTTGCCTTTTCTATCTGCAGTTTCTTGCCGATGGAAGTAATAGATTGAACCGGTCCGGGTGTAAGAGTACGCCGTATTTGTTGCGAATCACCTTGAACTGCTACCAAGTCTAGGCGCTTCTGTACGTCGTGGCGGTGATATTGGTATGAGTCATCTATAGCCAGCACAATATCTCTATCTGTGTTCATCAGTTGGGCAATGATGTCAGGGGAGAACAGTACATCCGAGTACGCCATTAGAAAGCCGTCCCGCATAGCCTGTCTCGCACAGAACAGGGATCGTAGAGAATGGGTACTCTCATAGTCCGGGTTGTCTACGAACGTAACCTGTTCAAGTCCGTTTGCTGTATCGAACATGTTCTTGCGGTGCCCACGCACAACAAATACATTGCGGAGACCAAGCGATCCGAATCCTTCCAGTTGATGCTTTAAAAGGGATTTCCCTGCAATGTCTAGAAGAGATTTGGGGCGGCCTGGCAGTACACTGTCTCTACCCGCCGCCGGGATGATTACCGTTTCTTTTGGACGTTTAGATTCAGCGCGCAGTTTGTCTCGCTCAACTATACGCTCATAGCCGACAGTCTCGAAAATTTGGCGGACAGGTACGCACAGGTCGTCGGCTTCTAAGCTCCTATCTTTCGTCAGTATTAATTCTGCTACCTGTTGCATTGCTTTATGCGAGGCTCGCATTAGGTGATTTGCGTGGATAACGATCTGGAATCCGGCTTCAACCAGTTGTTTATCAGTTATGGAGTTATAGGTGGTCGGTACGCTAACTAGGATTGGCTGGTGACTC
Organism: uncultured Dehalococcoidales bacterium; assembly: GCA_964644645.1. Taxonomy (GTDB): domain Bacteria; phylum Chloroflexota; class Dehalococcoidia; order Lucifugimonadales; family Lucifugimonadaceae; genus CAZXXH01. Next base: position 2,870 of record CAZXXH010000060.1, read on the forward strand.
AGTTTGGTGCAAATGGCTTTGAATGATTTAGCAAACTCCAGGATATTGTCGGGTGTTACTCCCTTGTCATGAATCATGATTCCATCCGCGCCGGCCTGGATGTAAACCTCTGCTCGATTTAAAGCATCTTGCAGTGTTTGACCAACAATCAGGCTTTCTAGTCTGGCGATTACCATAAAATTGGGCGTGACTTGGGCTTCTTTCCCTGCGGTGATCTTTTCAGCAAATGTACCTGGATCCTCGAGATGTTGCTCAGCAACGGAGTCCAGACTGTTACGTTTTGGAAAAACTTTATCTTCAATGATCACGGCCGAAACGCCACGGCGCTCGAGTCGTTGTACTAGGTAACGAAATGCAGCTGACTCACCGCCAGTGGCTCCATCTACGATCAGCGGCTTTGTAGTAACGGTTAGGATTTCGTCGATTGTGGTAAGACGTGTCTCGCTTCCAATCAATTCAACGTCAGGGAGTCCCTTCGAAGCTGAGTCCGTTAGGCTACTCTCCCAGAATCCGTCAAATACGACTCTACGGCCATCTTTCATGACACTAGCGGTCTCTCCGATCAGCCCGCTAATGCCATTGTGGGCCTCAATCAGTCGGGCGAACCCGTTTTTCTCGATTACGGTACGAATCGCGCCCAAACGCTGCCACGGAGTCACCTTTGCTTCAAATGTCATAGGTAGTAATCATCCTTCAGGGATTGGTATTTGGCAATCATCTAGTAAGAGCGATGAGGTCCGTAACAATGAATAAAGAGGTATTAAATAGTCGTGAGGCGGAGCCGCCGACATCAGGCAGTATTGAGCAATTAGTTGCCACGTGCTCTGTCACATCGATCTCGACGGTGGCAAGCCATGATTCTTAAGCCGAATAATGTTACGAGGTTAAATCTGAAGCTGCATCTAATGTCGGTTGCCAACGTTAGTCCATTAAGCACAATTTGTATCAACGAAGCATATTTTGGTTGTTGACTCGGGTGGGCTAGGGCACGGGTCCATTTATGGTTATGGTAACGTGTTCGTCCGCATTAGACTTTTCCAAAATCATCAGTAAATTTAGCAGTTGATACAAACCGAGCTGTCTCCGACAAGACGAGGGAGTAATGAAATTGGGAATTAAGTCGGCATTAAAAGCTTGGCAGGAAGTGTATCGTTTCCGAAGTTTGCCATCGTCCAGTCGTCGAATTGTCTTTTATTCGGAGGGTCCAGAGTCAGCGCCTCACCTATTCCCCTTAGTCACGGAACTTATAGGGCGTTTGGACCGACAAATCTGCTATGTCACTTCTTCACCGGACGATCCTGTTTTGGCTTGCGCTAGTGGTAAGATACTATGCTTTGAAATTGGCTCGGGTCATGCCCGAACACACCTCTTTGCATCGTTGGACGCTGGTCTACTGGTCACTACTACGCCTGATTTGGAGACTATGCAACTCAAGCGATCGGCCAACACGAAAAAGTATGTATACGTTCATCATGCCATTATGAGCATGCACATGGTGTACCGACCGGGAGCGTTTGACCATTTCGATTCATTGTTGTGTGTGGGCAAACACCATGTTGAAGAAGCAAAGGCTGCAGAAACAGTTTATGGATTAAAGCGACGAGAGCTCGTTGAACACGGCTCCAGCCGCTTGGATGTTTTGCTTAAATCCGGAGGATCTGTTGTTCCCCGGACGGCGAAATCTGATGTTCATGTGCTCATCGCTCCGAGTTGGGGCGATCATGCGCTGCTTGAAACCTGTGGCGAAGAGCTTGTGGACGTAATGATTAAAGCAGGCCTCCAAGTTACTGTGCGACCCCACCCTATGACTATGCGGCTCCGGACCCCTTTGATCCGGGATTTAGAACTAAGGTTTGGGAAAACAGGGAGCTTCAAAATCGACCGGGATACAGGGTCGGAGAGTTCCATGTTGGCTTCGAACTTGTTGATTACTGATTGGTCTGGGATAGCGCTCGAATACGCGTTTGCGTTGGCTCGACCGATTGTATTTATTGAGTTGCCTATGAAGGTTAACAACCCGGATTACCAGCGAATAGAGCTTGAACCATTAGAGCTAAAGCTTCGCCCGGAAATAGGTATTAGGGTTCCCACTGATCAACTTGGTGGTTTGCCAGATCGGATCACCGCCTTAATAAATGATTCTGGAAACAATGCGTCACGTCTACAGGATCTTCGTAACCAATGGATATTCAATGTTGGCAAAAGTGCTACCGTTGGCGCGGATTACATCGCAAAGCTTGCCGATCAACAAGTTAACGAGTCCAAATGAAACTACTCCTAAAGTTTAAGCTAAAACCAGTTCTCGCTCTCTCCGATATCAGTATCTGGTTCACGCCATTTGCTGCTGCCATGCTGCCCATAATATTTTTAGCAGCTGAACACTCGATCGAGGACATTAGAATATATGAAATAATTGGACCAATAATAGTTACGTATATCGCTCTATTTATTGGTTTAGCATTTCTATCATTATTTATCAGTGGTAATTATAGGGTGGCTAACGTAGGCACCTGGATTATTATTTTGTATTGGTCCTATGTGCTGCTACTCACACTAAATGAGTATACCGTCGATGGGCTAGTTGTGTTTCGAGGCTTGGTCCTGTTGCCGCTATTAGGTGTGATAGGCCTGTTTGGAATATGGTTTCTGGTACGTGCTAAACAATGGTCATTTAATGTGTTGATATGGGTCAACACTATGTTGTTGATGTTACTGATATTTAACGCCGGCCGTTTAGTCATTCAGCGTATGGCGCCTGAAGAGTATTCGATTCCTGGAGAATTCGCGCAGTATTTGGATACACATGATCCGTTGCAAGAACTCCCTGATATCTACTATTTTATTTTTGATGGCTATGGGCGAGCGGACGTGCTTAAAAATTATTTTGACTTCGATAACTCTGGCATGCTCTCTGCGATGAAGCAATTAGGCTTCAAATCACTAGACCGAAGCAGCGCTAATTATCCGTACACACGATTGTCCCTGACCACTACATTTAATATGCAGCATTTGTATAACAAAAGCCAACAAGAAGTCGAAAAGTTGATCAAGAGCCAACATGGATTGATGGACCGGCAAATATCATTTGCAAGTTCAGTGGTTGGTCAGCTGGCTGGTGCTATCGGATATGAACTTTATGCTTATAATAGCCAAAGTGAGATAGATTATAATACTCGTACATTTAGCGTCCGTTCGGCCATTTTTAGTCCCTTCTCAGAAATGCTTATTGATGCAGGAGTATTTGCTAGTGTAAAACGCAAAGTAGCTGGTCTTTGGAGGAAAGATTATGGTCAACACAACTTCCCCAAACACATGCCTGCGGTAGTGTCTCTAACTAATGAATCAGCGCCTACATTAGCGTTTATATATAACGTGCCGCCTAGGCCACCGTTAATATTTAACCGCGATGGTTCGTTGATTGACGATTGGGAAATAGAATATTTTCGCCTCGGTAACCGTTGGATACCAGGGGATAAATACCTGGACCAAATCGTTTATGTTAACTCCGTGCTAATAGACACAGTTGAAACAATACTGGAGGCCTCCTCTGATCCCCCGATAATTATCGTTCAAAGCGATCATGGGCCAGGTACGAACCGTGGGGTTTCAAATAGCAGCGTCAATCCTAGCGATGATTTGTTACTTGAAAGAACAGGTATTTTGAATCTGATGTACCTTCCGGATAGTTGCAAAATCTCGCCAAGGGTTGATATGACCTCTGTGAATACGTTCCGGTTTATATTCTCGAGTTGTTTGGGATTTGAGATCCCAATGTTGGAGGACAAACTTTTTTGGTCGCTCCCTGAGGAAATCGATTTCGTACCGATCAACTTGCGATAACGAGTACACGCATAAACCTAACTAAAAAATGAAAATGATGGTCTTCCTAGCATGGGTTTGACACCTATTGCTCGATGAAGTCGCCTTTGTGCCCCATGTGTGCTCGTGCGTTTTGGCAGCTAAGATTGAAATGAGCCGCTCATGAGTCGCGATTAAAGAAGACAAGTGGATAACCGTCGCATCGGACGTGCTTTATGGTTGATTGCATATGAAGTTGACAGCCTTTCTGGAATATGGCATGCCGGTTCTGGCAAAAAAGTTGCGCCTGATGTTCAGCTATTCCGCTCCATTCCTGGCTGCAACCTTTCCGGTAGTTTTCTTCGCTGTTGCAAACAGGCATGAGGACGAAATCTTTCCGGCTGGACAGGTTGTTGTTCTCGAACTACTCGGCCCTATAACGGCAATCTGTTTAGCGATATTAGTAGCTAGTTTATCGTTAAGAGTCTGGCTCAAAAGCACACCGTTGGCGCTTGTGGCCACGATGATATTGATAGTGAGTTTCTATGGCTATGGTGTCATTTACAACGCGTTTGCTGAATATTCGATTGGTGAAATCCGGCCCATCAGACACATGACGTTATAGCCCTTGGTTTCAATTGCCACGGTAACCGCATTTATTGTGGTAAAAACCCGGAGATGGAACTGGACTTTGGTCCTTGACGGTGCAACGACAGGGTTTGGAACTCTTATTGCGTTCAATATTGCTCTTACGGTTGTTCCAACAGGGCAAGATGACGGTGTTATGCCGGCTTTCGTCCCCGACGTAGCAGCAGCCATCAACGAACCTTTGCGTAACAGCGGTGGCTCCCCGGATATCTATTACTTAGTGTTCGACGGTTATGCATCCTCCGATACGCTCGCCAACTATTTTGGGCACGATAACGATACATTTGTGGCGGCACTGCGTGGGCGTGGATTCCAATTCGCACCGAACAGCCGATCAAATTATTTTTACACCGAGTATTCACTCAAATCTACATTCAATATGCAGCACATCAACGATATTGCCCTCCCTGAACTAAAAACATTTCTGCACCTGCACGATGGAATTAGGAAACGTTCTACATCGATCGAATCAACTGCTGTTGCGAACATAGTTGAGGCAATGGGCTATACAGTGAATGCTTGGACGACCAGTAGGCATCACGGGGATAACAAACTACTAGGCTTGTTGGGTGTAATGTTTAGCCCGCTTTCCGAACTGGTTTTCGACAACACTGTGATGATCGCTGCGCGGGAACGATTTGAGCACTTGTGGCATCTTGGATTTGGCGCCCATAATTTCGTTGAAAACGCCCCACTTATTCTTGACGTGGTTGAGGACCCATCGCCTACTTTTTCATACTTATACTCATCACCGCCACATCCCCCGTATATATTTGAGCGGGATGGGAATCTTAAACAAAACGCTGGCCCACAACGGCTTGGCAACATCTGGGTTCCGCGTA
>CAZXXH010000060.1:8167-10798 GCA_964644645.1 uncultured Dehalococcoidales bacterium
GTTACGTGGATCAAGTCGTGGTGGTTAATTCGGTAATCTTGGGAATAGTCGAAGCCATATTGGCTAGAACTGAAAACGAGCCGATAATTATCATCCAAGGTGATCACGGTCCGTCAAGCACAACGGGGCATGTAGATCTGTCTGAATTCGCGTCACCGAGTGTCGAACTCTTACTGGAACGATCGAGCATACTGAACACGATGTATCTGCCAAAAACCTGTAAACAACAGTTACCGTTGGATCTAACAGCAGTGAACACATTCAGGTTTATCTTCAACAGTTGTTTTGGAGCAGATTTCGCTTTGCTTCCGGGGTACACGTACTATACGTATGGCGACGGGCATCAATTTGACTTCCAGAAAGTGCTGGAGTGAAGACATGTGTTCGTGATATTAGGCCTAGCCAAGGTAGAACGGCCCGTCTTAAGTAGGGCGCGGGTTGACTGGGCGATCTGAGGATGCTTCCTTTTGTAAGGAGACGCAATTTGTGGGACCATGTTGTGAAAAACTATTACGGTAACTGGAAAAATGTCTGTCTTGTGGACCATTATTGCGTTCAATCCGGTGCGACGAACAGAAAGGGCGCGTTGATTTGAAAACCTTTGTCGGAACAATCCACGTCTTATTACTGGTGTTTGCGCTGATGTTGTTAAGTGAGCAAACAGCCCAAGCGTATCTCGATGCAGCTGGGTCGATGATCGGGATGATGATCCAAGTTGTAATTGGTGGCGTGGTTGCTAGTTTGGTGGCTATACGTTTGTTCTGGGCGCGAATCACTGGAACTGTACGCCGCTGGATTGGCTCCAAACCGCAGTCTACAGATAGTGTGCAAGAAGTCGAAGACGGCCCGTAGTCAAAATATATGCATGAGCTAGCAGTGGTATACGAACAAGTCGATTGACCTATTCGTAATTCGTTTAATGGTCTGTATTCGATGGCCCAAAAACCGCGCTAGAACGTTTGTCTAGGGAATGTATCGAAGCGGTCAACGGTTTCGGTTAAAGGGATTATCCTCTAGGTTGAATTTGGCGCTAGGATAGTTGTGTTTTGAAAATCGATAGCACTCAGCCTCTTCACGGGAATGACGAAACTATCGATCTCGTTCCCTATATCGTAATTCCATTGCGCTACTGGTGGATTCTTGCGATATTTGCTTGTGTCGGAGTGATTGGTGGCTATCTTTACGGGAACGCGCAGAACTCTGTCTATTTCTCTTCTACTAGATTGTTCTTGCGAGCCGATGGCGGATTGCAAGATTCTCGATCATTTACCCGTGGCCGGCCGGGGGCATTGGCTGACACATATGTAGAAATGATAGTCGTCGAGCCGACTTTAGAGATTGTGAGCGCACAACTCGGTATGGAATACGATACCTATCAACTTAGAGCTATGATCAACGCTGAAGTAGAGGGAAGATTTATACGTATTTCAGCAACTGCACCACATCCTGACGACGCGGCGGCAATGGTCAATATAGTTGCTCAAACGTTTGTCGATACGAATGAAAGAGCTAAGATCGAACATTTCGATAACGTAGCGAGACAATTGATTGTCAAGGATAGAGTGCAGTTGGATAATCTATTACTAATTCAATCTGGGGTGATTGGGAGTGTTCGGATCATCGAAGCCGCTAGACCTATTAGTTCTCCTATCAGTCCTCAACCCAAACGATTGGCTGCTATAGGCGGTTTTTTGGCGATCCTTGTTGGCACCTTGGTATCGGTCTTAATTCATGTCACCCGTGATCGTATTGAGCAGTGGGATGAGACATTCTCCAAAACAGGGGTGACTTTACTGGGTCGCATTCCGAGGTCGGCAACAAAGGATACGCACTCTCAACCAGGCACCTCCAAACGCGATGAGCGCCCTCAGGGGTTTGAGGGTTTCAGACAACTCATAATGGCAATTCGCTACGCAATGGATAAACGAGATTTTAAAACACTTTTGATTACGTCCGATCTCAACCAACAAGGTAAAAGCAAAATGGTTGCAAACCTAGGGAAAGCTGGGGTTGGGAGCGGGATCAAGATCACAGTCATAGAGGCTGATCTTCAACATGGGTGCCTTGCCGACACTTTGGCACTCCCAAAGGCAAAGTTTGGGTTTTACGATTTCCTTAGGGATCGTCGGTTAACGTTAAACGACGTTACAAGTCGTGTTCCGGTGGGGGATAGTTCTTATCTGCAAGTTGTGTGTTCCGGACAATCTTCGGCAAGATTTGCTGTGGAGATGGGGAATCCACGTCTGGAAGCGATTCTGAAACAATCAGCCGACGAATCAGATCTAGTTTTGATTGATTGCCCGCCGATCATGTCCGTGGTGGATACTCGGACAATGACTGCATATGCGGATGCCATGGTTCTTGTCGTTAATGAGCGGAAGACCAAAGTACGTCAACTGAGAGATACCCTGCGTCTTATCCGGCTTACTGGGATTTATGTAGCGGGAATGATCATCAATGAATCGGTTAAAGACGGAATCCCTCACTCAGATGACAGTTTCTACCGTCATGCGGATTCCGCTAAGGCCAATATTTCACAGACAGTAATTGCAGCTGTGGGTAAGATTCGGCAGGTAATTTGATCGATGAGAGCGGATTCAAGCACTATAAACAGATGACGAAAAGGGCGAG
>CAZXXH010000060.1:10859-11243 GCA_964644645.1 uncultured Dehalococcoidales bacterium
ACGCAGGCAAGTACATAATCACAAGACATGACTGGCCCGGAATAACTACTTACATTGACATGGATAAGTAGAGGGTGATTGGCTTTGTCAAACCAATAAATTTGGCTTGATTTTCTTAATATTGGAAAATGCAAAGTAGAACGACTCCATATTCTTAATTATGTCTCACAACTTTCCGAGAACTTCTATTGTGACAGGTGGAGCGGGATTCATAGGTTCCCATCTTGTGGACAGGCTTATTCAACGTGGTGATCGAGTGCTTGTTGTAGATGACATGAGTACTGGCTACTATGACAATGTACGTGGAGGGGGCACCATCCTGGAAATGTCCGTCAACGATCCTAACTTGAAGCAGGAAATAGACGCCTGGCACCCTCAAGTCAT
>CAZXXH010000060.1:11253-11598 GCA_964644645.1 uncultured Dehalococcoidales bacterium
GCGGCACAAGTCAGTGTCACTCAGTCTGTTCGCTCACCTCAACTAGATGCCCAAACCAACATACTGGGATCGCTAAACGTGTTGAGTGCTGCACAGGGTTCTGGCTGCCCCAGACTTATTTTTGCTTCTTCAGGAGGGGCAGTTTATGGTGAGCTAGATACTCTGCCTGCTACGGAAGACCATCCAATCCGACCGGTTTCGCCTTACGGTGTCTCTAAGGCATCATTTGAGTTATACGTGAAGCCATTAAGCGCAGATAACTCTACAAATGTCACGGTACTTCGTCTCGGGAATGTTTATGGGCCCAGACAATCATCGAGAGCTATAATACCAACAATTATTTCA
>CAZXXH010000061.1:0-11465 GCA_964644645.1 uncultured Dehalococcoidales bacterium
GCGGATATTTGCGATATCAAACTGCCTACCCAGGCATACCACATAGCTGTGTTCGCGATGTCGATATGATGAGTGCCGAACCACGGCGTCGTTGGCGCCTTCAGGACAGTCCACAATGCGCTGAGTGAACGAGGTTTGCTTGTTGATGTCCATCCTCGCCCGCATCGACTGGAAATGTTTATCGAAGACCAGTACGGTTCTAGTCGAATCGGTTATGTGACTCGGGCACTATTCGCGCTCGAGGATATCGAAGGAGCCGAACAGATCTTGTTGTCCAGAGACCTGGAGCATCTTTTTGTTATACAGGAACAAGTTGAGTTTGAGAAAGCGCTCTACTACGATCAGATGGACGACTGGCAGGAATATCTCGCTCGTCCGAAAACAGGCAATGTTGAAGCGGATATAGATGTTTTAGATCGTTCTTATGAACGATTATTAAATGGTGATGTCCGTATTAAGCTAATGCAGAAATTACGAGCCACTAGATTACGTAGAGTCGACTAGTCTATTTTCATCATCTGTGTAGTTGACTTCATCTCGCCCCAGCGTTCTTCGTCCAGTGTTCCGGTTCTGTATCTCTTCAATGGTTACAGTCTGCGGTTCAAAGGGTTGTTCTGGCAATGACAGAAAGTGACCAACACCTGATTCCTTGCCCAACTTGGTTACTTCAAAAGTGATGCCTTGATCGTCAAGATTAATGACTGCGAGGTGGCCCTCGTGGATCAGGTTAGCGAGACCACGCAGGTGATTCGCCAAACCCATCATGCCAGCGGCTTCCATACGACCTACTTCGGAACCGATGAGAGCCAACGTGTCGATCGAAGCTTTCTCAGGGACCGATTTGTTGTCTTGCGGCATGTTAGTTGACTCTAACCGAGATTCTAGTCACAACCTGTTGAAGATACATAGATACCTGTCATGGATGTTAGTATCCCACCTGTTTGTCAACGAGGTTACGTAACGGTTTTCCTTGAACGTAACGACGAAGATTATCTATGAAGATCTCAGCACTCCTAGGGCCTTGCCCTGGACCTCCAGCCGCGGTGTGGGGTGTTATTAAGACTCCGGGCGCTGTCCACAACGGCGAATCTTTCGGCAAAGGCTCAAGACTGTGGGCATCTAAGCCCGCCCCGGCGATCCAGCCATTGTTCAGTGCATGTAGTAACGCGTCGTCTTGGGCAATACCACCACGTGAGGTCACTATGAGGTAACTGTTTGACTTCATGGCTTTGAACTCCTTTTCACCCAACATTCCTCGAGTTTCCGAAGTCAGAGGTGCAGTAACCACGACGAAATCCGATAATGCAAGCATTTCTGGGAGGGACTCCGAAGGATATAGAGTGTCTACGTGAGGGCATGGCTCTTTAGTACGTCTAACCCCAAGCACCCTCATGTTAAAGGCTTTGCATTTCCGGGCTAGGTCTGCACCTGAATTACCAAGCCCGATAATACCGACAGTTTTTCCGGTTAATTCGTCTTGATCCAGTGGAGACCATTCCTTGCGGCTGTGTGACTTGAGATAGGCGCCGGCATTTTTACTCCACATAAGCATTACCAGCATGGCCCACTCGGCCATAGTTACACCTCCATTGCCCTTACCGCACGTGAAAGCTACCGTACTGTCTCGAATCTCTGGAAGTAATACCCGGTCCACACCTGCTCCCCACTCATGTAGCCACTGCAAGCTCCTCGCGCGATTGAAAGCGTTGGAAGATAGCCCAGCTGTTGCTACAACTTCCGCTCCCTCGATCACCGCCTCCAAATCTTGGGGAGATTCGTGAACTTCAATTTCAAATCCGTTTGCGGCTGCTAAGACGTCATGTATCCGATCCCGAATCGCCGGGGGACGCGAATCCCAGATCAATATGCGTTTAGTCATAATGTAATTTCCCTTAGCTTGCCCGGCTATTAGGACAATCTAATCTGTGTGCGGTTTGCAAAAGGAATAGCTGACAATCCCTCGTAAGGTTTTGCTGTGGGGAGAATCAGCACGTTGTGCAGGACCAGCACTGACTGTTTGATTTGTATGAAATTCGCGTTATAGGCTGAATTCATAATGGGCACCCTAACGCAAAGTTTATCAGTGGCCGGGTGATTATCTTCATTGGTTGGATGCCCAAGTAGACGAACGGATCCGACGACACGTTTGGACTGCAGGGTCTCGAATACAGACGGTACTGTTTCACCACGTCGTGGTTAAGTTAATCGTGGCTTTGTGCCATAATCTTCCGAACCGCGCTCGCTTTAAGTTTGTTTGTTCCAATTAAGGAGTTCTGATCGATGAAACAAAAACAACTGGGAACAAGTGGTATATCGGTCTCTGAATTCACACTGGGAACCTGGCCTTTCGCTGGCGATGAAGTTTGGGGCGAACAGGACGACCAAGATTCGATCGCCGCTGTCCACGCGGCCTTGGATGTTGGAATTAATTTCTTTGATACGGCTGAGCTCTACGGGGACGGGCGTTCCGAAGAAGTGTTGGCGCGCGCGCTGTCAGGACGCCGTGATGACGCTGTGATTGCCACAAAAACTACAAACATGGTGCCCGAAGAACTCGTCGCTTCGTGCGAGGGCAGTTTGAGGCGACTTGGGACCGATCACATAGATCTATACATAGTCCATTGGCCGAAACATGATGTGCCGTTCGAGCAGAGTGCTACAGCTCTTTTGCGCTTGAAGGAACAGGGCAAGATACGGGCAATTGGTGTCAGCAATTTTGGAGTGGTGGATCTCAACAACTGCCTGGCATGGTTGACACCCGATGTAAATCAACTTCCTTATAACTTGCTGTGGCGTCCGATCGAACATGAAATATTGCCGTTACTCCGTCCCCATGGTGTAGGTCTAATGGTTTATAGCCCACTTGCTCAAGGGTTACTAACTGGACGTTATGCAACCGCCGATGATGTTCCTGTTGGTATAGCCCGATCCAGGCTGTTCTCTGGCGAAAGGCCCAATTCGTTGCATAGTGAACCGGGTTTAGAGGCCGAAATGTTTGCTGCTATCGAAGAGATTAAGAACATTTCGGCATCAATCGACGTTCACCCTGCCCATGCCTCTCTTGCGTGGATTCGCCGCCAAGAAAGAGTAACAACTATCTTGGTGGGTGCTCGGAGCGCAGAAGAAGTACATTTAAATGCCCCCGCGTTCAATCTGGATATCTCCGATGATGTCGCTAAAGCACTTGAAGATGCCACGGACGAAATAAAGCGCCGAATAGGGGTATATCCAGATATGTGGCAGTCAGAAGCAGATGGGCGTTACCGGTAGCAGATTTCGAGGGAATCCGTTTCTAAGAAACGCTCTACAGATCTAGGGGTGGCTGATTCGAAAGTGTTCTCAGTCACCTCGTAATGGCCAGTATTTATTGAGACGTTAGTGATGTGAACTGGCCGTCAGCGTCGCTTACGTGGACCGTTATTGAGTGCCCCCGAAAATTGCAATGTACTAGGGGGCACGTCTACATGGTCTTTGTCTATTAGTTCGAAGTCGAAGACATGGACCCGATCGTTAGACAGCCTAGGACTCTGGGCGACCAGTTGCCCGTCGTGTTTCATCTCCTACTCCACGTCCACTAACACGGTAGGGCGTATCTCGATGATCAGCGTGCCTCGAAAGATACGTTCTTGTTCGCCCATCATATTTGCGATGTGTCGCCTCTATGACGTGCCTAACGGTGGGTATCTGAGAAGCATGGTTCAGGTTAACCCACTTATCGAATGACCCTACGAAGGCTCAGTTTGGGTGAAGTACCAGTCCGTGGTCATATTGATAGTGTCTTCACCGCCATAGTCATCTTCTATAACGTCGATTATTTTGGTTTCCAGAAGCTCGTGCCAAGTCTCGAAGCGTTTGTCAACTTTCACCTCGACTTCGAACTCTGACGCACGTCCGAGTAACTGTGCCCAAAAATAGTTTTCCTGCGACAAATCCATCCAGGTAATCGGGTTGTACTTGTTGCCAACGGGCGCTTCCTGTGTTGTTCCGTCGTGAATCCATTGCATATCACTTATTTCGGTACCTGGGGCATCAAGGTTCGGCACCAAAACGATGTAACTGCTGCCGTCTGGGTTGACGATATATACATTGCCTTCAAAATCGGACTCTCTCCAATGCCTGCCTTCTCCGACGTCGCTTCCACCGCCGGCCATATTCATCCCTTCAATCTTCTCAGAATCATCTACATCCCATTCTGAGCCGGTACTAGCGCTTCCTCCGTTTCCGGACGATGTTGCCGTGTCTCCGTCGGACTATTGTTCGCGGCAGTCGTCTTGACTTACAACCAGATCCAGTTGATAGAGATGCAGTCTTAAATTGTCAACTTAGTTTTCAAAATTTTCACGATTTTCAAGAAAGGAACACCAACGTTATTCGGTGATGTAGATCACGGGGGTATTGCTAGGGGTTTCGGAGTGTTTGGCGTTCAGGTGCATGACCCGAAAGGATTTCCGTCGGCAATGGCATAGGCCCTGGCGTTCGATGGTCCTGCAGTGATCGACGCCGTTATCGATAGGGCTCCAAGCATAAACGACGTTAGAAACAGCCCGAGACTCGAGACACAAACCTAGGCAGTGAGCGGCCAAGTCGCCTCTCTAATATCCTCGTGGACGTGTTGTTTATACGAGCAATTGTATGTGCTGTGTAGAGGGAGTTATAAGAAGTAGAGTTGACCAGCGCTGCCGGTTGTTCAACGTTGCGTCCTAGTTTGGGTTGCTTGCCGTGTCAGGCTGCACGACGCGTGGCTCATTAGTCACTCTATCGTCGGAGTCCCAGTCCGGAATAATTGGATGATCGGTTGACTCGAGCAGTACGACTGAGAACGCGCCGGTAAGACTAAATAAAGCGGAGATAACTATGGCGACTGTGTAGGAGTTTGTAAGGTCGAACGTAACCCCTGTCAGTATGCCCCCTAGGGCCATGCCGAGCCCCGCTCCCAGGAGTTGCCAACCGTAAGTGACGCCCATAGGTGCTTGGCCATAATACTGACGGTTAATCACTGGGAATGCCGAGCCCTCACCACCGTACGGCAGGGCGAATACCAGAGCAAAAACGTAGAACATGGTCGGGCTGGGATTGCCTAGGAGTAGTAGTACCGATAAGCCTTGGCCTGCTAGTGCGATGAACATAACGCTTTTTGAACCGATGGATTCCCCCAATACAGGAGTGAGGAATCGGCTTATTAGGCTGGCACCAGTGAAGGTTGTGAGCACGCCAGCAGCAGCGAGAGGTGACATGCCGTGATGGATTGCCATCGGTACTATACCGATAAGGATAATCGAGTGACCAACACAGCCTAGAAAGTGGATGTTAATGAGATTCCAGAAACCGTCGGTTCGGTAAACGTAACCCTGGAATCTACTGGCTCTTACAGCGATATCTTGCCCTGAAGTCTTAACTATGTTCTCACCACGTCGCCATCCGTAGGGACGCCGGTTGGCCTGTTCAGGGCTATCGCGAAAAATAGCAATCGAGCCTAACATCATCACTGTCGCTATCCCGCCGATCCAAAGGAAGGTTGCTTGCCAACCCGAGGTCGAAAGTAGTACGGCGACTAGTTGTACGACAACTGCAGGCCCCGCGCTCCATGAGAGCATCAGTATGCCTGTGGCGAGGCCGAGATGGCGTCTGAACCAGATGGCAACAACCGGAACTACAGGTACTAGGAATAGCGCCTTAGCCGTACCCAATACTACCCCGTACGCCACGAAGAGTTCCCATAAATCATCTATTCTTGCCGTCCAAATCATGCCTATCAGAAACAGGACACTACCGGCGAACATCGTCTTACGAGCTCCATAACGTCCACTTAACCATCCTGCTATTGGGGCCATTAGGGCCGCTACGATGGACATGGTGCCGTACACGAAACCAACTCCAGTGGCGCTCCATCCAAAGTCTGCCATTAACGGATTTACGAGGACACCAAATGAGCGCAGGATGACAGAACCTGATAGTTGTGCAAATGATGCTACGGCAACAATCACCCAGGCATAGTGAAACAGGGTGTGATCACCCGGAACATTTAGCCGTTTCATGTTTGAAATCAATGGAGTGGGCACAGATAAAGAACCCCGTTTTCCCACCATGACGATATGTCCTGTACGTTAGATTTACCTTCCGTTCGGACCACGCCAGGTGTATCAACCATCAACAGCGAGCGAGCGCTTATACGATCAGATGCGGCCCACGCACTTATGTATATCGATAATGCTGCAGACAGCATGAATGTTGATCCAATTAGTATTAGACCGCGCCACGGACGACGATTTACATGAAACTGTTCTGTTGATAAAAAGTCCACTGAATTAGCCATCACCACAAAGGTATCGCCGCGGAAGCGTCATTAAATAAACTGAACAGATCGGCTTACTTGCCAACCATACCAGCGAATTTGTACGTGTAAACTGCGTTAGTAGTTTGGAACCAACTCAGTTAATTTGACAGCCTATATAGCGTCAATCAGGAGTTTGATGATGGGTGAACTTGAAGGCAAAGTGGCGATAGTAACCGGTGCTGGTCGCCTGAGGAGCATAGGTCGAGGCGCTGCTTTGGCGTTGGCGCGTCGTGGTGCCAGTGTGGTGGTTGTCGGAACTGGACGAGACCCGGCCACCTACCCGGAGGACGAGAAGGCGGTCGGCTGGCGCGATATTGAGAGCGTTGCCGACGAAATTAGAGAAATGGGCCCGCATGCTCTACCAGTAATATCAGACGTTTCGGATGCTCAGTCTGTGGACGAACTGGTTGAGAGGACAGTTTCGGAATTAGGGCGCGTAGACATTCTCGTTAATAACGCTGCTTCTCCGAAAGGGGCGGACCGAGTGCCGGCTATAGAGTTGGAACGTTCCCAATTTAGTCTCGTGTTCGCTGTCAAGGTTTTTGGTAGTTTTTATTGTGCCCAAGCAGTAGCGAAGAAGCTTGTTGAACAGGGCGATGGCGGGAAAATTGTGAATGTCTCTTCGATAGCCGGAAAAATCGGACCGCCGTCCTCGTTGGTGTATGGCGCCGCCAACGCAGCAGTGGATGCTATGACAAAGTCGCTGGCTCGTGAATTAGGCCCCCACGGCGTTAATGTCAACTCTGTGTGCCCAGGATTTGTAGAGACTGTGCGCTGGGACGATATGTTGGGGACGCAAAGTTGGGAGAAAATGGTCTCACGCAGCGTTCCTTTGCAACGGGCCACCGATGGTGATGAGGTAGGAGAATTTATCGCCTTTCTTTGTGGTGTAGGGGGGAGTTATCTACAGGGCCAGTGCATCAATTTTGATGGTGGCAAGGTGATGGAGCATTAGCCCAGGATTTTAAAGGATGTGCTTTAGGAAGAGTTGTGGGTGCGTGGGTTTGGCAGTTGAAGTTTGTTTCTCAGGTTGTGTTGAGCTCGTTTTATCTCCGCTTGAATAGCTCAAAAAATCGATCCTGATATTCTCCGAAGAGGTCCCATCTTTCTAGTTCCTTGTGGATGTCTGAGGGATCAACACTTCCTTTACGTGCTTCATCGAGCATCCAATCTATTCGCCTGCGAGCGTCATTTGGGATCCCCTGTTTGGTCTCTAGCAGTCCTGACGATTGAAGGTCGGCCACATTTGATCGCACCGAGTTATTAGTCAATTCAAATATAAATTTCATCAACGATACATCCCAAAGCTCATCGACACCTTTTATAACGGCGTCTAGGACCTTTTCCTCTTCATCAAGACGGGCGGCAATCCTGTTAGCGACTTCGTCAGCGTCCCCTGACACTATCTCGGTCCCCTCAGGTTCGTTTTTATACCCGTAGAGCAAACCAGGTGAATATGGTCCATATTCGCGTTGCAGGTGTGTCAGGAATTCACGGGCCTCAGTGCCGAACCCTTCTGTATTGAGGAGATACTGTGGAGTTACTACCCTGGGTCGCTCCGCAGTAACAATCCCGTCTCTTACCACCGCCTCGGGGTGTCCCTTCGCTGGATTCAGGTCTGTATATACCGGCTCGGTTACAACGTAGTAATGGACTTTGGTTACCCCAAACGTTGCGAGATTTTGGCGCGGCGGACGCACAATATGGGTCTGTTTTACGGAATATTCGAATCGCGGGTCCATTACTGGTTCAGACATTTGCAATCATGTTAGTGTGCTCGAGTCATAGAAAATACTTGGTGGATTTGATAAGACAACTTGGTTTCTATAAATACAGGGTACCGGGTAATTCGTTCCTTGAACAACCAACAACAACGCTATTGTTTCTATTTTAGATCTTTGTCCTTGTCCCGGCTTATCTAGGGTACCTGCATGGCTTATAAATTCAATGATCAACCCGCGTTCGTATCGGACGGTACGCAATGTGGAATAGACTACCCGGGCGTAAGAGCTTAACTAATAAGTATAGGGATCGCTGGTTAGGATCATGGCCTCAACCAACAGAGCAGGTTTAGGCGCTTTTTCTGGCTTTCGTACGTGCGCGAGGCTTGGTATACCGGCAGTGTAAGAAACGTAGGGTAATAGCAAACGTTGGTTCGTTTCTTCGTCAGGCGGCTTCTTTTAGGTCTCTTTGTTATGTGGTTCTCGACTATCGTCGTCTTCTCGCTTTCGCGCGCTGCTGGCGATCCGAGGCACATGTTCGTCGGCCACTACACGACACATGAACATTGGGAGCAATGGGGCAAGAATCTGGGCCTGGACCGCCCATATCCAATGCAGTATTTGATTTGGCTTAGAGGTGCGGTAAAGCTTAACTTCGGAAAGTCACTCTACTACCACGAAGAGCCCATTAGAATCATTGCAAAGCGGTGGGTTCCAACGGTCCAACTCACAATTGGCGCTTACTTTTTTTTGATGTTGACAGGGGTCTCGCTAGGCATTTGGTCAGCAGTAGCTCGAGGCACACGTCTGGATATATTTGGAAGATCGTTCGCACTTGTAGGACAGGCGACGCCCGACTTTTGGTTCGGCATCATGGCAATTTTGATATTCAGCGTATATCTGGGATGGCTACCTACTTCCGGCCTTTTCAACCCTTCATGGAAGAATTATGTTCTCCCGTGTATCACATTGGGGTGGTCCCCCGCGGCTGGGATACTGAGGCTTGTAAGGTCTTCAATGCTGGACACATTGGACTCGGAATACGTTAAATTTGCTCGCGCTAAAGGAGTCTCGAAGCAAAAAGTTATCTTAAAGCATGCTCTCCGCAACGCTTCCATTGTGCCGATGACCTACGCTGGAATACTGCTAGCGGCTTTCATCACGGGCACGGTGGTTGTAGAAAACGTATTTTCTTGGCCGGGGCTTGGCCGCCTCTCTCTGGAAGCAGTTCGTAATCAGGACTTTCCCATGTTGAGCGCTCTCGTTCTGTTGGGCACAGGAACGTTCCTCATCGTGAATCTAATAATTGACGTACTTTACAGATTGATCGATCCTAGAATCAGAATCAATTGATCAGCCGTTCGGTAAGGGTGCTGATAAGGCCTGTGAAATCACAATAGCTACGTCGTTGTGTAGCAAACATCTCTCTTTTCAGGATTGGCCAATTGGAACGGAACCTTCATAAGTTATTCACATTTGGTCTAAACAATGATTTGATGTTGCCATTCGGTGAGGTTGGAGGCGAGAGGTAATGGCGCTCTTCGTGTTGAGAAACGCCTACAACGGAAGTCCAAGAAGGTCGAGAACGGTGTGAAAAGCGCGATGCAGTCGCTTTGCACATACGCCATGATTGTGATTAATCGACAAGGGACGCAATGGGCAATTAGTGGTCGCACTCGCTTTGATTGGATCAGTCCGTTGTTATCACGAGACACATTCGTTTATATCGTTATATAGAGGTTTACATGAGATACGTTGGTCGCCTAATTAATGGAGTGGTGGTGCTTCAGGCGCTATTGATTGTGACTGCGTGTTTCAATGCTGGCCAATCCAGTGCCGGCGTGGCCAAAATAGATAAAGCTCAATTAATCGACGATGCTCGTACAGGCAACATTGAATCTGGTGAGCGGTCTGAGCCTCTTGTTGAACCTACAGATGAGCCAGAAATACTAGGTGTTGTTGCCGAAAACGAGAACTTATCTGATGAGGAAATCACTACTAGATTCACTACATGCATGAGAGATCACGGATTCAATATCCCGGATCCAGTGCTGAATGCTGATGGCACAGTTGATCAGTCGGCGCTTAGACAGAGTATTGCTGAGGACCCTAAATTCGATTTCCAGAGTGCAGAAACGCGCACTGCTTTTCAGGACTGTTTGCCTCTGCTGCAGGGAGCCACATTTGCACGGGGTATTTCACGGGAAGATGAGATCGAGCTTCAGGACAATCTTTTGGAATTTGCGCAATGTCTTAGAGACAATGATATTGATGTTCCTGATCCTGATTTTTCCGACGGTGTGCGTTCATCGATGGGATCTGTATTTCAGGCGATAGGTAGGCTAAATGATAGTCAGAGAGAAATCGTCGATTTGTGCCGCGAACAGGCTTTGAGCGGGAGAGATGGAAGCCAGGGTAGACCTGGTGGGCGACCTGGCGGACGATCGGGTGGAGGGAATGGAGGAAGATAAGGTTATCCCTGCGTGCATAGCCAGCGTCAGATGCACGATCTGGATCATCGGTGTAGCACTTGCGCAGATGCTTTTAGTCACATTCGGTTGTTCCGGTATGAGCGACCGTGAATCAGGAGTAGCTTACTTAAGTGAATCGCAGACAGCCAAACACCAGCAACAGGCAGCAAACCAGCCCAACCCATTGCGTGTGGAGTCTCCGCCAACTGATGAGGAAATAACCACGAGATTTGCAGCTAGTATGAGAGAAAATGGCCATGATGTCAGTGATCCGGTATTGCACTCCGACGGCACAGTGAATTGGATGGCTCTAAAAGAAGACATTGCTAATGACCCTAATTATCAATCGAAGAGTAAGGCTGCATTAAACGATTGTTTGCCAGTTCTTGAAGAGGTCACATTTTCAAAAACCCAATCCAAGGAAAACGAAGTCGAACTACAGGATGGTTTGTTGGAGTTTGCTCAGTGTCTTAGAGACAGTGGTATAGATGTGCCAGACCCTCAGGTAAGAGATGACACAAGAGGATCGATGAAATCAGTGCTGGAAGGGTTGAGAGTAGCAGACTCTAGAATTGAAAGGATCATAGATTTATGTAGTGATTCGGTTTTTGGATCATCGGGATCCAAAAGTGTCAAGTGAGGAATCTGTATTGGTTAGGAAGTGAACACTACTCATTGAGAGCGTGCAGATGGTGGTCTGAAGATGAATAAAGTAGGAGCGTTTGCGTTAATCGTGGCGTTGGGGTTAGGCGTCACACTTCTCACGTTGATCTTGATCAACCTCGACGTACTAGTTATTCCGGGGAGCGATGATCAGTCTGTAACCACCGAGTTAGGTACAACCTTACTTGAGCGGAAAGATCTTAGAACGTACTTGGATCTAGATGGGATTCTTGAATACGGAGATAGTGTTCAAATATCACCGTCAAACGATGGTGT
>CAZXXH010000062.1:0-11420 GCA_964644645.1 uncultured Dehalococcoidales bacterium
TTTTAGTATTAACTAGGTTTATCGGACCGCCATTCAGGGTAGGCAGAGTCTAGCTGGCTTAGCCGTAAGTAATTGCGCACTTCGGTGAAAGAGGAAATTAAAGACCGATCTACGTTCACAGATCTCCCGCCTCTTCGAGTATAAGCTAAGTGTTCTGCTAGGAATAATGCCTCTGCTCTGGCCAGCGGCTCGTACTCAACATGTCTTTCGATCAATTCCATGCTTATGCCATTCTCCAGTAGAGTGGCAAATGCAACTCCAGCCGCGATGTCTTGTCCGTCAAAGATTGGTTGTCCGACATCATCAACTTGCCCACTTGACAGCAACCCAAGTTTGAAGAGCTTACGCAATGATTCTTCACTCAGGCCAGTTTGTCCCAGAAAAGAAGCGACTCCAGCTGTATTACCCATGCCCTCTGTCGATGGTTCAGTTCGGAGTCCCGATAGTCGTGGATCGCCTTCTACGATCATACGTATGATCTTGAGTGGGAGCCCGGTCTCTTTCAATTCACGGATTTGTCGGAGTCTATACACGTGGTTGGTTCCGTACAAAGCACGGGTCTGACCGGTCTTTGTTGGGCTAGGAAGTAGGCCAGAACGCACGTAAAAATTTATGGTTGCAGGTGTCAACCCCGTCCGGCGAGCCAATTCACTAACAGGCATTCCCGGTTCCGGGTCGTTAACGATTTTTTTCTGGTGACCTTGTTTTTCCATCAACTGAACACCCCACGATGAGAATTGTCTAGATCGTACATACTGTCTAGTCTAAGGTCCCGATGGACCTATTTGTGCCCAGAATATTCATGTGATCAGCGCAAATTTTGGGTCAATGAACTCATTATGAGTAGCTTTGTTAGGCTGTATGCTCTTTCTACTCCAATAAAATATAGGCAGTTGACTCGAGAAAGCTTGGTAAGACCCGTACTGCACTGATGTTGGCGATCCTCGCCTCTCATTGTGACTGAAAGACATCCGCTCATGCCAGACCAACGGACGTACACAATACAAGCGGCTAACGAACTATTGCCTTGGCTTACCGAAATTTTCAAGCAACTTGAAGAACCTCGGGAATTTCTTATAGTGAGTGAGAAGAGACTGGTCGAGTTGGATTATGTGGTTCGTAACAATGGGCAAAGCGACGTGGACAAACAGATTCGTCAATGCGAGGACACTGTTCTCCAACTGAGGGGACGCATAAATGAATTGGCTACTGAGGTGGCAGAGAAAAAAATAGAGATTCGAGATCTGCGGACCGGGCTTGTGGACTTCCCAGGTGTGCGAGAGAATCGACGTATTTGGCTATGTTGGCGGGTTGGGGAGCCAGAGGTGGGCTATTGGCATGAACTGGACGCAGGGTTTAGTAGCCGGCAGGCGATTTAGGTTCTGGATTCGGCAATCCTCTTGAATTCTTTGATTATCCACACTATATCGTCCCAAAATTAGTTTCTGGCTGATCGACTTATGTAATGACTGTACAGTCATTACATAAGTCGATCAGCAGGTTGTTATAGTAGCGATGGTACTGGAGCTCGTACAGTCAGTGTGCACGCAGGCTGGACTGCGTTAATGTAGGGTTACATTCAGTCTTTACAAGTACAAATAAATACCAGACAGGGAGAAAAATGCTCGATCTGCTTATCAAGGGTGGCACTATAGTCGATGGTACTGGTAAACCTGGTTACCCTGGGGACATCGGGGTAGAGGGCAAAGCGATATCAGCTATAGGGCAAATAGATGACACAATTGCTGCGCGCGTTATAGACGGTCGGGGTCTGGTTATCTCTCCTGGGTTCATTGATACTCACGCTCATTCAGATGGGGCATTGCTCGTCGACGGGCAACACGAAAACGGTATACGACAGGGCGTAACCACCGAGATTATTGATCCTGACGGTATTTCGTATGATAATTAATCCGCTCCCGATTACCGTATGTATAGGTGGTATTTGTCGGGTATTTTGGGCTTGCCGCCTGAAGACTTGGACATGTCCTCAATAAGTGCCGCTATGGCTAACTATCATCTCAAGACTGCATGTAACGTTGCGACATTTGTTGGTCATGGTCCTATACGTGTAAGTACGGCTGGCATGCGTGACGTGCCCTTGCGCGGGGAAAGACTTAATGAGGCCAAACGTCTGGTCAAGGAGAGCATAGAGCAGGGTGCTGTTGGGTTTGCTACCGGCCTTTCTTACTTTCCTCATTCGTACAGCGACACGGAGGAACTCGTTGAGCTTTGTAGGACCGTTGCGTCTATGGACAGCGTATATGTGACCCACATAAGGACTCATAACAAAGAACGTTCATATGGTGGTGGAGGAATTAAGGAGGCGTTAGAGATTGGGCGTCAATCTGGAGTTAAAGTTCATATAGAGCATTATCGTACTCATCCCGAAGAAGCAGGGATGGTTGATGATCTGGTTGCAGACGTTGATTTAGCAAAAGCACAGGGAGTTGACGTGACGCTCGAGTGCTATCCCTATCCGGTTGGATCGAGTTTTCCAATGAGCCATTTCCAAGGTTCGTTCCACGAGGGTGGCCCGGAAGCAATAATGAAGCGTCTCAGTGATCCCGAAGAAAAGAAGCGCTACGTTGATATGCTGGCAGGTGAAGTGTTCGCTGACACTTGCTGGACATGGATAAGATCGGAACGTAATCGACATCTGGAGGGGATGTACTGGGGTGATGTTGCTCGTGACCGCGGGGTGTCGATTGGCGAGATGGTGATGGACGTAATGCGCGAGGAGAACTTGGCTTGTGGTCATAGAGGGGTTCCTCCTCAGAGTGTTCGTATTTGGCGGCAGCAGGAGGCGGATCAAATGGAACTGCTGTCCCGAGACGACTATATGGTTGGCAGCGATGCGATACCTGTCGGGGGGCTTCCACATCCTAGAGCCTGGGGAGCTTTCCCTCGAGTAATCGGGCGTCTCCGACGGAGGCACGGAATTCCGTTGGAGCAAATAGTGCAACGTGTGACCCAAAATCCGGCGCGCAGATTCCAGCTTTCTAAACGAGGTACGATTAAATCAGGTAATTTCGCAGACCTTGTGCTGTTTGACCCGAACATCGTGAACGACGTGTCCAGTTTCGAGGATCCCAAGCAGCCGCCTGTGGGCATTCCATTTGTAATCGTCAACGGCCAAGTCGCAGTCGATCACGGGCACTGCTCTGGAGTACTCGCCGGAGAAGCGATTCTGTAACGATGATTGACGCTGAAGCTGGTTGCCTCGATGACAACTATTTGTTCGTAGCTGTTCTTGAGCTTTACGTCCGTCTATCCGTCCGGTTCTTTTGAATTTTCTGATCCGGAATCTGGGGATTCCCCCGGTGGCTTTACAGTCACGAGTTCTATTATGAATTCAAGAGTCGCGTCTGGCGGAATAGTCCCCGCAAAGCCTAACGGCCCATACGCCAATGACGAGGGGATTTCAACGCGCCGAATTCCACCAGCTTGCATGGTGGCTAACGCTTCTTCCCAACCTAGTATTACTTGATTCAGGCCTGCTTGGAATTCAAACAGCTCTTCACGGTGGTAATTTGAGTCAAATACACAGCCATCTTCAAACCATCCTGTGTAACGAACCCCAACCGTGCTACCAGGTATAGGTGTGTCGCCATCTCCCTTTTTAACGTCGTATACCTTCAGACCACTTGGTTGCTCTGTAAACGCCAAAGAGGTCTGTTCGTCGAATTGCGGTGCTTCATCAGAATAAGCCTCATTCTGACATACGTCGGCAGACCGAGTTGGTTGCAAAATCGGCATTTCTACTTTTCGGGGTACCTGTGCCCCAGAGCGGCAAGCGATAGCGATCAACAAGGTCACCGATATTGTTACTAATAGAAGCGGCAACCTAGGCAGATCCCAACTGTGCGTTGGACTCAAACATTTATTTGATAGGCGCTTCATAGGTAGTCCGTTCTCCTCTTGTTGATGTCAACAAATCTATCCTTTGGAACCATTTATCTTCGTCGCGTAAGTGCTTGCCGCGTTCTCTAGCCAAGCATTAATACTTTGCATGATGAATCTTGCCCCTAGGCTCACGAAATGTTCGAGTGTGCCGTCCGTTGCCAGTGTGCCTGGGCACCGCCCCGCGCTGTTGATCCTAGCCAATGTATCGGCCACGGTCGATTGGACATCGGGGTGCATATTGTCACCAATATGGCCCATAGTTTGCGCCAAGTCTGAGGGTGCAACGAAGAATACATCAATGTTATCTACAGAGAGAATTTCGTCCAAGTTATTGACAGCTTCTATATCTTCTATGAGCACAACGAGCAACGTGTGGTCGTTAGCGACGGAAAAGTAGTTTGACACACCGTATCCTTGGCGACTCGTATACATGCCGCGCCTTCCGATGGGAGCAAACTTCGCTGCCTGTACTACCGCCTCAGCTTCTTCACGAGTGTTTATGTGCGGTACCACTATCCCTTGTGCACCGCGATCGAGAGTCCTGTAAATTAAAGCTTCGTCATTCTGGTTAACTCTCACTATTGGTGTCTTTCCCCAAAGATCTGCTGCTCGACTGTGGTCTCCTATATCACTGAAATCCACGTCACCATGCTCTGCCTCAATCCAAACGCCGTCTATGTTGGTCGGTCCCACCAGATCGATCAAATCAGGTGTAGGTAGTCCACTCAGCACCGCTGCACGTTCGCCAGCCGCCAATTTAGCCTTAACCCTATTAACCCTCATATTGGTCAAGGAAGAACCTCCAGTTTCGTTTAACTGTGAAACCTATGGTCGTACTGCAAAGCCATAGATCGATGTTGCCTAAATTCTACTGAACAGCCGGTCTGTGACTCAAGATTTATCAAAACAACTACCACGCAATACGGTATAAATCACGGAGCTCCAAAGCGTAAAAGGGGTTATTCGGTATCTTAGCCCACAACATTATCTGGAATCTAAAACAAGTCCTAGCGAAATACTTGGTTGGCTCACGTGTGGATCGCCTGCTATTCTGCGACAGGCTTATTTTGAAGCTGATTAGATTGGAGGTTCAGAGACATCGGTATTAAAATTACCATCTTGGGCTGCGGAACACCTACTCCGACCGCCGACGCATACGGTTCATCATATGTGGTGGAGGTGTCTGGTCAAAAATTACTTTTTGACTGTGGACCTGCGACCACACACAAATTGGTAAAGGCCGGTATATCGCCAACTGAGGTGGACGACGTATTTTTTACCCACCATCATTTCGATCACGATTCCGATTTCCCCACCTTTATACTCACCCGCTGGGACCAAAATATTCCCGTAGATCGAACGCTCAATGTATACGGTCCACTGCTGACCGACCGGTTCACCAACGGGATAATAGATGAGGACACAGGGCTATTTGCCCACGATTGGCTAGCACGTGTACACCATCCAGCGAGCCAAGCTACCTATGAAGCTAGGGGAGGGCAGTTGCCCCGTAGAAAGCCGAAGGTCGTTGTTCGTGAAATTGGACCAGGTGATGTGGTTGATGGCGATGGATGGAGAGTACTCGCATCTCATGCCGAACACGTACAGCCGTATCTTGACTCTTTGGCATATCGCGTTGAGGCAGAAGGGCGTTCGGTAGTTCTGACGGGAGACACTCGTCCTTGTCCTCCCATCACCGAACTTGCCAGAGGGGCTGACGTTCTTATGATGATGTGTTGGGAAACACACGCTCGGATGTCGGACAACGAGGAACTCTCGTCCAGCAGTAGTATCCGCGGTGCAGCGCAAACAGCAGCTGAAGCCGGAGTCAAGCAACTGGTTATGGTTCATGTTGGGCCGCGTTTACGTGAACCGCAAATGGCTGCTGCACGTGACGCTGAGGCAGCTGAGGTGTTTGACGGCCAAGTTGTTTGGGGAGAAGAGTTGATGGAACTCTCTTTAGCATGAATGGAACTGCGATAGAGTGCAGATTGGATTCTGATTAATGGTAGTTACCCCTTACGACAACCGTTCAATATCCATAGAAGAAAACTTGGACTGTGAGGTCCGTGATGGCTCTGTTCTTCGAGGTGACGTATATCACCCGTCAGATGGTGGTCATTACCCGGTTCTTTTATGTCGCACCCCCTACGATAAGCAGAATGAGCGCTACATAGCCTCGGCTCGGATGTTAGCGAGTCGAGGCTATACGGTCGTTGTTCAGGATATTCGAGGAAGGTACGAGTCTGAGGGCGAATGGGTCTGGCAGTTTGCGAAGGCAGAGAAAACATCCGACGCTGATGACGGCTACGATGCCGTTGAGTGGGCAGCGGCTCTGCCGTGGAGTGATGGCCAAGTAGGAACTTGGGGCCACTCTTATCCATCGTGGTGTATTTGGCGTCTGGCCGGGGCACAGCCACCTTCTTTGAAAGCCCTTTTTGCCAGTGGAATGTCAGCTCGCTCAACGGATATGAACTTCGGAGTATTCGAGACTGGCCGTAGACTCGAATGGACCCACGGTATGGCTGTTGATGCCCGACGACGTGCCGGTTTTTCACATGGTCCTGTGTCTAAGGATCAGGCGGCAAAGGAATGGAAGACAATCGAGCGATATAAGTGGGTTTGGTCTCTGCCACTTGAGGCGATACCTGATGATGTGTTTTCCACAATCTCGCCAATGCTACGTCAGTACTATCGTGAACAGGGATTGGATGTTTGGGATTTTAATAAGATTCACCCACGAGTCTCTGTGCCGACCTGCCAGTTGACTGGATGGTGGGACCGTCTCTTAGGTACAGCCGATAATTTTACCGGTATGGTTACAGCCGGTACGGTTAATTTACGCGACCAACATCGTTTGGTAATCGGGCCATGGGGCCATGACTCGGGTGACCTTCGAGCGGACCTTGGCCCTGTAGATCATGGGGCCTTAGGGAATGCACGCTATGAAGACGTAGTCCTGCGTTGGTACGATCACCACTTCAAGGGTTACGAAACGGGTATCGGCAAGGAAGCTCCTGTACGCTTGTTTATCATGGGGGAGAACGCGTGGCATTTTGAGAACGAATGGCCACTCGACAGGACACGATACACTGACTTTTTTTTGAGCAGTAAGGGTGGTGCGAATACGCCCTTTGGCGATGGTGTACTCACCCGGGACGTTCCAGCTGGTGAACGTCCCGACGAATACGACTACGATCCCGCCAATCCAGTAATGAGCCTAATGAGTGAAAATTCGCAGGCAGCGCCATGTGACCAGTCTCCTCTTGATGGGCGCCATGATGTTTTGGTTTATCAAACCGACCCATTACAAGCAGACATTCAGGTTACTGGCCCTGTGACGCTAAAACTGTGGGCCAGCACAGATGGTCCGGAGACCGATTTCACCGCAAAATTGATCGATGTTCACCCAAATGGACTAGCCGTCAATCTAAGTTATGGCATTATGCGTACTCTTTATCGTAACGGCTATGATCAACCTAGCTTGACAGAGTCCAAGGCCGTTAATGAATACACCATTAAACTGATGCCAACCGGTATCCTATTCAGGCAGGGTCATCGAATACGACTGGATGTGTCCAGCTCCGATTTCCCTAACTTTGATCGAAATCACAACACGGGCGCAGACTTCTGGTCAGACACTGAATTGCGGGTCGCTCATCAGACGGTTTTTCATGATCGAGAACGGCCATCCCGATTGGTCCTGCCTGTTATCCCAAGGTGAGCGTATTACGTCTAGTTATCCCGATCGTTGTTTAACCATCTGAAAATAGGACACGGGAGCGATGATTTGATGTTTAATATGTGTTCGTTAGTGAGCTATGGTCTCAAAGTGTTTGACGGGAAGATACGGACACACCAAAGATTGACCGATGGCCACATCTCCAAGTAGTCCTATAACAACTGTCAAATACTCAGAATCGATCCGGGCAAGCTGGACGATAATTGCCGTAATTGCAGGGATGCTCGGGGTGTCCACTGGAACTCTGACTGCGGTTGCTTTCAAGGGTGCGATGTCTGGTATAGAAGCAGCCGTTTTTTACACCGCTATGGGCCTAACGGCAGTGTTCTCCGTGTTTGTTTTAACTAATTTCACCATGCTGATTGTGGTGGTCACGGAAGAACATTTACTATTCCGTTACGGTATGTTTTCGAGAAAATTTCGATTTCAGGACATCAGGGCATTAGAAGTCCGTCACTACAGTTGGATAAAGTACGGAGGTTGGGGTATTCGGGTCGCATCTGGTGGGAAGCGTGCGTGGAGCGTTCCGTTCATCAAAACAGGATTGGCTGTGCTAACTGAGGTAGATGGTAAAGAAAAAGAGTATTACATCTCCTCTCGGTCCCCCGTTGAATTTCGAGATGCCTTTCCAAATCAGGGATCAGGGACAGGCCGTGATTGAAGTCAGAATTAACTGAGCAATGGCTGATCCGAGGCTTCGTCAAGTTTCTGTACCTGAGAATCTGCGAGCTCCCAGCCCATAGCGCCTGCATTTTCACTCGCCTGTGCGGCCGTCTTCGCTCCGGGTATTGGTACAGTACCTTTTGCTATAGCCCAATTAAGCGCAATCTGCGCTGGCGTTTTACCTCCATGTTCTTCTCCGATGTCACGCATCAGGCTGAGCATCGAAGCAGCGCGTCTTATCTTTACTTCTCCTCCTCGTAGACGGCGCTGCCATGGTGGTTTGTCTCGTAAGGAGTATTTACCCGTCAATAGCCCTTGCGCTAGCGGACTGTATGCAATTATTGAGACTCCGAGATCGGCGCACGCTGAAAGGGTCCCGGCGTATTCGTGGTGCCGGTTAAGTAGACTGAATGCGATCTGATTTGAGGCTAGGATTACGCCTCTCTTACCGAGTGTATCTTGGGTCCGCATCACTTGTTCCCGATTGTAGTTCGAAACCCCGACAGCTTTCGCAAGACCTGAGTCGACTGCGTCCGCTAACGCGTGAGCCCAAGTTTCGACTGACCTAAATGGGCGAGGGAAGTGGACCTGATAGAGGTCCACTTGGTCGAGATTTAGTCGAGATAGGCTTGCTCGTAGAGCTTGCACAAGGCTGGAGCTTCTCCATCGCCAAGGATACGGAAAAAATTTTGTAGCAATAACAGGATTGGTTCCGCTGGATAAACCGCGAGATTTGGCTGCTTCTGACGCGAAATAGGCAAGAAGGCGCTCAGACTTACCGAAGCCGTATATTTCAGCAGTGTCGAATAGCGTTAATCCGCTCGTCAGAGATGCTTTGTAAGCAGCGTAAGCATCGGCTTCGCTATAAGTCTGGCCGTAGCCCCAGTAAAGTCGGTCACCCCATTGCCATGCTCCAACCCCCACCTGACTTATACAGATATCTGTCTGCCCAAGTCTTAATTGTGTAGACGCTCTGGTAGCGTGTTCTAACACTGTTAAACTCCTCTTGTAGGCACCCTAAAACGGGGACGGGCCTGACGGTAATGCGTGACTTCAAGTTGTTGTGAGGCACCAGCATATCGTTGGCTTTCCCCTCGAACCTCGCACTGGCCCTACCGCACCTATCTTAGGTCATAGATACAATTTGGACCCCTGTGGGAATGCGAGAATCAAGCGCTATTAATTGACCATAAGTGTCACCGATAGGTAAGGGTTAGGTTAATGAAATTCAGCCGACCGGTACTGGCTCACGAAGAGATCGAATCCGATCAGGGTATGGTCACGGCCCAACACCGGATTGGAGCGGAAATTGGGGCTCAGGTTCTGGAGCGTGGCGGCAACGCTGTGGATGCTGCGATCACAACCGCTTTTGCCATGGGTGTATTGCAACCACTGATGAACGGGATCGGGGGTGGTGGACTCATAGTTGTACATATGGAGGGTGGAGGTGGAGGAGCTATCGACTACGGGATGCAAGTACCTGCTATGGCCGGACCGGATACATACGAACTGGACGATTTTCTTGAGCCGCCGGCAACTACGTCACAAAGATACGCTCACAGATTTTCATATCCACAAGTGCGGGAAAATGCCAATGTTGAGGGACACACGGCGATTGCAACTCCAGGGACCCTTTCTGGTCTCGTGGAAGCGTTGGATAAGTGGGGCACAATTAGCTTGGATCAGGCACTGAGTCCGGCTATACGTCTTGCCGAAAACGGTTTTCCAGTCGGATATCATCTCGCTTTAGCTGTTTATGGGAGTCTTGGACACTTCATGAAGCTACCTGCGACGCGTGCGATTTTCTGTCCTGACGGCACTCCCCTAACTACTGGAACAATTTTTGTTCAAGCAGCGCATGGGCGCAGCCTTCGTCACATATCGACAGATGGGCCTGACGCCTTTTACCGCGGCGAAATTGCGCAAATGATTTCCGATGACGCGGCGGCCCATGGGGGATATCTGCGTAAAGAAGATCTTGCGCAGTATCGTCCCATCGTTCATGAGAAGCCTATGTTAGGTTCCTACAGGGGTTATGGAATGAAAGGGGTTAGCGGAACTTGCGCTGGCCCCACAGTGTTCGAAATTCTAAATATCATTGAAAACTTTGATTTGTCGGGACTCTCGCATGGCTCCCCTCAACTGCTGCACCTAATCGTTGAAGCGATCAAGCTCGCTGTTGTAGATCGGTTCACCTTTATGGGTGATGTGGGATTGCAGCAGCTATTAACAAGCACCCTTACGAGCAAGGCCTACGCGCGAGAAAGAGCAAAAGCGCTGGATAGATCAGCTGCGACTGCACCACGCGCCGGAGACCTTTGGTCTGTCATGGAGTGTTCGATGCCGGACGCTTTTCCTGCTCCCGCGGGGATTCCACTGGATGGCGCTATAAAGGAAGGAACAACAACTCTTACCACAGTAGACAAGGCTCGAAATGCGGTATCCCTGACCCAGACCAATTATTCATTTGGTGGGGTAGTTGCAGGTGGCTCCGGCATAGTTATGAACAATGGAATGGGTTGGTGTTGTCCCATTCCAGGGACCGTCAATTCCGTGATTCCGCGATCTAGGCCTCTTAACAACATGACACCCATGATATTGCTCCGAGACGGTAGATTCTATTCAGCATTGGGTGCGTCAGGAGGCCGTCGCATATGGACGGCTATCGTTCAGTCGATCGTTAATCATATAGACTTTGGTATGTCGCTTCAGGAGGCAATTCAGGCACCACGTATACACGTTGAATCTGACGATGTTCTGATGGATGAACGGCTGGGTGATGGCGTCCGAGAGATTCTTGGTGATTTGGGTCATTTATTGGAACTAGAGACTCCCAGTTACGTTTCCAGCCCATATGCTGAACCGAACGGTATTTGGACCGACGGCTCCGTGCTGCGAAGCGCCATATATCCGGTTGCGAAGCCATCATTTGCAGCTGGGATTTAGTTGTGCTGCAGCGCGAAGTACTAGGCAGGATAGCGTGCAGCAGTCGTCGCATCCCGATACGAGGTAGGTTTTCACGGAAAATCGGTGCCAGCCTAGGTTGGGTGACCTTGGTCTCGTTTAGTGGATCGGAACAACGTTGAAAATCAAAAATCTTGGCCATGTT
>CAZXXH010000063.1:0-520 GCA_964644645.1 uncultured Dehalococcoidales bacterium
AGATGTAGAGGAGTTGATTGCGCCCACCGCCTCTTCGGGGATAGCAGGAGGTCGGGCTATCATCCAGGGGCCAGATTTCACCGCCGAACGGGTCCGTACGATATCGATCCAACTGAAATCCGGATCATTACCTGTCAGTCTTGAACTTATCCAGGAACGTAACGTGGACGCTACCCTGGGGGCCGATTCCCTTCGTAAGAGCGTTATAGCAGGAGTCATTGGCCTAGGGTTGGTTTTGGTGTTTATGATTATGTACTACAAGGGTCCAGGCGTTGTTGCAGCAGTTGCTCTGCTCATGTATGCCGTGATTCTCATGGCGATTTTCAAAGGGGTACCTGTAACCTTAACTCTCTCTGGGGCAGCAGCTTTGGTTCTATCACTTGGAGTGGCGGTAGACGCTAATATTTTGATAGCAGAGCGTACCAAAGAGGAACTACGTACCGGCCGTGCTCTATTTTCCGCCATCAACACCGGGTTCGATCGAGCGTGGCCTTCGATTCGGGACTCGAACATCTCAACT
>CAZXXH010000063.1:530-2151 GCA_964644645.1 uncultured Dehalococcoidales bacterium
GGGTGGGTCACGGGCGGCGGTGCGTATTCTGGGGGGTTCATTGGTGATTTTGGGTTTTCTGGTGGAGGTGGTGGGGCGGTCCATGGCCTGTCCAGCGGCCTGGGTTGATGGGCTTGGGCTGCGGTGGCATGGGTTCGAGCGCGCGTGGCCTTCGATTCGGGACTCGAACGTCTCAACTATCATCACCTGTGTGGTGCTTTTTTGGTTTGGAGATCGTTTTGGTACCAGCATTATGCAAGGGTTTGCTTTGACACTTGGTATAGGAGTTCTACTCAGCATGCTGACAGCGTTTTTCGCCAGCCGGATGTTAATGAGATCGTTGGCTAGAACCAAGCTTGGGAACTATGCAACACTGTTCGTGCCGGTCGGTGAAGCCCGCGCGGAACAGCAGTCAAAGGGCTAATTATGGACATAATTGGTAAGCGTGGTTGGCTTCTCGGGGTTTCAACCGTCGTAATCATAGTCGGGATGGTTTTCTTGAGCCTGCCACCCCATCTCAACTTGGGGATCGATTTTGTCTCTGGGACGAGTCTCACTCACAAATTTGAAGGTGAAGTTGAGGCATCTGAAGTGCGTGGTGCTTTGGGTGATGCTGGCTATGACGACGCCATAGTGCAAGGGGTGGACGACGGAGAATTCTTTGTGCGGACCCGAGACCTCGGTTCGGAAGCTCAGGCGGACGTCGAACGGGCATTGACTCCTCATTTCGGCGATTCGTTCACAATTCCGGAAACCACCACCGTTGGGAAATCGATTGCCGAGGATACTGTGCGAAATGCCATTATTGCAGTAGTGGTGGCAGCGACGTTTGTAATGATTTATATCATGTACGCGTTCCGGTCTGTGCCGTCTTCTTACCGATATGCCATTGGGGCCGTGATAGCGTTGCTACATGATGTTGTCATAGTGGTGGGGTTGTTTGCAGTATTGGGGAGGACGATTAATGCTGAAGTTAACGCTATCTTTATCGTGGGGATCCTTACGGTGATAGGTTACAGCGTTAACGATACGATTGTCGTTTTCGACCGTATTCGAGAGAACGTTCGCTCGGCACCTAACCGGAGATTTGCCGATACGGTCAACATCTCGATTAATGAGAGTATTGGCAGGAGTCTTGGCACCAGTATAACCACTATGACCGTTATTCTTGCCATGCTATTGTTCGGTGGGCCAACACTCCGAGACTTCTTGATTGTATTACTGGCCGGGGTGATTGTTGGGACATATAGTTCAATATTTATCGCTGCTCTGTTGTTGGTGGTATGGGAGTCCGGCGATTTTGGAAGGCTTATTAGGCGGATTCGCAGACCGATCGGTTCAGGCGCTTAGATATTGTTCACGTCGAGTTACTAGAGTCTGAGCCATAAGCTTTGGTTGGATGCGGTCTCATTAGCTTGAGTTGATCTAAAATGCCGCAACCTGTCGATCTGTATCTACGTTCTGTGATGCAACTAAAGATCTAATGGAATTGAAAGTCTCTAAAGGGATATCTATGAAAATAGGAGCTCATGTTTCAGCGGCAGGTGGACTTTGGAAATCGGTTGACCGGGCTGGTGACATCGGAGCAGAAGCGATACAGATATTCGTTACATCTCCTCGCGCATGGGCTTTCCGGGAAGTA
>CAZXXH010000063.1:2327-11123 GCA_964644645.1 uncultured Dehalococcoidales bacterium
AGCACTTGTGGGTCGCTAACCATATTGGTGCCCTTGGGGTTATTTTCCACCCGGGTAGTGATCGTGGGCGGGGATTTGTTGCAGTTTTAGGTCAATTTGTCGATAGTGTAAATCAGGTGCTAGATGCCGCTTCGGGAGACGCGTTGCTCATGTTGGAGACTAGTGCTGGATCAGGGGATCATATAGGGTCAACGTTCGGTGAGCTTGGCCGCATAATTCGCGCTGTTGACAATCCAAAAATCGCTGTCTGTTTAGATACCCAACATATTTGGGCGGCGGGTTATAACATTGCCTCTCCTCAAGGGCTCGATGATACGGTTGAGCAATTTGAGCAAGAGATAGGACTTAGTCTGTTACGGGCAGTCCACGCCAACGACTCAATGAGACCGTTGGGATCCGCAGTCGATCGGCATGAGAATATTGGAGATGGACTGATCGGACTGGATGGTTTTTACAATATTCTTTGTCACCAAGCATTTCGGTCTGTGCCGTTCTATCTAGAAGTGCCTGGGTTTGATAAAAAAGGTCCGGATAGAAAGAATGTCGAATTATTGAAAAAAATCCGCGATAGTGCTGCGACAAAATAGCTTTTCAGCATTGGAATGGTTATGGGCATGGTGACCGATATCACCACCTTTGCGGACATAGTTAGGCAGGTTGTGGAGTCACTTCCGGAAACGTTTTTGGAGCGTCTCGACAACGTGGACGTGGTGGTTGAGCATTACCCAACCACGGAACAGCTGCGGGCTAATGGACTCAGTGAACCGGAAACATTACTGGGACTGTACGAAGGTTTACCACTAACAGAGCGGGAAGCATACGGGATGGCCGTGCCCGACAAAATCACTTTATTCCATGGCCCGATTGAATCGATTTGTGAAAACCTCGACCAACTGATTGATCAAATACGGACTACGGTTGTACACGAGGTCGCTCACCATTTTGGCATTAATGATCAAGCGCTTTCCGAAATTGGTTTAGCATAAATAATTGGTGTCACCGGAGGCGGTTACTAATCTATGGCTTGGCTCTTAAAATTTTTTTCCCCCCCCCCCCCCCCCCCCCGAGACGCAAAATTCGACGACTGCGGATCTTTGTGTGATTTGATGAAACCCTTAGGTATGAATATGTACATTGGCTCAGTACGTGATGGTTGTTTACAGTGGTGATGTGCCGGGTATATAGCTCAGGCTTGTTCGAGTCGCTCGAAGATTATGGTGAAATACGGGGAGTTATTTTCAAATGGAACACTATCAAGAAAGTAGTCCATAGGGGCGCACGTAGTGAAGTAGTAATGTGCGCGATCGAGCGCTAGCATGGGAGAATCGGTTGGCGCAGCGACCTTATGTTTGATTAATGCTTTAGGTGCTACATAGGAAAGCTTAGAGGTGGTTGATCTGTGATTAACATGCGGGACGGTATGAGGGTGCTTAAGGAAACCGAACCAGATGCGATTGTGTTAGTCGCGGAGACTGCGACTGTTGCCTGGGCTGATATCGTTGGGCCTGACGATAAGTATCTTCCCGTGTCCTCTATGAGTAAGGCTTCGTCGGTTGCTTTAGGAATAGCTATCGCGCAGCCGGAAAAAAAAGTCATCGTGTGGGATGGGGATGGGTGCTTGTTAATGAACTTGGGGACTCTTATCACGGTTTCGCGCGCTGCACCGCCTAATTTAATTCACATAATCCTGGAGAATGGCGTCTATGCCCTTACAGGTGCACAACCACTCCCTAGTCGGGACGTTAGCGATCTTCCTGAAATGGCGCGTTCAGCAGGATACCGTCGTATTCACACCTATACAGATACCGAGGAATTCAAGACAGACTTGCCTTCGATACTGGCTGCAGATGGTCCAACACTTATATCGTTGGAGACTGAGACCGAAGTAATTCCCGTGGTTGGTTGGTCTAAGCGGCCCAACCCGCCGAAGAACTGGAAAACTATGGCCCCGGTGATCAAGAGAGACATTACTGAAAACTTTGATGCTGTGGACTCGGACTGATTGATGACCGACGCTCAATTTCTATTGACTAAACCTGTGCGCTAGTTCGTGGGTGCCGTGTATTTTAATCGGCAGGGTCGAGCGTTTAACTAATCTCGAGTGAGCCGTTGTGGGCTGTCACCTGTCGATTATCGAATTTGATGATTGCGTAACGAAAACGTACAAATTCTGCCAATAACGCCGCTATACGACGTGACGGGCTAGCATCCGTGGTTCCCGGCAGCCGTACCGCATGACCCCATAGAGTGCGCTGTGGCATGGTTTTTATGGCGAGATCCATTGCACCCATAAAAGATTGGAACACAGCAATTGATATTTCAGATATGGGAGTTTGGGTGTTCGGATCTGCAAAGCATAAATTAAACGCGATCGCTCTATCTGAATTACTGAGATTAGTTGTGGAAACTAGCAGAATAGGGAGCGGTCTTGTTTGCAGGGCCGCTAACACTTGCGGTCTTGTGCGTGCCGCGTCACGAATGGCGGCTTGGAGAGTTCTAAGAATTGATGATACGGCAGAGACCGGCTGTGCAGTACCGCTCAGGCACAAAGATAGAGTGAAGTTTTTGTCATTTGCACCGAAAAGGTTGCCTGCGACTAGATATTCTCTACTCTTTGACGGTTGTTCCATGAGTTTATGATGGCTCTAGTTTTTGGAGAGGTCTAGTTTCGCCTATCTGTCTATCTAAGGATTCTTTCATCACCCATCCGCTGAGTGATGTGGAGCCGGTCTAAGTGTTCAAGGAGCGCCAGAGTGTATTTTCTGCTCGTGCCCAGCATCTCTCGCACATCTTGGATTCTAATACTTTTACGTTGGTTTGCCAGTACCTTCACCTTGGATGCCATGTCTTCAAAAGCGGATTTTAAGAACACAACTTCGTTGGTGGCTTTAACTACATCCTCGCGATCGATAAGCACTTGGAGTAGGTCTGGAGCGAGAGGGCTATCGGTTGGTGGCGAGTATGGAGCCTGTGCCTAAAGGCCCATGTACTGGTTCGCTACTTCTTCCTGATCTGGCGTCAACACTACCTTGTGAATAGGTAGGTGGACACTGGTTTTTTTAGTTTTCACAATTTTTTGTTCAGCAAGCAGCGCAACAGTCTGTGCAAATGGGGGCACAGGTAACCGTAATCTAGAACGAAGTTCTTGACTTGGCATCGCATCTCTCAGAGGAAATTTATGATGGTATTGCAGTAACTCCTGTTCGACTCTAGTCGTTAACGTTTTCCAACCTTCAGCGGAGAACATGTAGCCTTCCCGGCCTTGCAAAGTAATTAGGCGTCTTTCCTTTGCCAAAGCAATAGCGATCTGGGCGGCTTCAGTTTTCGATAGATTGGCAGAGCGCGCAACATCTGTAACCTGTGCCGGTTCCATAATCGCGAGAGTACTGAGGAACACTGCCATGTTTGAACCTGCCGCAAGTGCCTCAATACGTTGTATGGTTGGTTCGTGAAAGCGGCGATGCCGGCGGGCGTGACATTCCACTACCACTCCTCCCCCTAGGGTGTTGTTTGTATCACGAACTACAAATCTATCCCCTTTCACGACTGCAATTGGTGTATCTAGTCGAATCTGCACCCATCCACTTTGGCCGGGAGAGAGATAATCGTCGTTCAGCAGCCGGGCGCGGCAGGGGATCTCACTGGCCCCAGAATAGAGTATGAGCCGAGAATTGTGTTTGATTTGTCGTGGAGCATTTTCGAGAATACGAAGAGTCCCATCTATGGAGTGTGTAGGCGTAAGCCAGTCGGGTGTAGTAACTACAAAACCTCTGTTGATATCCGAGTGTTCAACGCCGCTTAAATTGACAGCTACCCTGTTTCCTGGTTTGGCTTCGTCTACGGGGGTAAGGTGTGATTGCAGCCCCCTGATTCGAACCATTTTGTTCATCGGTAGAATCACTAGTTCTTGACCTACTCTAAGGACCCCATCAACTAGGGTTCCTGTTACGACCGTTCCGAATCCGGCCATAGTAAATGAACGATCTATTGCAAGTCGTGGGCGTCCTAAGTCGACGCGTTGCGGCAGATCTTCTAGGCTGGTCTTTATGGTTCTTATAAGATCCTCCAGACCATTATCTGTTGTGGCTGATACTGGCACGATGGGAGCCTTTTCAAGAGTGGTACGTGCAACGGCTTCTCGTATATCTGCCCGTACCAGGGCAAGCCATTCATCGTCAACCAGATCACGTTTGGTGACCACAATTACAGCTCGTTTTACATTCAGGATGTCTAAGATGTCTATATGCTCACGGGTTTGAGGCATGACACCCTCGTCCGCAGCAATAATCAGTAAAGCTAGATCAATGCCGCTGGCTCCCATGAGCATGTTCTTGATAAAACGTTCATGTCCAGGTACATCGACAATGCTCACCTGATTTCCGCCTGGCAAGGTTATCCACGCAAACCCTAACTCGATCGTCATCCCGCGTGCTTTTTCCTGCTTCAAGCGGTCTGGATCGATACCAGTTAAGGCCTCTATCAGGGTTGATTTACCGTGATCGACGTGTCCTGCGGTGCCTATAACGTACACGTTGCTTTCTCAAGTGAGGTTTCGAGATTGTCTAAGAGTGAGATTCTGTCACACGTTGGCCGCTGGTCCAAAAGTACCTTAACTGAGCGCCTATTATGGCGCTGACTTACACAAGAGCGATTGAGAGCAATTTATGTGCCTCTGAAACGAATCTACCAAATACTTGGTTGCCGAGAAGGCGACCACGGTGAGTAAGGCGAAGATTCCCGTATGATTCTATTAGTCCATCTGACACGGTTTCTTCAATCACCGCACCAAAAGTAGTTTCTAGCGCAATGCCAAAAGTGTCCTTAAAACGGGTTGGACAGATCCCCTCTTGGAGACGGAGACCCATCATCATAAAGTCAGCTATTCGGGTCGCTAGTGTGCATTGCTCGAGGTCTGAAAATATGCCAGTAGCTGAAACGGTGGTTACGGGATCTCCCACCCCCAATGCCAACAGATTATCTTTGTTTGTTTTGAGCATTAGCTTGATGTAGGTTCTAGGAGACTGAATGACCGAAAACCTCTTGCCCAGCAGTAATGAATGGGCGCCAGGCCCAACACCAAGAAATGGCTGTAACCGACAATATGCAAGATTGTGCTTACTGACTAGTCCAGGACGCGCCCAATTCGAGATTTCGTAATGTATATAGTGTGAACGAGACATTATGGTTTCAGCTGCGATGTACATGTCTGCCGAGAGATCAGGGTCTGGGGTCGGGACTCTTTTAGCTTTAACTTCTGCGTCGAGTGGAGTTCCAGGTTCCAGAGTGAGCGAGTACAAAGACACATGTTCGGGTGCCAAATTCAGAGCCTGCTCTAATGATTGAGACCACTGGTTAATGGTTTGACTGGGTAGGCCGAATAGCAGGTCGAGGCTTACGTTATCGAAACCGCTCGTCCTTGCTCTAGCTACAGAATGGCTTATATCGGACGCTGTGTGATTACGACCCAGAGTCCTGAGCAGTGTATCGTCAAAACTTTGCGCACCGATGCTTAGTCGGTTGAAACCAGCGTTGTGATACGTATTTAGATTGTCTTGACTTAAATCTCCCGGATTGGCCTCCAAGGTGATTTCAGCATCGCCTGTAACATTGAACGATGTAAAAGCGATTCGGAGTAGTCGAGTCACCTGTTCCGCTTGGAGGTAAGAAGGTGTGCCACCGCCGAAAAAAATAGTGCCAACTGGTGGTTGTTCGAGCAACGCTCCCCATATGCAGATCTCACGTTCGAGCGCCTCTAAGTAGCTCGGGAGAAGATTTTCAATGCCGGAATAAGTGTTGAAGTCGCAATATGTGCATTTGGTTTCGCAGAACGGTATGTGTATGTATAGAGAAATAGGTGGCCTATCTACATCGCCTCCACATCTGCCCTTTGCGGCCACGTCTACGGCGGGGTCCATAACTTAGATCCGCTGCTTGAAATGTCAGCGTGTTCGGGTTCGTTCGGTTCTGCTTGATCTTGTTCACCCCGATCGTCGGCTGAAGATGCTATATCGTCACTGGCTTCACGTATCCAACGTTCTAATGCATCCAACTCAGGCGGTACGACATTAAATACTTCGGCGCTTTGGGGAAGAGAGAATCCATGTAGGGACGATGTTATAACTAACGCCGCTTCTGCCTGTCCCAGCCCCTCATCTAGGCGCTTGGCGATGTGCTCAGCGCGCGCTCTGGTAGCGGTGGAATGGCCCTCCCTGAGAGTTTCAGAAACTTTAGGGTTAACGACTCCGATCTGCAGGCAGCGTGTCCAGTCGATCACCTCTGTGAATAAATCTTCATCTTCAAAAGATTCAAACACCGCTCCGCTGGTGATCCTGGACTTGATTAAGAAGAGAGCCGGACCATTAATTTGCTCTACAGAATCTAGTCCCCCTTGGCCTGCCTTGGATATACCTTCGTGGAAAACGCGCTTAACCGGTCCAGCTCGAGACTCCAAGCGGGTTATTTGTTGGTCGACCGCTTCCCAATAGGCTTTAAGTTTCTGGACATATCCGGTCGGTGCTGTCGGAAATGGGTACATGAGTCTGACCACGTATACTTTGCGTTTAGCAAGCACGTCGCCTGCTTCCGGGCGGTTGAGTTTGGTTAGTCGTTGTTCAGACATGATTACTCATTATCGGTTGCTATCGATCTAGTTTTGCCTTGCTGGGATGCTACTCAGTGGCGATTAAGAACTAATGATCAGGGCGTTCTATATCGCATCACAAAGAGGATAAGCTATTTGTGATGCGATACCTCACGGGAAAACTCTGGCCCATCTATTTATTGCCATTGTTTAATATGTGTTTGCGGTTAATCGTCGGACTCTACATAGTGAAATCGTCCTTCGACTACCTTGCTAGAGTCAGTTTTTCTGTACATGTCACCTAGCTGAGATTTAGTTACCGATAGGCTAGCAAGGGCAATAAATAGGGCTAGTGAAATTGTGACGATCAGTAGGTCGTCAATTTGACCGAAACCAGGCAGAAAGTCTGGCACAAAATCAAACGGATGGGCAACATAAACAGCGGTGAGTACGGGTATAGCTTTCAAGCGCATCGGCACGCGAGGATGGCGAAACAACCGCCACGCTGCCTTAAACGCCGGCATAATCAAGGGCAGTATATATAGGAGGCGGAGCATGGGTTGTGTTTCTTAATCTACCCGATTGATGGCTGGTATAGTCGTCGAGTGCATAGGATTATATTCGATTATAGCTGCGAGTAGACAAAAATCTGACGAGAGTAATTCTATTTCCCGAACCCATTAGTGACGTTTCAGCCGAATGGTGATCGACAATATATGGAGCTAAGGCATACCTTGAAAAAGCGACTATCACGGCTACAAATATGATCTACGTATTCCATGGACCAGACGAGTTTTCCATTGCCCAGGCTGTTTGGGATCTGAAGGGCAAGGTTGGTCTGCCAGATTTGCGAGAACCTAACACGTCGGCGTTTGACTGGAACGGATTGCAACTCGGGCAACTCGTATCTACCGCAAGTGCTATACCATTCCTTGCAGAGCGTCGTTTAGTGATTGTAAGCGGATTGTTGTCTCGTATTGATCGAGGCGAAGCGGATGCTAAAAACCGATGGTCTGGCCTTGGCACGGCTATGCAAACATTGCCTGATTCCACGGACGTGGTTTTTGTTGACAAAGATATTTTGCGAGAGAAAGGTGCCGCACTGCGTTTGTTGGGGCCAGAAGCTCTCGTGCGGCGCTTCGATTTACCGCGACGCGAGCGTTTGCAGGCGTGGATCCGTGACCGGGTGTTGGAGGCGGGATCAGAGATTGATTCGGCCGCAGCCTCTTGACTTGGTTGGTTGGCTGGAACAAACCTCCGGTTACTGGATCAAGAGATCCGAAAACTAACTCTCTTTGCCGGCGAACGCACTATCGTTAGGGAAGACGTGGATGTACTTGTCGCTAACGCACGTGAGGAGAGTGTGTTTGCCGCTGTCGACGCTGTCTTAGATAAGCGCCTTGGAGTTGCTGTGCGTTCGCTTTATAGGTTGCTGTCATCTGGCACGGGCATATCTACAATCATTAGTCTACTGGCTCGTCAAACGAGGCTGGCGATGATCGCTCGCGATTTGCTAGACGCAGGTGTTACTGGTCATGATGATATAGCTGATCGCCTGGGTGTCAGGCACAGATTTGTGGTGGAGAAGACACTTAGGCAGGCTGCTAAATTCGATGCCTGTCATATGGCACGCTTACATCGGCGACTCCTAAAGGCTGACTTGGTCAGCAAAACTGGTTCGATGGACGAACGACTTAATCTTGAGTTGCTTGTGGCTCGGCTTTGCGAAGCCGACTAGGATTGTGGTGTGGGTGAAGGTGGCTGTTGGCGGTATAAGGAGCACTGGAGAGCGTACGCGGACACCCAGTCTAATGAACACGCATCTGCACGCAGCTTTGCTACCGGGCAGCGAAAACATGTATATGAAGCCGAGATCCGAAAATTGATTAATGAAAGGCTGTAATGAACAGGCTGAACACTAGAATTCTTGGTCGTTTCACGGCTCCATCCCTCGCACGACGATTTTGGAGTTTGCCTATAGTTATAGCTGTATTGGTTTCTGCATGCTTACCTGC
This sequence comes from uncultured Dehalococcoidales bacterium, assembly GCA_964644645.1. GTDB lineage: Bacteria > Chloroflexota > Dehalococcoidia > Lucifugimonadales > Lucifugimonadaceae > CAZXXH01. Next base: position 10,923 of record CAZXXH010000063.1, read on the forward strand.
TTCTAAGCCAAATGTGATCAATATCTCACCTGTGTCGGAGATGGCGCCCACGCTCGAACCTCAGCTTACCAATACCGTGGTCCGGCTAGTTTCAGAACCGACAACAAGTCCTGAGACTACGGTTAAATCTCGGAATACACCGATGGTGATGGCAACGGTGGACACAGAGAGTGTCGTCCATTACGTGACGGCGCATAACCT
>CAZXXH010000064.1:0-11022 GCA_964644645.1 uncultured Dehalococcoidales bacterium
GGTAGTGATGAAAGGGACTACATATATGTGAGCGACGTGGTCGCTTCGATGATTAAGGCGTCGGATCAGCGCGAATCGAACGTGTTCAATGTAGGAACTGGAATTGGTACGTCCACAATCGAATTGTTCCACAAGATCGTGGCAATCATGGGCATTAATACAACACCCGAATTCAAGGATAGACGTGAAGGAGACATCCGTCGGTCTCGTCTAGATTGCTCAAAAGCCCTGGCTCATCTTGATTGGCAACCGGAGGTTGAGTTAGATATCGGACTACAGAAGACGAAACATTATTTGAGATCTTCCGATACGCGATAGTACACATTTATATAAACGACTTGATACTCATAAAGGTATATAAGGTGAAGACTCGAATGTTGAAGGTTGTGGACACAGCTTAAGACTGTTTAGGTCTACATCGATGGGTCGTTAACTTATCGTCCTAGAAAAAGCTACATTCGTAACGCTTGGTGAGATATAACTAGTGTAATATTTCATAGTGCCCCGAATGATTACTCTGCACGTTAGGTGCCCAAACCACAGGGATGAACGAGCCGAAGAGGAAGCGGTTGCGTTAGCTATTGGTTTTCAATCGTGCTGTGCTCGGTACCTGAGTCTATGTACTCGGAGCACTGATAATGCTGTTGAAAGGCCCAGAGAGTGCACGGATTTATAGTTGCCGCGGGTCCAGGTTCCCGCATGGGTTCTTTCACTGAAACCCGACCCAAGTGTTTACTGCCGGTCGCTGGGACCACGTTAATTGAAAATGTTATATCTAATTTTGAGCGAATCGGATGTACTGAAATAACGGTCATTGTAGGTCACAACGCTGAGAAGATTCGGTTCCCGAATGTGAATTACGTTCTTAATAGCGCGTATCGTGACAACAATATTCTCCACTCACTAATGAAGGCGCGTGATCACTTAGTTGGTCCCGTTGTGGTGAGCTACGGTGATATATGGATTGAACCATGGGTGCTTGATACGGTTTTGGAAGCAGATGGAGACATTGCTCTTGCTGTTGATCGGGACTGGCTGCCGTATTACGAAGGGAGGACGGAACATCCGGTCTCTGAGGCGGAGAATGTTTTCTTTAATGATTCCGGACTAGTAGTTAATATTGGCAAACACTTAAGGCCAATATCAATGGCCGACCTGACATGTGGGGAGTTTATCGGACTCTGGCGCATGACCGAAGTCGGTACATCGTGGTTCACCAGAGAATTTGCTAGATTAGATGATCGGTTGTCGCGAACTGATCGTTTTCAACAAGCTACCGAATGGCGCGTAGCCTATATCACCGATATTGTGCAACAGTTGGTAGATCAAGGCAGACCGGTGAACTGTGCAGTTATTGAACGCGGGTGGGCAGAATTGGACACAGAACAAGATGTGGAACGCCTCGAGATCATCGCTCCACAACAGCGTCTTCAAACTATCGTTGAAACCGGGAACGCCCAATGAGTAATTTTGAAGACGCGCAATACCGCCGCAGTTTGGGTGCCCGCATCCTTAGCGAAGCTAATGATCTGAAAAGAACTTCGGAGTCATTGGCCAATGAACTGGGCTATGACCATGAAGATATCCGACGGGTTATAAGTGGAGAATCGGACTTGAAAACCATAGTGGACGTGATCCACGACATGGTGAGCACATATCCTGTGTCTCTTACTGATTTATGGATCGAAAAGGACGATACGGATGGCGGGGTTAAAATTGTAAGCGCCAGTAATTCAAAGAGTTCGCGGCGCATCTTCGAACGGCTAAATAGCGGCGGCGTACCGTCTCAGTATTACGAATATCGTGATACTGCAATGAGCAAAATGGCACCATTTAGACCGGAGTGGATTAGGCAACTGCGTATAGTTTCTGACGCTGACCCAAATAATAATGATGTTGCTTACAATCACGGCCATCTGATGCACCAAATGACCTTCTTCGTGGGTCCGGTCAATTTTTACTGGGAAGTTGGAGAAACACAGCACTGCGCCGAACTTGACACCGGAGATTCGAATTACATTACGCCTTTTGTCCCGCATTCGTTCACTAGTCGTGTTTCCAACAATTTAGGTTTGATAATCGCTGTTACCTACGGGGGAGCGGTCCGCCGAGCACTGGACGAGTTTCGTCATATTAAACCCGAAGATGCTGAAAGTCTGGTCGCTGATCCGAGACGTAAAGATAGAGTTTTCGCAAAACTTTTGGCGAGATACGCAGCGTCCGAGTCTATGTCTACTGGCCAGCTTCTCGAACGACTAATACTCGCTGGTATTCCAAAGGCCAGAGCGTGCTCACTAATGGGCGAAGGGGAGCCAACGTCTGAAGAAATCGAACGGATCGCGAATGCACTACATCTGCGTCCAGCTGATATAACGGTTGCCCCAATGAAACTGGAAGAAGAGGTAGTCGTCCATAAACGCTCCCAAATAGGTCGATTGTATCCAGATGATAGCGAGCCAAGTTATGAGTTTCGAGAGCTCGCCCGAACCAAACATCAGCCGGATGTGAAGGGGCTTGACGTATCAGTGATAGGTAACGGTAGAAGTGAGATTAGGCATGGCTTGCATGAGTACATATATAACTATGGGGAAGCCCCAGTAACCATGTATTGGGGCAACAATCGTACTGCTCTGCTTGCGCCAGGTGACAGCGCTTATGTAAAACCATTAATCAAACATTCTTTTGAAAAAATCGATTCTAATACCGGAAAACTGGTTATGATCCGTGTCCCAGGCGGCCTGAATGGATCCGTGTTGGATGAGTTTTCTACTTTCTCACCGATGGGTCGTAGCCGCGTAATCGAAGAGTCTAAGCGGTGGTTCTAAAAAGAGTCTCACCAAGCATAGATTGAACCTAATTGGTAAAAAGCCTCCAGCGGGTCGACTGCACATCAAAACATGCAGCATGGTTTACGTAATGCCGAACCGGGGCAAAATCGTCTTAGAGAGTTTGTCTACGCTTCTATTTGCATAAGAGCGAGTTTTGGCTTGGATATCCGCTCTTACCGGTGGTGGGCCTGAATCTTCGAACGTGGTCATGTCGGGCAAAGCTGTGAAGCCACTAGGAATGGTGGCAGGCAGTGTATGCTGCGCCATAATGGAAAACCCCATGGACCATCCGCGTGCTACCGCGCTCAACCCGTATCCGCCGCCACCGGTTCCGATCCATTTGCAGTTGATATCGTCGGATAAAGTACCTAGTCGTTCAACGATAGATTGGAAGCCCTGTGTGGTCAAGTTCATGTGCGTAATAGGATCACTGAAATGAGTGTCAATCCCGAGCTGCGTGAAAAGTACATCCGGGGCGAATGCCGACACAATTTGAGGCACTAATGCGTCAAACGTTTCTAAATATACGGAGTCCGTCGTATAAGGAGCCAGAGGAATGTTTACAGAAAACCCTTCACCGTCACCGATGCCGATCTCATCCGTTGAGCCAGTGCCAGGGAACAAAAAATCGCCACTTTCGTGAATAGAGACGGTGAGAACACGATCGTTATTATAAAAAGCTAACTGGACTCCGTCGCCGTGGTGACAATCGATGTCAACATATGCGACCCGTAGACCACGTTCTAGGAGACCAATGATAGCGATAACGGGATCGTTAAATACGCAAAAACCGGATGCTCTGGAGGGTAGAGCGTGGTGTAATCCGCCAGCGACTGAGAATGCCGCAGAACTACTCCCTGATATGACAGCCTCTGCCGCCACTAAAGTTCCTCCAGTGGAAAGAGAGTTAGCTTCGTAGAGTCCCGGATAAACTGGATTGTCTCCGATACCCAACCCAAAATCTGACAAGGTTGAAGCTGTTCCAGAGGCTTGTATTGCGTCGATATACTCACGATCATGGAATCGGAGCAATTCTTCTTGCGAGGCTAATCTGGGTTCCAAGATGGATACATTGGGCGCGTCGAAGATACCGGATTCCTTTAACAGTTCAAATGTCTGCCTGTGACGCACAGGCTGCATGGGGTGGAAATCTCCGAGGCTGTGTGTACTTTGCCTGTCGGAGTAGACAAAAATAGCGTTCTTGTTTAGCGGCGCATGTTCTAATTGGTTAGTCATCGGTTGTCCGACGTGACGGTAACGTTGAGAACCGAGTTGGACTGAGGGGCTTCACATCTATTTCGGGTTTACGTTCAAGGACTAGATCGGCTATGGTTCTCCCGACTCCTGGCCCCAGCAAGATTCCCTTGCGACCCGTACCGCTGGCTACAAATGCAGCTTTGGCTTCAGGTAAACTTCCGATGATTGGTAGTCCATCAGGGGATATTGGGCGTAGGCAGGCAGTCTGGTGCACCAATTCAGCTTCAGCCATAAATGGGAGTACGTGGACCAAGGAGCGCAATATCTGGTCCCGTCCATCCGCACTGGGTGTTTCGTCGAAGGTGCCTTGCTCCTCGGTCGTCCCTGCCCAAACCAGCCCGTCTGGTTTTGTAGTGCAATAATTACCGTCCCATGAAAGTGATAGATCAAGGGGGCGGTCAGGGCTATTTAGTCTAAGAATCTGGCCTTTCAGCGGTTCGATTGGTATGTTGTAATCCAGCCAAGCGCCGAAAGCTCCACTCCAAGGTCCGGCGGCTATGACTACGGCATCAGCGTACACAGGAGTGCCGTCGATACTAACACCAGTGATCCTGTGCCCACGCTTTTCAAGACCTGTAATATTTCCGTGGCGTAGTTTGGCGCCGCGTCGCTCGGCTGCTTGCCAGAGTGCCAACGTGAACTTATATGGCTCCAGCTCATGTGAATAATCAGCGTAAAGCCCACCTCTAATTACCGGGGAAACACGCGGCTCTTTTGTACGTATGTCATCGTAGGTAAACCAATTTACATGGCCCGGATGATTTGCTGAAAGCCACTCAAAGGCAGCCCTGAGTTTTGTTTCTGAAGAAGAGTTGGTGGCGAGCGTCAGCGATGTTTTAACCCTGTACTCTGTGTCGATACCGGTTTCTTCGGGAAGTATTTGTGCCAGTTCGGAGTGTAGACGGTCAGATAAATTGGATAGTGGTATGAGAGGGTCATCAATGACCAAGCCCATTACCGGGGTTAGACCACCGTAAGCGAATCCAGAAGCATGACTCCCAATGGTGTCGCGTTCAATCAATGTAACTTGTACGCCTGCAGCAGCTAGGTAATAGGAAGTAGCGCAGCCTACCACGCCGCCGCCGACAACGATTACGTTCTGTTGCACGCTAACGGATTTTGAATGTTGTGTAAGTGCGAGGGGAACTGCGTCTACGCCGCCGCGCCACGCCTGTCTTGTGAGCAGCTTTCGCTACACCTCGGGCAACGGTTCGAGCGACGGATTGATCGAATACGCTAGGTATGACGAAGTCTTCCGTCAGATTGTCATCAGGGATCACGGAAGCGATGGCTCTAGCGGCCGAAAGCTTCATCTCATCGTTGATCTCGGTTGCACGAACATCTAGCACGCCGCGGAAAAGTCCGGGAAAGCAGAGCGAGTTGTTGATTTGGTTGGGATAGTCGGATCGGCCCGTCGCACAGATCCGTACGTTTTCAGGTATTTGTTCTGGCCAGATTTCCGGGTCCGGATTGGCTAATGCAAACACGATCGAATTATCAGACATATGTCCTAATTGTTCCGTATTCACTATCGCTGGTCCAGCCAAACCCAAGAAGAAGTCAGCTCCATCCAGAGCGTCCGATAGTTCGCAATCTAGATTATCGGGGTTTGTATTTTGTGCGAACCACTGCTTGGCGGTGTTTTCACCATAATCGCGTGTTCGCGAGATTGTTCCATTTCGGTCAAAACCAATGACCCGTTTTACACCAAAATTCATTAGAATTTTTGCACAGGCTGTTCCTGCGGCCCCCACTCCGGTCATCACCACATTTAACTCTTCCGGTGATTTACCAACGACTTTTAGTGAGTTGATAAGACCTGCCAATACAACCACTGCTGTACCGTGTTGATCGTCATGGAACACAGGGATGTCCAAATCCTGTTTTAATCGGTCTTCAATGTAGAAGCATCTGGGTGCACTAATGTCTTCGAGATTGATCCCACCAAAACCAGGAGAGATTCCTTTGACGATTTCTACAATAGCATCTGGATCGTTGGTATCTATGCAGATCGGCCAGGCATCCACGCCACCAATGTCCTTGAACAGGAGTGCGTTACCTTCCATAACTGGTAATGCTGCTTCAGGTCCGATATCCCCAAGGCCGAGTACGGCGGATCCGTCAGTGACAACGGCTACGGTATGTCCTTTACCTGTGAGAGTCCAAACTGCTTCGGGGTCATCGTGGATTGCCATGGATACTCGACCTACACCCGGCGTGTAGGCTTTAGACATGTCATCCCTGGTTTTTACGGGAACGCGACTATGCGTCTCAATCTTGCCACCCAAATGAAGCAAGAACGTTTGATCTGAGACGTTCAATATCTTGAGACCAGGTAGTTTGAGTAAAGCGTCGATTATCTGTTGACCGTGTTCTGTGCTTGAAGCATTGACCGTAAGATCCCGGATCATGTTGTCTCGATTCGAGGAGACGACATCTAGGGCAGCCATATCCCCATTGGCTTCACCTATAGCCGAAGTGATTCGGCCGAGTATGCCAGGCGTATTGGGGTACTGGGTCCGAATCGTAAGACTGTATGCGACACTAGGTTGAGGACTTGACACGATGGTGGATCCTCTAGCTACTTGTTGAAGCAGTGTTCTCGAACAATTCGTCGAAGACTGATATTAACACCGGCAACGTTGATATTGTCATGGTTGATTTTTCTTTCTAGGATAAACAACGTTTGTGGATACCTTACTATCGTCGGAGTGTTACGAGCTATGAACATCGAGGCTTGGTTGCCTGAACGACGTAATGGATGCTTAACGAGGTTCGTATGACTGTGCTGCGCAATGAAAAAATGAAAGGTCGATTTACACGGGCAGAAATTGTTCGTCGCGTCGATTTGACTAGGGATTTGTGGAAAATTTGGTTGCGGCCAGAAATTGCATTGCAATTCAAAGCCGGCCAGTATTGCACCATAGGCGCGGAAGGTATCGAACGTCCGTACTCAATAGCGTCTTCGCCTGTGGAATCTGAAATCGAGTTATTCATAGAGCTTATTCCGTATCCCGACGGGGAACTAACACCAGTACTGCATAAGTTGAGCGTGGGAGATGTGGTGACAATGAGGCCGAGAGCAAAAGGTCTCTTCGTTCTTAAACCTGAGTTTGAAAATCACGTAATGATTTCCACCGTAACCGGAGTGGCACCGTTTGTCAGCATGCTTAGAGAACATTTAGGGAATCCGACGAAAGGGCACAGATTTTTTGTGTTTGAAGGTGCTAGTTATCTTGATGAATTTGGATATGATCAAGAACTAGTTGATATCTCCAATACGCAAGATGAGATTACATTCATACCGACAGTTAGCCGCCCGAATGATAAGGCGAATGCCCTGTGGACCGGGGAAGCTGGACGGGTGAATGGAATCTTCGAGAGCCATGTGGAGACGTATTCTCTTAATGCCTCGAACACAGTTGTTTACGCCTGTGGTCATCCACTTATGATTGAAGATGTACGTCGACGAGTAGAAGGGACCGGTATGGAATTCGTTGAGGAGCGCTTTTGGAAAGAAGATGAAGGATAAAGCGCGTAGCGTAGTTCCACCATCGCAACCTCCACGGCAAATGAAGTCAATGAGTACACGGCTCATAATGCGGCAGTCGAATGGTTCACTGCAAAACCTAGGGTTATCTGAACGCTTTGCTGGGTCGTACTTCGATCGTATGAGTCCATTACCACATTTCGTATCTGATCCGGTATTGAACGATGTTTGATTCAGGAGCAAAAGTTTTCAGGTTGGGGATTCCAAGGGGCACAGTGAATAGGTGGTTAGGGCTGAGCATATACTGCTACCCAAAGGAACAAGATAAATACGCAAGACCCTGGTAGATTTCTGTCCTGTTGCGTAACGTGAATCAGAATGAATTTTGCAAGAAAATGATGAAAGAGGCAGCCAGCGACGTATGGTGCCCAACCCGTTAGATTAACTGCGCACCGTAGTAACATGCATGGTGCGTGTGTTGGAGTTAGTCAGTCCGACTCAGCTAGAACTAATGCGTTTGCATAGGGCGCGTAAGTAAAAAATTTGGAGGCAGTTTGTGAACGAAAAAATTGGGTTCATCGGCTTGGGGATCATGGGGAAGCCCATGGCACGCAATTTGCTAAAGGCTGGGTATGAAACAAAGGTCTTTGACGTCTTCCCAGATCCAATAGAGGAGATTGTTTCAGACGGCGCACACGCAGGAGTTGATGGAGCGGATGTCGCGCGTTCGAGTAACGTTATCATCACTATGGTGCAGGATTCCCCCCAAGCGGAGTCGGCGATTCTTGGGCCCAACGGAGTACTTTCGGGTGCTTCTGTCGGTGACTTAATAGTCGATATGAGCTCAATATCTCCGCTTGTCTCGCAAAAGATTGGTAAAGCGTGTGAGGCCAAGGGGGTTGGGTTTCTAGATGGACCCGTTTCAGGTGGTGAGCCTAAGGCAATCGACGGGACACTTGCAATTATGGTTGGCGGCAAGGCTGACTTGTTTGAGCGGGTAAAGCCAATTTTTGACGTGCTCGGCGCCTCTGCGGTGCTGTGCGGCGATATCGGAGCCGGTAATTTCACAAAATTAGCTAACCAAATAGTGGTTGGTGGAAACATTCATGCACTTGCCGAGGCTCTTGTTTTAACAACGAAAGCAGGCCTTGACCCTGAGACTGTCTTCAATGCAATTCGAGGGGGTCTTGCGGGAAGCACGGTTATGGATGCCAAGGCTCCGATGATGTTTAATCGCAATTTCGATCCAGGATTTCGTATTGAACTTCATTGGAAAGACATCAATAACGCTATGGAAACAGCCAGAGAACTAAAGGTCCCGTTACAGGTCACTAGTAATTTGCAACAGGTGCTGTCGTCCCTTGTTGTTGGTGGCAAGGGTAAATTGGACCATTCCGGCATCTTACAGTTCGTAGAGGCGCAGTCAGGAGTCGAGGTGAGCAAATAGTCAGATGAAGGGAAAAGGTTAGCGTGCAGCGCTTAAATGAATACATATCGGGCCGGTGTCCGATCAGCTTCTAGTCAACTCGAATGTCAAATTAAGTGAGAACGGACCATTACGATGCCATAGTTATTGGTGGAGGTGTTATGGGATGTTCCATCCTGTGGCATTTGGCAAAGCGCCAATTCGGTCGGGTACTGTTAGTGGAAAGAGACACGATAGGGTCTGGCTCCACGGGACGTAGTTCTGGGATCGTTCGTATGCATTACTCGACCAAAGTAAATACCAGCTTGGCATTGGAGAGCCAGCCGGTGTTTCAAAATTGGCAAGATGTGGTGGGTGAAGGCGACGCGGGCTGGGTCCAGACTGGGTTCATAATCTTTGCAGAGGCTGGCTACAAGGATCAACTCGAGAAGCGCGTGAATTTGCAACAGGAATGTGGAGTCAGTACGTCGGTTATCTCGACGGAAGATGCACGGGAAGTCGCTCCCATGTTCCGCATCGATGAGACGGATGCTGTGGCATTCGAACCTGAATCCGGTTATGGGGATCCGTCTGGAGTGGCGGCAGGATACTTGGCAGCGGCCCGCTCGATGGGAGCGGACGTCAAATTGGGAACCAGAATTACTGATATTGAGGTGATTGGTGAGCGTATATCGGGTGTGATTGCAAACGGTAGCAAGTTGAAAACGGAAACAGTGATACTTGCAACAGGTCCTTGGTCACAACAAATCATGAGGCTGTTCGGTCACGAACTGCCGCTCCAGGCCACTTGGCACCAGGTAATTATGTTAAGACGCTCCACGACTAAATTTAATACGCATCCCGGTGGAGCAGACTTTGCTAATAGGGTGTATTTCCGGCCCGAGGCTAGCGATTTGACGTTGCTGGGCAATGGAAATGTCGAACGTGAAGCCAACCCAGATGACTATCAGACCGGTGTAAACATGGATTATGTTCAGGACGTTTGGTCTAGGTTCGCTAAACGTGCGCCTGAAATGGAAATGGCCGAATTTACACACGGATATGCGGGACTCTATACGACTACGCCAGATGCTCATCCGATAATAGACCGTGTTGATGGGGTGAAAGGTGCATACATCTGTACAGGCTTTAGTGGACATGGTTTTAAATTGGCGCCGGCGGTCGGGAGGTGCGTGTCTGAGTTGGTAATGGATGGCACATGTGGCGATGTTCGGACTCTGAAAATGTCACGGTTTTTGAGTGGTGAATTGAATATGCCCCAAACCGAATTCAGAGTAATGGCATAGAATAATGTCTGGGTTAACCTCATCCCTCGGTTTGCAAAATATTGCGCTTGCCCGTGAAGCACAGACTCAATAGAGTGCAATCAGTGCAGAGTGGCTGGGGCCTGCATGTGGTTGATCCATGGCGGTCGAGCAGGGCATGGTACTCGTTGAATAGTTTTGTGTCTGCCGGTAAACGGGATTCGAAAAATAGCATATAGACGAAATATGAGTTGCCATCGACGGACCAACCGAGACGTTTAACTATGCGTCTGGTGTACGTGTCTACTACAAATGACGGTTTTTTTGCCGCGTACAGAACGATGTCATCCGCTGTTTCTTCGCCTATTCCCCAAATATTTATCAGTGCGGCTCGTAATTCTTGTTTTGGGAGCTTGAGCAACATTTCAAAATTTCCTTGATAATCCCGTACTACTACTCGGGCAAACTCTTTTAACTTCCTAGCTTTGATGTTGAAGTAACCAGAGGGCCGGATAAGAATGGAAAGATCTTTTTGTTCAGTGGCATGTAAATCCTGTATTGACCAAATGTCGGCACCCCGTAGGTTAGCCAACGCTTTTTCTGCATTACGCCATGCGGTGTTTTGCGTCAGGATGGCACCTATGGCGACTTCGTAAGCGCTATCTGCCGGCCACCAGTGAAGAGGGCCGTACATCTTGAACAGAGCAGCGAATACCTTTAGTAGGTCAGTTTTTGTAGGATTTAAGTCTGGCAACAGGAATCCCTAGAAAATCCTTA
>CAZXXH010000065.1:0-4663 GCA_964644645.1 uncultured Dehalococcoidales bacterium
TACGACCCTGCAATTTCAGGAACAGAAAAGCCCATGGATTTTCTGTTCCTGAATGCCTCGATTATGGCCACTGAAGCACCGCCCGCGGATCCTTGGCTTGCCGGCCACTCAGTTTCCTATTACTACTTTGGCTACTGGATGCTTGGCGGTCTAGCGCAAATGACAGCGATACCATCGTACATTGCGTTCAATTTATCGCTTGCGTTGATAGCGGCCTTAGCCGGTGGGGCGGTGTTTAGCCTTGTTTACTCGTTAGTTGCTCGGGACGGTGGACGGAGTCGGGACTCTATCATCGCTGGTGTGGTTGGCGTAGTTCTTCTAATGTTTGTCGGCAATCTCGCTGGTGTCTGGGAAGGTTTGGCGAATACTGGCATAGGTACCAACGGATTTTACGATTGGCTTGCCATTGACCAACTGGACCGCAATGAAGGCAATATAGGTTGGAGGCCGACTGATTTTTGGTGGTGGTGGCGATCTTCTCGTGTAATCAATACATTCGATCATACCGGCGTGAGCCTCGATTACACTATTCAAGAATTTCCCTTTTTTAGTTTCCTTTTGGGGGATTTGCATCCGCACGTTATCGGTATGCCGTTTGTGATAGTTGGATTGGGAGCTATCGCGGGTGTGCTGATGAGTCGGGAGCGGTGGGGTCTATCTTGGCTTCGCTCGCATCCCGCTCCTGCCGGGGCACTAGCCCTTCTTATAGGTTTATCCGGATTTATCAGCATCTGGGACATCACCTTGCTGGCAGGCGCCCTTGTGCTGGTGGCCCTGATTCGTAGCTACGTGAATCAACCTGAAAACTTATTACGTGCTTGGCTGAAAGCGATGTTGCCTGTTGCTGTAGTGTTGGGTGTGGCCATATTGGCGGTATCGCCTTTCTATTTCGGGACGTTCACGAGCCAGGTTCAGTATCCCGAGTATTTCTCTGAACTTCTGAATCGCTCTATTACCCTACTTCCGATCAGCCCTGCTGTTGTGGGAACTAGGCCGATTCATTTCTTTACGGTCTGGGGTTTACTTTTTGCTGTGGCTGCACCGTTCATGCTGATGATTATGGTGCCACTATTGAAATCGACCGTGTACAGATTGCGTGAAACGTTGAATGGTGAATCACCAGTCGCTCGTGACTCCAGAGGTTTTCCGACGTCTCCGCTCGTTCTGGCGGGCATGGCAGTTGCGGCACCCTACGTTATCTGGGCGGTGGCGCATCTGACAGTGAACGAGAATGCCAGCGCGGGTGACATGTTAACGAGAGCTTTAACCGCAGGGCCGCTCGGCTTGTTAGCTGCATGCTTAGTGCTGGTTGCTTTGGTGCGTTCTGGATCGAAACTACTTAACGGTGCCACGTTTGTTCTTGCTGTAGCCGGTTTAGCATCATATTTACTTTATGGCGTAGAGCTGCTCTACATCCACGACTTTTTTGGTAATCGTATGAACACTGTTTTTAAGCTCTACTACCAAGCATGGATCATATTTGCCATAGTAGCAGCTTACGGTTTCTATCACTGGCGTTTTCGTCATCACACATTAACGGGGCTGCCCAGGCTAGCAAGTAGTGCTGGATATTTTCTAGTCGGAGTAATGCTGGCGGGAGGGCTGTATTACAGTATTGCAGCTATTGATACTAAGGCGGGTGGTTTCAAGGCTACGCCGAATCTCGATGGTCTTGCGTATATATCTACCATACATGGCGACGAGCGCAAGGCTATCGAGTGGCTACGTGAGCAGAGTCATCCTGGTGATTTGATATTGGAAGCGATTGGTGATGGTTATAGCGAATTTGGCAGGATATCTTCTTCAACCGGTGTCCCCACATTATTAGGGTGGCCTGGACACGAGCATCAGTGGAGAGGAACAACCGATATTTTTGACGGACGTCAAGAGGATGTTTTGCTGATCTACACGACCCCGGATCTAGAAGAGGCGAGGGCGTTGCTGGATAAGTACGGTGTGACATATGTTTATGTGGGTCATAGGGAGCGCTCAATGTACTCTCCTCTCGTTGCTGAGAAGTTTGAGGCCATTGGTGAATTGGCATATCCGGGAGATTCGTTCGATAACAGTGAAGTAGCAATCTACCGAGTCGGGTTGCCCAGCGATCGCCATAAAGATGAAATTCCATCCGTTGTAGACGCGCCTGTAAGTTCCGAAACGGAATAGTAGATCCATGAAAAATTTGACCAACCGTCCTTTGGGACCCGCCGAGCGTGAGCTGGATGCGGAAAGGGATGCTGCCGCGGACGAGCGGCATGAGTCCGAAAAACTCCCATCCAATGTTGACGATGTCCAGATGGTGACTTCATCGGGTCTTGAATGCGTTGGAAGGAAGACCGAATCATCAGATGGAAAACAGGGCGCAGAGTTATCTACTCGGACGGATGTGTTCCCATTGCTGGATCAATCCGATCGAAGTTGGTGGCCAGATTCAATACCCAGGTGGGAAATTGTCTCATACGGTGCAATCTTCTTAATGTCGCTGATCGTCCGCTTGTGGGATTTAGGCTCCAGGGCTGTGCATCATGATGAGAGCCTACACGGCTTTTTCGCGTGGTCGATTTTCACGGGTAGTGGCTATGATCACAATCCGCTTACACATGGGATGTTTTTGTTTTTAGGCACTGCAGGGGTCTTTCACGTATTCAGTGATAGTGATTACACACTCAGATTGCTTCCCGCCTTATTTGGTGCTGCTCTCGTTCTAGTGCCCTTGCTGCTTCGGTCGCGGATGGGCAACATTGGGTCTCTAAGCGCTGCGTTATTGCTTGCTATTTCTCCGTCTCTGCTGTACTTCAGCCGATTCGCTCGCAACGACGTAATTATGGCCGTATGGACGTTGGCTTTTGTCGGGCTTCTGTGGCGATACTTCGACGAACGCAGGCCCCTGTATCTCTACCTAATAGCTGCGATTATGGCTTTTGGGTTCACCACTAAGGAGACCCAGTACATAGTAGTTGCTGTCACAATGGTCGCTCTCTATTGGCTCGCGCGACATGATGTGTGGGGGTGGATTCCAGGTCGGGTTTCGCTAAGCGAGGTTGGCCCGGCAGAGGATTTGCTGTTGCTCGTGGGGACCCTTACCTTGCCTTTACTAGGAGCGCTGAGCAGTTTGGGCCAGAGTGTCCTTGGTATAACTTTGGTTGCTAGTGCATCTGAGGCTCCAATTGCCGGTGTCGCGTTGGGCGCGCCAGCTGGCGGCGGTGTGGCGGTCGCATTGTTCATAACATTAGGGTTGTTCATAACGTCTTTCTGGTATGGCTTGAAATGGAATCCTCGTGTTTGGCTCACATGTTTTGTGATTTTTTACGCGATATTTATGACGGTTTTCACGACCGTTTTCACCAACGGTGTAGGTGTGAGTACCGGTATCTGGCAGTCACTTGGGTATTGGTTGGCGCAACATGAAGTCCAAAGAGGCGAGCAGCCCTTCTACTACTATTTCATTATTGCGTCCGTATATGAGTTTTTGCCCTTTACTGTCGCGATTGGGGCCAGTGCGTATTATTGCTTGCGAGGCGATGTGTTCACGCGATTTTTGGTCTTCTGGGCAGTTGCTACTTTTATCGTCTACGTCGTGGCTGGTGAAAAAATGCCATGGCTAATGGTGAACATCGTTTTGCCGTTAATTATTCTGACAGCCAAGGCCATCGGCGACGCGATAAAAACCATTCCGTGGCAGCGAGCGTTGAGCGCACGTATTTGGCTTATGTTGCTGGGCGTGCCACTTTTCTTGACGATGACATGGCGTCTTATATTTTTCGAGGTTGATCGCTCGTCGGCTACATCATTCCCTGCGCTCTGGGCTATGCTTGCCACGATTGGTGTCCTGCTGGTGGGCGCTTGGTCTCTATCTCGGCAAATTGGAACCAAGCCGGTTCTTTCCGGAATATTGTTGGTTGTGATCGGGCTTATGGTAGTACTCACGGTACGTGCCGGTTGGACAGCGAGTTTCAAGAATGGCGATATTCCCAACGAGATGTTGGTATACACACAAACAGCCCCAGATGTAAAGGAACTAACCGACGACATTAGATCTATTGGGGCTTTTACTGGTGATCGAACACGAATTCATATCACTGTTGATGCATCTGATGGATTCACTTGGCCTTGGGCATGGTATTTGAGAGATTTCACGAATGCTGGTTACCCGGAGTTGGACCGAGCTGATCTAGTTATGAATCCAGCGCCATCTGTCGCAATAATTAATGCTCGCAATCAATCAAAAGCGGAAGAGAAACTTGTCAACTATTCGAAAGGCCATAAATTTATACATCGCTGGTGGTTTCCAGAGGAATATCGTGGACTTACCATCGGTAAATTTTTGAGTACTATCGTTGACCCCGACGCGTGGAGAGGATCGGTTGATTATTTCCTGTACCGGCGTCTGGCAAATGAACTCGGTAGAGTTGACTCATACGTCTACTTCGATCCAACGATCCCGCTTTGGGCTGCCCGTTGACTGCCAATCACGGGTCTAGTTTTTCACCGCCAGTCGCAAGTTTTTGGGGTCGATTTGGATTTTGGCTGGGACTCATTGGTTCTGTCGGGTTCCTAACGGCGATGGTACTGCTGTTTATTGATGTAAGGACCATCGGTAAGGTACTGCGGGATATTAGGTACACCTACAAGGTTCCTGCTTTAATCGTATATTTCATCGCGG
>CAZXXH010000065.1:4673-7532 GCA_964644645.1 uncultured Dehalococcoidales bacterium
GCCCGGCTCGCCGCGTGAAACACTTCGCCAACAGAATCCGGCCGTTTTCCGGACGCGCCAGAGGCCGCACCCGGAGCGGCGCTGCCGGTAGCGTTATGCGTTCGGAATCCCGTTCGGAAAACTGCGTACGGCAACCCCGTCCGCGCTATCTACCCGGTGGTAGTGGTTGGTTACATGGCAAACAATCTCATCCCTATACGCATTGGTGAAATTGTGCGCTCCTACTACCTCTCTATGCGAGAGTCAATCAGCCCGGTATCAGCATTTGGTACGATCGCCGTGGAGCGAGCATTTGACGTGATGGTTCTGTTGTTCTTTTTCACGTGTGCCGCACTAGCGTTGCCAATTTCCGGAGTTCTATCGCAAGTTGCTGGAAAGGTACCTGGCGGTATACCCGTGATTTTGATCGTGGCTGTCCTTCCGATTGTGGTTGTGACAGGGATACTGGCTTTGGCCGTGTTCGCTCCTAAGTCATTAGGGACGTCAGTGATGGAGGTGCTTGCACGGCCTTTCCCGGTGTCGATTCGGGACCGTATAGCGCGGGTTTTTGTTGAACTAGTGGAAGGTCTTACCGTAATCAGGAACCCGACTGGGCTCCTGAAGCTGGCTTTTTTGTCTTTGCCTGTGTGGTTGCTTGAGGCGACGATGTACTATTTGATCTCACTTGGCTTTGACTTCGGATCAAATTTTGACAACTTGTGGGAAGTTATCGCAGTTGTTTTGGTATTCACGGCGGCTGCAAACCTAGCAGGAGTATTTCCTTCAAGCGCAGGTAGTTGGGGTCCGTTCGATTTCTTTGGTGCCGCAGCCCTAGTGGCACTTGGAGTCGAAAGTGGACTCGCTGCGGCTTACGCAATTACGGTACATGTGGCACTTTGGTTACCAGTCACGTCATTGGGAGCGTTGCTGTTGGTTCTGGACAGAACATCCCTGCGTCATTTGTTGTCATTGGCGAATGGTGATGCTTCTAATCGTCGGCAATCCAAGGCAGTATCATCAAAAGAGGATTTATGTTGAACATTGGAATCGTTGGCGCAGGTGCTGCTGGCCTGTCAGCCGCGTACGATTTCACGCAAGCTGGCCACAATGTCAATGTGTTTGAAGCTGCTCCCTTCATAGGTGGCCAGGCCTCCACGATTGAAGTTGAAGGGGGAAGAATAGAGCGTGGCTATCATCATCTGTTCACAAATGATTCCGACATTATCGAATTGATGGACGAGGTGGGTATAAAAGACGACCTGCAGTGGTTTCCGTCGACAGTTGGAATTTATACAGGAGACCGCGTTTACGATTTCATTACTCCTTTGGATCTGATTCGCTTCAGTCCGTTGCCAGTATTGGACCGAATCAGGTTGGGATTGACTACGTTGAAGTTACGCAGGCACAAGAATTGGCGTTCCCTCGAAACCTATACAGCCAATGATTGGATTCTTGAGAACGTTGGCCCACGGGTGCATGAAGTTGTTTGGGGCCCTCTGTTAACAGCGAAATTCGGTGACGCTGCCTCAAAGGTCGGGATGCCCTGGTTTTGGTCCAAAATTCAGACTAGGTTTGCGTCCAGACGAGGGTTTGGTAGGGAGGTATTGGGATACCTACCCAGGTCTTTCGATGTTGTATTCGATACCTTACGATCAGAGATCGAAACAGCAGGAGGCAAAGTGTCACTTGAAACTCCTGTAGAACGTGTTCTTGTCAAAAACGGGATTGCACAAGGTCTTCGATTCAGATTGCCCAACGGGTCCGTGGCAGAGCGTAATTTCGACTTGATCCTCGCGACCGTGCCGTCTTTTACGTTTATCAAAATGGTAGAGCTACCTGAAAGCTACCGCTCCATGCTGACCGGAGTTGAGTACTTAGCTGCGTCCGTCATCATTTTGGAGATGGATAGGCCATTGACAAGTGTTTACTGGATGAACATCGCTGACGATGAGATACCGTTTCTTGGGATAATTGAGCACACGAATCTGATCCCCCCTGAAAACTATGACGGTAATCACTTGCTGTACTTGACCAATTATCTTGACAGGCGCAACCCTTTATTCAATTGGACTGGTGAGAAATTGTTGGCGCATTATCTCCCCTATCTTCACCGTTTCAACAACGACTTTAATCGCTCTTGGATAAAACGGTTCCATTACAACAAAGTGAGCGCAGCGCAGCCGATTATTGGTACAAATTACTCAAGTAATTTACCGGATCATCGTACACCCGTTAGGCAGCTGTATTTGGCTAACACGACTCAGATCTATCCTGAGGATCGTGGGACAAATTACAGTGTCCGTATGGGACGCCAGGTGGCTAGCATGATGATGTCAGATGCTGCTGCTGGTATCTAAAACACAATGGCCCTGGAGATGTGATGGGTTGATTGGACGGAAAAATAGCGGTAGTAACGGGAGCAGGCCCCAATATCGGAGGGGAAATCGCTAGAACTCTCGCACGAGAAGGAGCAAGAGTAGCTTGTATTGATTTCTTACCGGGGCGGGCAGAATCCGCTGCTGCGTCCGTGCGGGAAGAAGGTGGAGAGGCCATTGGCATCGACGCCGATATTTCGAACCCTGATGATGTTAATCGGATATTTACCGAAGTCGATGACGCGTTTGGACGAGTAGACATACTTGTTAATAATGCAGCCGTCAATAATGAAGACGGCATTTTGGAAATGAACTATGAGAAATGGAAATGGGTACAGTCCGTCATCATGGACGGTACAATGCTTTGCTGCCAGCAAGCAGCCCGCCGGATGGTAAATCAAGGTGACGGAGGCGCGATCGTGAGTACTGCGTCTTCGACAGGCCATCGAGGCAAAGCTGGGTTCCTGGCTTACTCGGCGTCTAAGGGCGCAGTCCTACAGATGAC
>CAZXXH010000065.1:7542-10977 GCA_964644645.1 uncultured Dehalococcoidales bacterium
ACCATGGCAATCCAATTGGCTCCTCATGGTATTCGAGTAAATTCGATATCACCGACGCAAACCGGTTTAAGTAGAGGAACAACGCCGGGTGGATCAACGGCTCCCCGGGCAGAAAAGCCCAAAAATATTCCACTAGGACGATGGGGGAACCCTTCAGATCAAGCCAATGCGGTTCTGTTTCTTGCGTCGCCTAATGCGGCGTTCATCACAGGAGAGAATATAAACGTTGATGGTGGTCTTATGGCACTGTTCCCGTCAGAGCGAGGGTCTGGAGAGGTTTAGGGTAAAGGCTCCTAATTGGCCCAAAACAAGACATTGGCCAGGCTTAAGCCTGGCCAATGTCTTGTTTTGGAGGTTGCTACTTGATTAATAGACCCGCGTGAACAACTCGTTGAAAAAGTATTCGATGTTAAACATCGAGAATAGGTAAGGATCAGGCCAACCAATATCGATCATGAGATCAAGAATTCCGACAACAAACGATTCGAACGCAACCCCTACCAATAAAACCCAATACCACTTTAACCGAGCTGAAATAGCAAGGTATGACATGACCCATATCGGTAACCCAATGTGGAACCCAACACCCCAAACAATCGCGATGAGAAGGAGTATAGAGCCAAAATATTGGATGGCCCGGCGGCGTTCTCCGACTGGATCTTCTCCAATCCGGAACCCGAGATCCATTACCAAACCTTGTTGGATCGCTTTCTTCCTTCCGAGCACAGTCACAAGCCTAGCAATCCAAAAAGGAACCCCCATTATCAAAGCCATTGTTGGCAAATAGCGGCCTGCTTCCTTTTGGTTGATGGTTTCGAATACGAAAACAATCATCAACGCTAGCATGATCCCGAGGAGGATAAGCTCTCCTAAAATCTCAGGAGATTTCCATGAAATGACTCTGTGAGTTCCGTCGGCTGTTGTGTTCTGATTGTCGTTAGTTGTCATTTGTCGATTCAACCACTTTGGCCTTCAGCTTCCTTGTCAGCGACTTCTGAAAGGTTCCTTGTCCCTTGCTGGACCCGCAACGCGAACCAGACAGCGAGAGCAACAACCACGAGAATTCCTAAGAAAGCTGGCTGCCAGACCATCGACCAGCCGCGTGCCTGGATCGAAATGCTCAAGAATTTTTCAAGAGGCCCAGATAGAACTATGGCGATCAGGATCGGCGGGCGTGGCCATCCGTATGCCTTCATGAACATTCCGAGAGCTGCAAAGGCAGCTACGATCAGCAAGTCGGTGTAATCGTAGTGGGCCTGAAATGCCGACACGGAGACGATTCCGATTACCAACGGGGCTAGTACCCGCGGAGGTACCGCTGCTACTTTGGTTAGTAACCCTGAGAAGCGAAGAACAATAGGTACAACGATGATATTGGCCAGGACGATCGCATAGACCAATGATAGGGTCAGATCCAAGTGTTCGTTCACCATGTTGGGTCCCGGCGTGATACCTACTAATATCAAGAAACCGAGGACAATGGCCATTGGTGCGCTTCCAGGGATCCCGAACAACACGGTTGGCATCAGAACCCCACCATCCGTTGCGTTGTTGGATGACTCTGGAGCGATGACGCCCCGGATATCGCCAGTGCCAAATGTTTCGCGAGCCCCCTTCTCAGTCTGCCTAGCTTGGGCATAGGCGATCCAGTGGGCAGGCGTCGGACCGAGCCCTGGCATGGCACCGATGAAAACGCCGATCAGAGCAGATCGTGCTATAAGCAACTTGTGTCTAAGGGCTTCGCGCATTCCGGCATACACGTCTTTGTTGCCCTCTTTAAGCATCTCTGCCAAGCGTTCTTTGGCAACCGGCTTATCGGAAATAACTAAGTCCGCTATTTCAGGTACTGCAAACAGCCCGACGACCACCGGGACTATATGGATCCCGTCATATAGGTAGGGAATACCGAAAGTCGCTCTCTCTTGGCCAGTCACCCCAACGAAGCCAATCATCCCGATCATGAGACCCAATGATGCAGTCAGGAGCCCTTTAGTCATTGCTCCGGCTGAGACGATACCAACCGAAGCGATACCAAGGAACGAGAGCAGGAAAAATTCAGGAGACCCGAACAGCTTTAGCAATTCTCTTGCGAACGGAAGCACCATGAACAGCGCGAGTGGCCCGCCCAACCCCCCGCACAAAGAAGAGGAGTAAGCGGCACCTAGCGCGCGGCCGGCATGTCCTTGCCGCGCTAGGGGGTACCCATCAAGAATCGTGGCTTGGGAAGAGCGGGCTCCGGGAATACCAAGGAGAATGGATGGGATAGGTTCGGTCAAATCATTTGCAGCCATATATCCGATGACCATTGGAAGAGCCACAAACGGGTCTAGTTCGGTGGCGAAGGAAAGCACAACGATTAAGAAAGGTAGCCCGCCTCCTGGCATCAACCCTGACACCAACGCGATCGGAATCATGATGGCGAAAGCCAGCATTGGTCCGGGATCGAACAGTTGATCGGCTCCCCTGATCGCTGCCTCAAAAAACTCTGAGTCCAATGTGAGATCCTTAGATTTGTTGATGAACTAAATTCAAAAGTCTGGGCTACGCTAACGCCCACGGTTATGGGAAGTCAATACGAACGTGCGACCGATTCGGCTCGGAAGAAAAAGAGCGCCGGTAATCACAGCGCTCTTTTTCTTCCGAATTTCTATCTAACTTAACTAAATACCGTAGAGAGCCTTGAATAGTGCTCTGCTTTCGTCACCCATCTTTTTGCCTTTATCAAGAACGTCCATCATGATCTTTGGGTCACCGTACTTGACTACGCGTTCAAGAAGCTTAGCTCGTTCGATGAACTTTGGATCCTCAAGAGTCGCCTTGAATGCGGCTCTCCATGCTTGAACAACCGCGTCAGGAGTCCCCGGAGGCAGAGTGTACATACGGGTCATTGCTTCAAGCTGCATTGCTAGGTTGAATGCTGCCTTCTGTTCTTCATTTGGCTTTGCAATGTCAAACAAATGGGGGACTTTGCCGCCTGTGTGGCCGTATCGAGTGAGCTCTTCCTCCGTCGGCACACCGCGCCAAGTGAACAGAGGTGCGAGGAATTTCTTTTCACCCCAGTCGGGGTACAGGTTTAGCCAGAACTCAGATGGACAACGCGTTGTCGCGTCGAGTTCCCCTCGATCTATAGCAGCTAGCACTTCTGAAGTTCCTTGGTATCCGTAGATCAGCTTGATCGGTGCTCCAAGGGCTTCTGCAAAGGCGGGTCCAATCATGTCTCCACCAGCCGCCGACGATCCTGTCGTGATCGGTTTGCCTAGTGCAAGGGCTTCCGTCCAGTTCGTAGCTTTGTCGGTCGTCGCGCAAAAAGCTTGCCACTTGTCTGAGAAGCTTGGAGTTCCTACGTATTGCGCTGTGTACGGATCAAATCCCTTAACGTCCTCACCACCAGCTTCTCGCGCTGGCCAGCGGTTTGCCATGGTAACAACCGTCATA
>CAZXXH010000066.1:0-207 GCA_964644645.1 uncultured Dehalococcoidales bacterium
ACCCATCTTTTAACAGGACTCTGATGCTTAGTTGGGGATTGTCAAGGCCATATTTTGCAAGGTCAGGTATCTTATCGAGTAGTTTCCGTTGAGTTTGGGGCCCACCCAGCAGCGTGGTGATTCCGCCCCAGCGTCGTTGGCTAACTGGAATTCCATCCGGCTCCTCAAAGACCCATGTCCGTGAATCCTCGTTGAGAATCCAAGAGC
>CAZXXH010000066.1:217-10405 GCA_964644645.1 uncultured Dehalococcoidales bacterium
AATGGAGATACGTATGATATCCGCAGATGGTAGCGTGTAGAAATAAGGAGGATTGGGATCTGATTCTGCTTGAGGTGGATTCGTGATGAACCAAGCTATTCCTACGGAAGCCCACGAAAGAGCAATAATCAGTATTAACGAGACACGTAGGCCCATCGGTCAGCGTCTGCGCCACCACGTCCATACGCCAGCGAATCCAACAAGCACGGGCATAAGTAGCCAGCCTGTCCAACGGACAAAATTTCGTTCCGCTGAGGTCAAGACTAATTCCCGGAAAGCTTTTACCTTGGAGCGTATGGAGATTAACTCGAAATCCTCGACCATCCAGTTGACAGAATTTGCGAACATGTCTTCGTTCTTGGCAGATGAAATGAATCTTTTGGTATCAAAGTCAACATCGCCGATGACAACTATCTTACTTTTGACATATTCGCCTTCTATCATCACAGGCTGACTTGCTGCGAGATCCGATAAAGCCTCGACCGCCACCGCGATAGGCAGGGGGCCAGCCTCATCTGTCTCGGGATCGTACTCGACTGTCTCGGGATCGGTTTCTGCCCAACTGTTCACAGTGGTAGTAGCCAGTATATGGGGTGTTATGAACGGTATGCGGTCATCCGTTAAAGGTACGTTGGCTGGATCTACCGAGCGCCCCAAAAATGTGGCGCCTGGGAAGTAGAGCACGTCGAATCCTTTTGTTATCGAATGAGGCGGCAGCTGTAAGTTGCTGTTCTTCACTTGTAGGAAACTTGGATTCGGAGCGACGAAGCTCACAGCATCCACAAGTATCCCGTTACCGACTGCTATGCCGTATAGGCCCAGTAATGATTTGAAATCCTCCGGCGGATCTGGATCTAGCAAAAACATAGCATTGCCGCCCCGGCGTAGATACTCGGCAAGGGTGGCACTTTCGGGACCAACTAATTCCTGCTTAGGACCGGCGAATATTATCGCGGCGGGCAATCCGGGATTGCCCATCTGCATTAATTCCCCCAACTCATTCAATGTGATATCAACGACCTCGTAGTTATCTCGCGTCAATGCCATTGCCGCGAGTCCGACACCGGTACCTGTTTCCCCTACGTCGGTCACTACTCGCTCAGAGTGTCCACTGACGAAGCCGATACGCTTCTGAGCGATCTGATTTACAACAAGCAAACCAGTTGTTACGTCCTGTTCGTTAAATACAGATGGCCCATTATTGGGGTTGGATCCAACAACTACCTCAACCCGGCGGGAATTTAATCCTTCTATGGCTAAGGCAGGAAATTGAGTGACCCTAAACGTGGCTGCAGTGTCTGGCTGCAGTTCCGGGTCTATCAATTCAAACTCAATCGGGAATTTAGTCGACCGCCTACTGAATTCCAACAGGAGGTCCCTTGTGTCCCGCCATGCAGCCGCAGTGGCTAACGTGCTGGTATCAAAAAAGGCGTGGATTTGGATGGGCTCTTTGATTTCATCAAGCAGGTCCAATGCTTGTTCAGCGAGAATGAATTGCTTGGTGGCTGTCGTATCCACCCGTAACCAGCCCATTGGATCAGGACGGTTTACCATCCAGAATAACAAGAAGTTAACTAGGACAGCCAATGACAAAAATGCTATGAAGATCACCACCATGTTTACCCCATAGCGACCCCGTCTACCGAACAGAGCTAAGCTCAGTTGTCTCCAATTGGATATCGAGTAGGCTAGCAACAACAATCCACCTAGGGCGATTACTAGAAATGCGGCCCCCTCTAAATCCCGGATGAATATGTAGATAATGCTGCCGATCAAGACCGCGCCAATTCCTGCGACGGCCAGTGATTGTCGAATCGACGTGAAACTCTCGCGGATACGTTGTCGGAACCCTATTGAGGGCCCAGACTCGTCAATCGATGGTCTGCGTTTAGGATCTGAGTCAGATGCCATATGGGTCTACCGCCAACGCCTTATCTCAAGTGTGATTATGGTAAGAAATAGGAATACAATCGTTAATGAAACGTAATAAACGATGTCATTTACAGATATTACGCCCCTGGCGAAGTCAGCGAAGTGACCGCCTTCAGCAATCCCGAAACTACTCCGATCAAATACAGAGAAAGAGCCGCCCAGCTGAAATCCATCAAAAACCCGCGCGGCAATTCCTGTAAGGCGTTCTGCAATCATATCGATGATGGTGAACGCAGTTAAAATTCCAGACCCTACTACTAAACCTACCAATTGATTGGGACTAAGTGCGGACGCGAACAGGCCAATTGATAATGTGGCACCTGCGTACAGGGTTAGTCCGAGGTATCCGGTTAGAATCGGCCCGGGGTCCGGCACACCAAAAATGTAAAGTACGACAACGTAGTAGATGGTTAGCGCTCCCATGATCATTACCATAACGAACGCAGCCAGCCATTTTCCGATCACTACTTCCACTTCTCTTAGAGGTGATGTGAGCAGCAGTTCAAGAGTGCCTAATTTTTGTTCTTCTGCCAGCAATCTCATAGTTATGGCGGGCGACAAAAAAATCATGAAGAAAACGGCTCCAGCCAAGAATCCTCGGGCAGTTGCTTCGGAGACCGCGTCTGATACGGACGCCACGAAGAAGAACCCCGTAATCGCCAAGAATGCCGCAGCTACCACATACGCCATCGGCGTTGAAAAGTAAGTTCGGATCTCCTTGATCGCTATGATTCCGACGTTACGCAAAAGACGCTTGCTCCTAACCTAATTATTGGTTGATCTGTGTTCCATATCCGGTACAGTTCATTCGATTCTAAGTATCCAGATTCTCTTCGGTCGTGAGTTCCAAGAATATTTCTTCAAGTGTCATAGGCATAGGATGTAGATTCTTTAGGCCCCAGCCCTGTCCGACCACCGTGTTGGCAACTGCTTCGGGAGCTCCTGATTCGGGGCGGGCATCTGCAACTAGTGAGATCGTTCCTTCCAGTGACGAGCGCTGCTGTACTTCGGTGCGTGGATCTGTACGAACATCCACTATGTTCGGCAATTTCCGAATTTCGTTGATTACGTCCTTGGCCGTAGCTCCGCTAATACCGAGTTCTATACGCTCCGTGTGCTGAAGCCTTTCAGACAGGTTGGCAGGTTCATCATCTGCGACGATACGGCCCTCGTGAATCACGAGTACGCGCTGGCAGATCATGCTCACCTCCGGCAGGATATGTGAGCTTAGTATGAGAGTGTGATCTCCTCCAAGTTCACGTATAAGGTCCCTAGTTTCAACCACTTGTATTGGGTCTATACCTATGGTGGGTTCATCCATGATAAGTACTTCTGGCTCATGAAGGATCGCTTGAGCGATACCAGTCCTCTGCCTGTATCCCTTTGAGAGTTTGCCAACTAGAGAATTCTTGTACTCCCCAAGACCAACCGTGTCGACAACTTGGGGCAGTCGTTGATTTATCCACTTTCGGTTCATGCCTCGAATTTGTCCCATGAACGTGAGGTAGTCACTGACCGTCATGTCCAAGTAAAGAGGAACCGTCTCAGGTAAATAACCAATATGTCGGCGCGCGTCTAGCGAGTGGGTCAGAACATCGTAACCTGCTATGCTCGCCGAGCCTTGTGTGGGGGGTGTGAAACCCGTTAGAACCCTCATCGTCGTGGTTTTACCCGCTCCATTTGGACCGAGGAAGCCAACGATATCCCCTTTGAGCACTTCGAAAGAGACATCTATAACGGCGGGATAGTCGCCATAATACTTCCACATGTGATTGAGTTTGATCATCTTGATTTATTTGGTCGGTGTTAGACAGCGTCTCTTAAGGTGTTTGAGCGAGATACCAGCTTCAGAGTGAATTCGTAATAATATCCTGACTTCGGTTTGCAGACTAAATCTATATTACCGAAGAGATTAACGAGCAGCAAAGGGTTGCTGACTACACTATTATCGTTTTCGGTTACGATCGCTACAAGGATAATCTATGCATACAAGAGTTCCGAGGTCCGGTTATTGGAATAGTTTATTAGTACAGTGGGTGTAGAATCTTGTTCTCTCTACGCTCGATGCATGGAACCTTTGAAATAGTGTTTTTGCATGATTCATACTAGCAACGACGAAAGCCGTCCTGATAAGGATATCTCAACTCAGGTCGGTATTTACATGGATCACGCCGCGACTACCCCGGTCAGGTCTGAGGTGGTAGAGGCGATGCTCCCATTTTTTTCGGAGGAATTCGGCAACCCGTCCAGTCTTTACTCGCTGGCTGATGCTGCTAGGAACAGTGTGGATGAAGCCCGTGAGCGAGTAGCACGGGCCCTGAATGCTAGGCCCAGTGAAATAGTGTTTACTAGTGGAGGGACAGAAGCAGACAACATTGCAGTAAAAGGGGTCGCTACCGCCCTCCGCGGGACAGGTGATCACGTGGTAACAACTGCTATTGAACACCATGCGGTCTTGCATTCTTGTGAACAACTAGAACGCCAGGGCTTTACGGTAACTTACCTGCCGGTTGACTCGTACGGTCTAGTTGATCCGGCCGCTGTGTCGGCCGCGATCACAGATCGGACAGTCCTAGTTAGTGTTATGTTGGCCAATAACGAGATCGGCACTATCCAAGACATTCCGGCCATATCTAGAGCTGTACATGATAGAGCTAATACTTTGGGCCGCGATATTAAAGTGCACACTGACGCAGTACAGGGTGCTGGAGCTTTAGAATTGGATACCAACGCCCTAGGGGTGGATCTGTTGAGCCTGTCGGCGCACAAGATCTACGGGCCAAAAGGTGTAGGAGCATTATTTGTCAGACGTGGCACGGCACTTGAGCCGTTGGTGGCTGGTGGTGGTCAAGAGCGCCAGCGTCGGTCAGGTACAGAAAACGTGCCTGGGATTGTTGGTATGAGTGTGGCTATTGAACTTGCTTTGACTGAGCGAGAGCAATATGTAAGCCACACCAAAAAGCTCCGAGACATGATGGTTGCAGCTATTATTGAACGGGTGCCTAGTGTACGGCTTAACGGACATCCTAGGCTCAGGTTGCCGAATAACGTAAATTTTTCGTTTTCAGGTGTGGAGGGAGAGCCCATATTGCTGGGCCTGGATTTTGCAGGCATATCTGCATCTAGTGGCAGCGCCTGTGCTTCGGCGTCGCTTGAGCCGTCGCACGTGCTTATTGCTACAGGGTTGGATGCGGATATGGCGGTGGGAAGTGTTC
The DNA here is from genome assembly GCA_964644645.1 of uncultured Dehalococcoidales bacterium. Classification (GTDB taxonomy): domain Bacteria; phylum Chloroflexota; class Dehalococcoidia; order Lucifugimonadales; family Lucifugimonadaceae; genus CAZXXH01. The sequence continues at coordinate 5,365 of CAZXXH010000066.1, forward strand.
GTCTTACTGTTGGGAAAGACACCACCGACAGGGATGTCCGACGAGTTACGGATGTACTGCCAGATATCGTGCAACGCTTGCGTGGTATGCCTTCCATGGCCTAACAATATTGAACGGAGACTTTTGATCATTAAGAACATTGAACAGTTGGCAAAAGGGAGTGATGTTTGTAGAGCACGGTGTGCATTGTGCACATTAGGTGATGGAAAACTGGAATTGCAACGAGGTGTCGGGGCTTTAAAATGACTGAAGATAGAACTGACCACGGATCACAACAAGACGGCGAAGTCAGCAAAGAACAAAACGGGTCTGAAAATGCAGATTCGGGTCGCGCGGATGGTGGGCAGGACGCATCTATCGCCCTAGCGACCGAAGCAGCGTCAGCGTACGCGCGAGAGAACCAGTACGCCTACGGCCCCAATTGGAAAGATCGCGAACTCGTTTGGACCGTCGCGAGCTGTGAACCACTGGATGACGGCATGCGCGTCACCCTGGAATACAAACCCAAGGGTCGCTTCAGAGGTACACCGGGGGTCGAGTCGATCGATATAAACCCGGAAGGGAAAGTACTGCGTCGTAATCAGATGCGTACTCCATCAGCCGAGTACACACCTAGGTTTTGGGCACTCGTAACCTTAGCGCTGATATCGGTGATTGCCGCAGGTGGACTGGTGCCGTGGATCCTATTGCACGAGGATGAAGGTAATCCATTCCATCGTGCCGGTCGCATACTGGAAGTCATCGCCCCTACCCCCCAACTTTATGATGCTGTGATTTTTGAACAAAAATCGGGCGATGGAAAAGTCACCGCTTGGCGAATCGAGCCATTGGGAGTGGATACGCAATTGGCAGTTATTGACGTCACTATCATAAATCGAGTTTCTGGAACCATCCGACTTATAGTTGACGAGATGGCGGCTGAACTGAGAACGCTCGACAGTGTCATTCACAAACCGATAGACACCATAAACCGTAGTGAGGCTGTAGAGATACCAGAAGGGGTTAGCGTCATTCCTGACTTTGTGCCCCTTTGGACAACGGTAAATCTCGAATCTAAGCAACAGATTAGCGGCAAAATGGTCTTTGAAGTGCAGCGCGGCAGCAAATTCCGTGATTTCCGATGGTTGGGAACGGATACGGTGTTCGTACGATATTAGAGGGATTCAATCCATCCCATCCGTTGCGATGTCCATGATGTCCGGTACAACGTAGAATAGCGTTCTTATGGTGGCGAATGCGGTTAAGCTGTCACCGGGACGGCGCCAATATCTTGAAATTAAGAAGCAACACCCGGATGCGTTGCTTCTTGTACGTATGGGTGATTTCTACGAGGCCTTTGACGAAGATGCCCATACGATGGCTCGTGCGCTGGATATAGTGCTTACTTCAAGGGAGGTTGGAGGTGGTGTAAGGGCTCCACTTGCAGGCATTCCTGCTCATGCCTTGGATAACTATCTCGGCAGGCTCATTGACGTAGGCTTAAGAGTGGCGATTTGCGAACAAACCAGCGATCCGACCGCATCTCGAGGCCTTGTTGATCGGGCAATCGTAAGGATAATAACGCCTGGCACAGTCCTTGATCCCGGGCTTCTAGATGATGGCCGAAATAACTATTTGGCCGCTGTAGTCGTAGGCCATGGTGCCGCGGGTCTTGCGTTCGTCGATATGTCAACGAGTGAGTTCATGACCGGCGAGCTTTCTGTTGTTGCAGTCTCCGAAGAATTGAGTCGTATTGGACCATCAGAGATTTTGGTCAATGAAAGCGCATCTAGCCTATTGGCTGGTTTACCCTCTGATTTACCGGTCCGTCAGTTGGACAGAACCCAATTAGACCCACTTCAGGCCGAGCGAGATTTATTGTGCCACTTCAGAGCTGCCACACTTGAGCCGTTTGGGTGTGTAGACAAGCCGTTGGCGGTGACAGCAGCGGCTTGTGTTTTGAACTACCTAAAAGAGACACAACTCGGAACGTTGCCCCAGATCACCACGTTACGTCAGCTAGATGAGACTTCGCACATGAAGCTGGATCGTAGTGCTAGACGAGATCTAGAGTTGTTTGAACCGATGAACGTGTCTGTTGCTAGTAGCCCCACTTTGTTGTCTTGTATAGACCGGACCTGTACTCCTATGGGTTCTCGATCGATTCGCTCTTGGCTGGCTGCTCCTCTGTTAGATCTTCAAGCGATACGGGCACGACAGGAATGCGTCGCGAGTTTCCATTCAGACGCTTCCAGCCGAGTAAGTATTCGTGATCTGGTATCCGGTGTCCCAGATATTGAGCGGTTGATGAACCGGATTCGTGCCGGTACCGCGGGGCCTAGGGATCTGATTGTACTGGGGCGCGGAATTGGCAGGATACCCAAAATAGTGACAGCGCTCCCGTCTGGGCTGAGCAGATATGTTGCGACGAAAAATCGGGTGTCGAATAGGACAGGACATGTTGATGGCCCCAAACTGAATAACTGTGAGGAAGTTGTTCATCTGATTGAAGAGGCGATCTCTGAGGATGCTTCAGCGCTGCTTGGGGATGGGCGTTCAATTCGGCAGGGGTTTGATACGGAACTAGACACTGTTAGAAGTTTGGCACATGAAGCGCGCTCACAGATTGCCCTTATTGAGGAGAATGCTCGGGCAAAATCCGGCATAAAATCTTTGAAGGTGGGCTACAACAGGGTTTTTGGTTATTACATTGAGATCTCAAAGGCGAATTTGGATCGCGTGCCTGAGGGATTTGATAGGCGTCAAACACTGGTCAATGCGGAACGTTTCGTCACTCCTGAGCTTAAAGAGTTAGAAGCGAAAATCCTAGCGGCTCAAGACCGTATTGGTGACCTTGAAAGCGCAATATTTAACAGGATTTGCGCCCAAATCTCCGCATATGGTGAGCAGGTAATGTCGTCCGCAGCCGCTATAGGACAGATTGATGTATTTGCCAGCCTGGCGGAAACTGCAGCAATCGGCAATCACACCCGACCTGAACTTGATGAGGGCGACACTATAGAGATCACTGGAGGTCGTCATCCCATTGTGGAATTTGCGTTGGGTTCCGGGCAATTTGTTCCCAATGACACGTTACTTTCTAAATCTGAGCAACAGTTGTTAATTATCACTGGGCCCAATATGTCGGGTAAGTCCACGTACATAAGACAGATAGCCCTTATTGTTCTCTTGGCGCAGATAGGAGCTTTCGTGCCAGCGGAACGAGCAGTAGTGGGCATGGTGGACCGCATATTCACGAGATCTGGTCTAAGCGACGACATCGCAGGGGGGCGTTCAACTTTTATGACTGAAATGGTGGAGACCGCGTTCATCCTCAATCAGGCGACGCCGCGCTCGCTCGTGATACTGGATGAGATCGGTCGCGGCACTAGCACCTACGACGGATTGTCTATAGCGCGAGCGGTGGCAGAGCACATCCATAATAGCCTCAGTCTCGGATGCAGAACTCTGTTCGCCACTCATTACCATGAAATGACAGAGTTGTCCGGACATCTTCCGCGGGCAAGAAATTACCGGGTCGCAGTGTCAGAGGAAGGAGGGCAGGTCACTTTCCTGCATCGCATAGTGCCAGGTGGAGCTGATCGCTCGTATGGTGTACATGTTGGGCGGTTGGCGGGGCTTCCGACCCAGGTGGTCGCTAGGGCTTGGCAAATTCTAGAACAGCTAGAATCGCGCTCCGATGGAGATAAGTACATTGGCGCAAAAGGTATTCAACTGCCACTTAATATGGCACATTCAGTATGTGACGAAGAGTTGGCTAATCTGCCCATAGATGAAATGACACCAATCGAGGCTATAAACGTGCTTCACGCGCTGAAGCAGAAGGCGTCAAAAGTAGAAAATGTGTGAATCACGGTTCAATAACCCAGAGTGTATTTCGGAGACATAAATTTGAACTTAGTCACTCACGTTGTAGGTACTCTTGCTACTAATACGTTTGTACTAGTACCCGAAGGGGCCTCTGAATGTATCGTTATAGACCCAGGATCCGAAGGGGCGACTGTGGCTGACAGCATACGCCAGGCGGGCCTAACCGTTCGTTATATTCTGTCGACACATGGACATGCAGATCATACGGGTGGGGTGTCCGCGTTGCAGGCAAAGCTTGGTGGGGAGTATGGAGTGCACCAAGATGATATTCCGTTAGTGGAAAGCCCCGGGTCGTGGATCACGTCAATGATCCCTGATTTTCAACCGCCACCCTCAGTGGACCTAGTTTTAAAGGGTGGGGAAGAAATCGAATTTGGTGGCAATTCTCTCGCAGTACTCCACACACCTGGCCATACGCCTGGTAGTTTATGCTTTCTGTTTCAGGATGTTGTGTTCACTGGAGATACGCTGTTCCGGGAAAGCATAGGCCGCCACGATCTTCCTGGCGGCAACCTCGATCAGGAGCTGGGGAGTATTCGCAATGAACTGCTTACGTTGGATGAAAAAGTCCAGGTTCGTCCGGGTCACGGGCCTTTCAGCACCATCGGTTACGAAAAACGATACAACCCCTTTTTGATCTGACATATCGGTTTGTAATTTGTACTGACTCTGCTATATGAACAGCGGGCCAAAGATCAGAGACACCACCGCCATCAACTTGAGCAGTATGTTTATAGATGGTCCAGACGTATCTTTAAATGGATCGCCAACCGTGTCTCCGGTCACCGCTGCACTGTGCGAGTCCGATCCTTTTCCGCCGTGATTCCCAAGTTCGATGTACTTTTTTGCGTTATCCCATGCTCCGCCCGCGTTGGCCATAAAAACAGCCAATAGAAAACCAGTAGCAATGGAGCCTACGAGTAGACCTCCCAAAGCCTCCGCTCCAAGTACGCTACCTACCAAAACTGGCGCTACGACAGCGATTAGGCCCGGTATTATCATTTGGCGGAGAGCGCCTCGTGTGCTTATATCCACTGCTCTTGCGGCGTCAGGTTTAACACCCTCGACGCCTTCCCTGAGTCCCGGGAGCTCGCGGAACTGACGCCTAACTTCTTCAATCATCTCTCCTGCCGCAACTCCGACCGCACGCTTGGTTAATGCCGAGAACAAG
>CAZXXH010000067.1:0-1716 GCA_964644645.1 uncultured Dehalococcoidales bacterium
ACGGCCTCATCGAACTTCGCATACGATATTTCCTTGGCTAACTCGATCGCATCGCGTGGGGACCTAGCCTTTTCGCCAGCCTTCTGTGCACCTTCTCTATATTTTCTACCATGCTTTGCCATATTGAGATATCCAATCGAGGTCGTTAAATCATCCAGGGCTCTAGATCACACCCCTGACCATAAGGACCGAACAGCGCGTAAACATCGCTCGCCCGATAAACCAAACGACGCAGATCCATCTAATCGTTTTGCAAACAACCGAGGTGTGTCAGTCGAGATAAGGTTTGTCTCACCCAACAATTGTTATACCCATGCTCCGTGCACTACCTTCTACGATCTTCATAGCCCCTTCAATATCATTAGCGTTTAGATCTTTAGCCTTGGCTTCGGCAATCTCGCGAACCTGTGACCGCGTCACTTCTCCAATCATTTCTAGACCCGCGGAGCCGGAACCGGATTCAACCTTGGCCGCTCTACGCAGTAGATCAGAGGCTGGAGGGCTCTTCAAATCGAACCCGAATGACCGATCTTGGTACACAGTTATCAAGACTGGCACCACCTGTCCGGACATCTTGGAAGTCCGCTCGTTGTCCTCCTTAACAAATGCCATTATGTTGACCCCATGCTGCCCGAGTGCTGGACCCACAGGCGGAGCGGGCGAAGCTTGGCCAGCTTCGAGTTGCAGTTTTATTAGCGCCATCACCTTTTTTGCCATGATCAGATTCCTGAAAAGAAAACGGTTATGCTTTATCGAGCTGCAAGAAATCTAGGTCAACCGGCGTTTCACGACCAAAGAACGAGACCATTACTCTGACCTTACCACGCTCCTCATTTACATCTTCGACTGTGCCCATGAAATCCGCGAATGGTCCATCCTTTATGCGCACTGGGTTACCTTTTTCGAAGGTAATTCTCACTCGTGGTGTGTCAGCCTTCATGTGACTCAGTATACGGTCAACCTCTACTTGTTCCAAAGCCACCGGTTTCGGGCGTTTTTCTCTCTCATCCTCCGCGGAAATGAACCCCGTAACACCTGGCGTATTGCGAACCACATACCAACCATCATCGTCCATAATCATACGTACGATCAAATATCCGGCATACATCTTGCGTCGAACCGACTCACGCCGACCATCGCGAATTTCAATCTCTTCCTCGCTCGGCACAATCACTTCGAAGATTTTATCCTTGACATCCATGGTCTCGACGCGTTGTTCTAGATTCTTCTTTACGCGGTCTTCCTGGCCTGAGTAGGTATGTACTATGTACCACCTGGCCCCTGCTTCTAGTGCCTCAGCAGCATCACTCGAATGACCGGCCTGCGTAGTCATGTATCAGTTACCAGCAACAATTGCGAACACACGGTTAAAGCCCATGTCTATCAAACCAAGAGCGGCTCCTATAACAAGAGCGATCACGATGACTAGAGTGGTAAGGCGCCATGCTTCCTGACGAGTGGGCCAGTTCACCTTACGTAACTCGGAAATAATCTCTCCAAGGAACCTGATCGGATTCGACGACGAACGCGACGTCGCTACCCCCCCAGTGGAACGTATGGTTGGCGTCCTAGCCACTTTCCCTTATTACCTCGTCTCTCTGTGAGGCCTACGTACTCGACAACGGCCGCAGAACTTTACTAACTCGATACGATCGGGGTCATTTCGCCTATTTTTGGATGTGTGGTAATTGCGTTCGCGGCACTCGTTACACGCCA
>CAZXXH010000067.1:1726-3329 GCA_964644645.1 uncultured Dehalococcoidales bacterium
TCTTAGCCATCAATCTCCTTGCACTTCATCTTGCGCTCCGCCCACTGAGCGAGAACCAGTCTAGATTATTACTAACTAATCGCCAGTCTCAACACTAATAAACACGCCCGAACCCACAGTTCTACTACCTTCCCGTACAGCAAATCGCAATTCTGTCTCCAAGGCAACTGGATACATCAACTCAATGTCCATCTCTATATTGTCGCCCGGCATTACCATCTCAACTCCTTCTGGAAGCGCGATGGTCCCAGTTACGTCAGTAGTACGAATATAAAACTGTGGCTTATAGCCCGTGAAAAACGGAGTGTGACGACCACCTTCATCCTTAGTTAAAACGTACACCTGCGCCTTTGCCTTAGTGCTGGGTGTGATCGAGCCAGGAGCAGCCAGAACTGCTCCTCTAGACACCTGCTCACGCTCAACACCTCTCAACAGACACCCCACCGCATCTCCAGGAATCCCTTCCGGAAGAGTCTTATGGAACATCTCCACTCCGGTTACGGTCGTAGATTCGGTATTACCAAAGCCAACGATTTCTATCGTGTCTCCCATCTCAACTTGACCACGTTCAATACGACCTGTAACAACTGTGCCACGCCCCTTAATTCCAAATACGTCTTCTACAGGCATTAGGAAAGGAAGGTCAACAGGACGCTCCGGAACCGGTATGTAATCATCAACCGCTTTCATAAGATCAGCAACTTGCGATCCCCACTTGTCGTCCGCACCAGAATCTGCTTCCAACGCCTTAAGCGCACTCACGCGAACAATAGGCACCTCGTCACCAGGGAAACCGTAGCTGGTAAGCAACTCACGAATCTCAAGCTCTACGAGTTCAAGCAATTCCTCGTCTTCCATCATATCGACTTTGTTGAGAGCGACTACAATCCTAGGCACATTCACTTGTCGCGCAAGCAGTATGTGTTCTCTCGTCTGAGGCATAGGGCCATCGGGTGCGCTAACAACCAGGATGGCGCCATCCATCTGAGCCGCCCCAGTGATCATGTTCTTGATGTAATCAGCATGACCCGGACAATCGACATGAGCGTAATGCCGAGTTTCAGTTTCGTACTCCACGTGAGCGATGGCTATGGTAACCCCGCGCTCCCTTTCTTCTGGAGCATTGTCTATATCATCAAAATTTTTCACCTCCACGTTCTGCCCGGCCAATTTCATATTAGCCATAACGTTGGAGATCGCTGCAGTGAGCGTGGTCTTTCCATGATCCACGTGCCCTATAGTGCCCACGTTTACGTGGGGCTTTGTACGGTCAAATACTTGTTTCGCCATGTACCGTAAAGCCTCCTGAGGCGACGACTATTAAAAGTTGGAGCCCACAACCAGGGTCGAACTGGTGACCTCGTTCTTACCAAGAACGCGCTCTACCGCTGAGCTATGTGGGCCCAATGGTGGCGTAGGAACCGAACTGGCCAACCTGGTGCAGGGGGCAGGATTCGAACCTGCGTAGCCCAATGGGCGGCAGATTTACAGTCTGCTGGTTTTAACCACTCACCCACCCCTGCCGACTCTAATATTCTATCATAACGCTTAATTGAGAGACCAACCGAAACGCGGATTCCGCAGCCGCGCGTTATCTTGTTGA
>CAZXXH010000067.1:3343-10223 GCA_964644645.1 uncultured Dehalococcoidales bacterium
CACTGGGGCCATAGTGAACCTCGCGAAGATCAAGAATTAAACCAGTGAGAAAACCGGCCTCGACCACCCCTGCATACCTGTGCCGGATAATAGCGACCGTACCTTTAAGCGGTCAAGACATAGGGTCCCTAAAATTAGTGGAAACAACCATTAACAAAATTCCGCTCGGGTTACTTAGCTTTCTAAATTTCGGAACAACTAAGGCCAAGTTCTGCATGAGCCTCAGTTTCTACACGACGCATAACTTCAACTAGAGGCAGTCCGGTCGTGTCCGCAATTAAACGACAGTCCTCGTACTCTGCAGATACCTGAAACACATCCTTTCCCCGACTCTTAACCTTTACCGCGGCCCTCCCGAGGCTAGTATCTACCTCGACGATCTCACGCTGTGCCTCGTACCGATCCACCTGCCTGACTCTCACTCCAAGCGTCGATGTCTCCCGTAGAATCAACTCAATAATTGAAGATACATACCTGTGCTCCGCTAAAGCAGACAGGGTTACACCAGGTCTATTTTTTTTCATCTGAATTGGAGTTATCCAAACGTCCAACGCTCCAATGTCGAAAAGTCTACCGCTCACGTGCCCAATTATCTCCCCACTCATGTCGTCTATATTGGTTTCTAATATGGTCAAATTGCCAGTTCTTGTTGCGGTCTTCACCTCTCCCACCCAAATACCCACTACGTTGGGTCTTTCTGGGTCGTCACGAGAACCGGCCCCATAGGCAACCGTTTCAATTCGAAGATCAACCGAATCGAAATCGGCTAAAGTCGCGACTAATGCCGCTCCTGTTGGCGTAACAGCCTCACCATAAAATGACGTTGGCCCACCAGTCTGTACGGGCGATCGAGCTGCCGCGTATACCTCAAGGGTGGCTGGCGCAGGTAACGGCAACGGGCCATGGCCAGATCGTTTGACGCCATGCCCCAGGGGAAACGCCGACGCATATAAATGTTCAACGCCCATTAGATGCAGGCCCATTACAAATCCTACGACATCTACTAGGGTGTCCACGGTACCGAGCTCGTGAGGTCTAGAACCTGGGCTATCACCGTGAACCCTTTCCTCAGCAGCGGCTAAATTGTCAAACACCTGTAGACAATCAGCCCGCACACTCGAAGGGAGTTTGGAGCGTTCAACCACACTCCTAAATTCCGGCCAATCGCGCCGTCTCAAACCATCCCCTTCCAAATCCACATTTACAAGTGTGGCTGAAATTACTCCACGTTTAACAATGTCAGCCCGAATGGAAAACCCATCAACACCCATCGATCGAAATGCCTCCATAAGACAATCGAGATTAAGGCCCGCATTGAGCAGCGCGCCGAGTAGCATGTCGCCACTGGCACCACCAATCATGTAGATGTAAGCAGTTTTCAATTCTCGCTGCTGGCCCTCATGTGTCGAGACCCCATCGATGGTGCTAGCGTATCGTTCATACTGCCGGATCGGAAACCCATGAGATCCAGTGCGACGTAAACATATCCGGATGCTTTCAGGAGCTCATTGACTTCACGACGAACGTGTGGCTCGGCAATCCGTTGAATGTCTTCTACCGGAATTTCAATGCGCGCCATGTTACCGTGGTGCCGCACCCTTACTTGACGAAAACCCATATGCCTCAGCGAATCCTCAGCTTGTGCGATCTGATTTAGCGCCTCAATAGAAATCTCCGACCCGTACGGGACCCGAGAAGACAGGCAGGATTGTGCTGGCTTGTCCCATGTCCTCAGACCTAACTCCCGCGCGAATGTGCGTATATCGTCTTTTGTCATACCCGCTTCTACAAGGGGGCTTCGAACCCCGAATTGCCGTGCCGCGTCCAATCCGGGCCGATAGTCATTTAGGTCGTCGACATTGGAACCATTGGCAATCTCGTCCAAATCTTCCGCTGCAGCTATCCCCTTCAATTTTGTGTACAGTTCGGTCTTGCAAAAAAAACAGCGGCGAGAATTATTCGCCAAATATCTAGGATCTTCTAATTCCACCGTGTCGACGACACGGTGTCGCCAGCCTAATTGAGCTGCTTGCTCTACAGCCTGAACGAGATCTGTTGCAGTCAGACTTGGTGAACGAGCAGTAACTGCTAGGCTTCCAGCCGGAAGGACATCGTGAGCCACCGCTACGAGAAAAGACGAATCGACCCCTCCAGAATAGGCCACAAGGACTGAACCGTAACCTTTGATGATACCCCTTAAAGTGTCGAGCTTGCTGGGGGAGCGGCGAGTCCTCTGGAGAACCATTATTAGCAATTGCCTTAGCCGAAGCCAACCAAGCGGCAGTCCGCTTAGTCTCTCGCTATCCACAAGAAATCACGTTGGGCGATTGACCATCAAACCACCCCGTGGTACACGCTTCCGAACACTGTATCGGAGATATATTAACGCACAAACCCGGTCAAAGAAGTACCTGGTGCTTATTCCATACGAAACGCTTAAGCCTAATCGAGGGGCGGCTACACCAGTAATCTCAACAAATGCACGTCGGTCATCCTGTCAGAACAAACTTATCCACTAAGTGCTCACACCAATCAACTTGTTGCCGCTGCCTCCAATGGCTTCGGTACCGTCACGCTTATAACCTCATTATCAAAGTCGATTTCGACGACGTCACCTGCCGAGAATTTACCTTTAAGCATCTCCTCAGACAGGCGGACCTCAACCTCGTCCAGTATGAGGCGGCGTAAGGGCCTCGCTCCCATCTTTGGGTCAAAACCTGCCTGTGACAAATGTTCGCGTGCCCTATCTGTCACCTGCAACACCAAGCCCTGTTCCAGGACCCTAGCTTGAACTTCATTTAGCATAAGATCGACGATTTCCATAATATGGTTCTGATCGAGAGCATGAAACACAACCGAACCATCTATCCTGTTGAGAAATTCGGGACGGAAGTAGCGCTGTACTTCATCCATCACTTTATCCCTCATTCTCTCGTAGTCACGTTGTGAATTCACGTCACCTTCATTTGCATTGGCAAAACCCAAATAATTGTCATTACGTATGAGATCCGAACCTATGTTACTGGTCATTATCACTATAGTGTTCTTGAGGTCAATCTTACGTCCCTTGGAGTCGGTTAAATGGCCATCCTCAAATATCTGCAACAAAATATTGAACACATCCGGATGAGCTTTTTCAATTTCATCAAGAAGGATTGCTGAATAAGATCTACGACGCACAGCCTCGGTAAGCTGTCCACCCTCATCGAAACCTATATACCCGGGCGGGGCTCCAACAAGTCTTGCTACGCTGTGCCGTTCCATGAACTCAGACATATCCAGCCTAATGATTGAGTCTTCGCTGCCGAACATGAACTCTGCTAGCTTTTTAACCACATGCGTTTTTCCCACGCCAGTGGGACCGAGAAACAAGAACGCGCCGATAGGTCGCTTGGGATCCTTAAAGCCTGAGCGAGCACGTCTCACCGCCTTAGAGACAGCCTTGATGGCTTCGTCCTGGCCGACTACCTTCAGGTGAAGAGCATCCTCCATTTTCAAGAGACGTTCCTTTTCCTCAAGCTCGAGACGTGTAACCGGAATCCCAGTCCACATGTTGACTACAGTAGCAATGTCGTCAACCGTTACATGCTCGAGATCTTTCGTTTGATTCTCCTTCCATTCATGTTCGAGCGCCTCAAGAGCAGTCGACTCCTGTAACTCTTTATCCCTCAAGTCCGCTGCTTTTTCATAATCTTGCGCAGAAATGGCCTCGTCCTTGCTTTTTCGAACCTGTTCGAGAGATTTCGCTGCCTCCCGCATCGACTTCGGTACTGTGGAGGTTCTGATCTTCACGCGAGATGCTGCTTCGTCGATAAGGTCTATAGCCTTGTCCGGCAACTGTCTATCAGGTATGTACCGGTCGGCTAGCTGTGCAGCGGCTTCAATCGCCTCTTCCGCTATAGCTACCCCATGATGCTCCTCGTAAAGGCTCTTCACGCCACGCAGGATATCGACCGTCTGGATAACGTCGGGGGGCTCCACTGTCACTGGCTGGAACCGTCTTTCCAACGCGGCATCCCGTTCCACATACTTTCGGTAGTCCTCTTGCGTGGTAGCTCCAATAACCTGTAGCTCGCCTCTGGCCAAAGCTGGTTTCAAAATATTGGCTGCATCGACAGCACCTTCAGCAGCCCCTGCTCCTACCATCGTATGCATCTCATCGATAAATAAAACGCAATTAGCTGCCGAACGCAATTCATTTATCACTTTCTTAAGACGTTCCTCAAACTCGCCTCTGTATTTTGTTCCGGCAACGAGAGCGCCCATATCGAGAGTTACAACGCGCTTATTTAGCAACGTGTTAGGGACTTCGCCTTCGTTAACAAGTTGGGCCAGTTTTTCGACAATAGCAGTTTTCCCGACTCCAGGGTCACCGATGAGCACAGGATTATTTTTAGTGCGCCGGCTAAGTATCTGAACCACGCGGTTTATTTCGTTCCCTCGACCGACCACAGGGTCAAGTTTGGCCTGTTTTGCCATAGACGTCAGATCAGAACCTAGCTCGTCAAGCAAAGGGGTGCGGCTACCTCGGCGAGCTTGCGGCGAAGTAGATGTTTTTGCACTCTGGTTCAATAGGTTGTTAGTTTCAGCCCGGACTTTATCCAAGCTCACACCAAGGCTTTCCAACACACCAGCGGCTACACCTTCGCCCTCCCGCATCAGGCCAATCAACATGTGCTCTGTGCCAATGTAATGGTGGCGGAGTTGTCTGGCCTCATCTACAGCCAACTCAATCACCTTCTTCGCTCGTGGTGTAAGCCCGATTTCACCAGGGGGTGGGCGTTCGCCTCTACCAATAACGAATTCAATCGCGGACCGTATTTTGGGCAACTCAACGTTCAGATTGGCGAGAACCTTAGCAGCGACACCCTCGGTTTCTCGTACTAAACCGAGCAATATATGCTCTGTCCCTATGTAGTTATGGTTGAACCGTGTTGCCTCTTCTTGAGCCAGCGACAGCACGCGGCGTGCGCGTTCTGAAAATTTTTCGAATCTACTGGGCATTTTCGAATGCCTTTGCTGACCTAAGAGTCATATTTAATGTTATCCCTAATCTTCTATGTCGGAATGATCCATGTCGGCTACGTCCTCGGTATTTGATTGCTGTGGCCGTTCTGCTGCGGCAGTAGCTGCGACATATTCCTCGTTGTTGACTTGCTTCATGCTGAGTCCGAGGCGGCGGCGCTCTGGCTCTATCCGAATTATCCTCAAATCCAATTGGTCGTCTTCGTTAACAACATCTTTCGGATGGTTGACCGTCTCCGTTGATATCTCCGAAATATGTATCAAGCCTTCAATCCCACCATCGATCCGTGCAAACGCCCCGAAGTTAGTGATCTTGGTAATTTTGCCGTTCACGACATCGCCCACTTGGAATTTGTCCTCAATCATCTTCCAAGGTTCAGGAGTCAGCCGACGCAAACTTAGGCCAATTTTCAGATTTTCTTGATCAACGCGCAAGATAAAAACGTCTAACTCCTGACCGACACTGAGTAGGTCCCCTGGTGACTTTACCGACTCCCATGAAAGTTCGGAGACATGTATTAGCCCATCGGCTCCACCGATATCGACAAAAACGCCGAAATTTGAGATGCCAGAGACTGTGCCACGGCGGACATCTCCTTCATTAATTTCTTTTACGAGGCGCTCTTTCTGTTGCTGTTTCCAAGCTTGCAGTGCGGACCGTTCAGAGAAAATGGCTCGATTCCGACGCCGATTAAGTTCAATGATCTTAAACTCAACCTCCATACCGACAAACCCCTCCTTTGGGGGCTCGCCACCAGGAACATACAACTCCCTCGCCGGCCCAATAAGTTGGGATAGCGGTATGAAACCCTGTACTCCTTCCGCCTCGACCACAGCTCCACCCCGGTTCGAGCCGATAATCGTTCCTTTTACCGGCTCGTTGCCTTCAAGATACTTCTCAAGAATACGCCAGCCCTGCTCGCCGCGAGCTCGATCGATCGAAAGCAATGCTGATCCGTTTCGGCTCTCAGGGTTTAGAACATAGGCAATGACCTCATCGCCTAAACCAATCTGGTCTAGACCATCTTCCCCCAATGTACGCATCTCTTTGGAAGGAACAATCCCCTCTGCCTTGTACCCGATGTTAACCAGCAAACCATCGTCGCCTTTTTCCATCACCTTGCCATCTATAATTTCGCCCCTACGCAAAGCTTTCTTGGGGAAGTACCGATCCAGCAATTCATCAAACGAAAGGTCATCCGTGAGAGCCTCTTTAACAGGCTGATCACCCGGGCCCGTCGTCTGTAAAACACTTACCTCGCTACTAGACGCGGCCTCATCGGATGACGGCACACCGGGAATAGCCGCGTTTTCAATCGATTCGTGAGTCTGGACCAAAACTAATCCCCACTCTTAGAATTCATAGTTGACAATAGACTTCCAATTATAGTGGCGGGCTGGTAACGGTGCAAAACAACCCGAGCGGACACGATGCCAAACAATTTACACAATAGGCGTACGTCAGTTGACACGCAGCCATTTCTAGATGAATCACAAGTCCAATGCGTGAGGTCAACGCAGAGACGCATAGCTTTTTCGAGTCACGCCAGCGCGACTGCGACTGGATGATTACTAGCCGTTCAACCGACGACAATTTAACAAATCATCCCGATTGGGACCACATCGAAACCCTATCAACATGGCCGCAATACAAAAATAAAATAGCCCCTTGGCGACGACCTATTTTCCCACGCCTGCGAGGGCGCAGTATCGTCGGCGCTACAGCGTTTCACTTCCGTGTTCGGGATGGGAACGGGTGGTTCCGCTGCGCTCTTATCACCAAGGGACTGGCAAATACGACCCTGACAGCACGTTGGCTTTACCGAGTGACTCCGCGCCAGCTTACGCCGCCCTC
>CAZXXH010000068.1:0-414 GCA_964644645.1 uncultured Dehalococcoidales bacterium
TCAACGGTTCCATTCGCAGGTCCTTTGTTTTTTTGGAAACGAGTCACAACGAGCCGCACAAGTATAAAAGTTATAGCTATAAACACTAGCATGGCTTGATAACCGAAATTGGGTGAGTGTTCATTCAACATGTCTATAATGAATCCAAACGATCTGGCTATGATCGCTCCAAAAAGGAATGATATTCCCGTCAGTCCCAAATCCCGTCCGGCTGATGATTGTCCAACCATGTCGTTAGCTATCGCCCACATTACCGTAAAGAACACTCCAACCGAAATTGCTATAGGTATAGTTGCGATAAGGACCACAGAAAACACTGGAACAAACGCTAAAATTAGGACTCCAATGCTGCCCAACAATCCAGCACTAGTTAGCACCAAAGACCGTCCGATGCGGTCTGATAGGCGTCCTGCT
>CAZXXH010000068.1:516-4617 GCA_964644645.1 uncultured Dehalococcoidales bacterium
CGATAACAAGAGTTAAGGCGAACAAAAATACCGGATACCCCCGTTGCGACCGAGGTCGATCTGATGTCGCGGTTTCTGGTTTAGAGGACGTAACCACTCGCTCATCTAAACCGTTGGGGTCGTTACAATCTCGTCCGGGTCTTAGAGCATAAATGGTCCAACTACTCGTCAATATAACGACGCCAGCTACAAACCCCAACGATGTCCACAACCAATATGTATTTATTCCATTGTTGTATCCAGCCATGAGTGCCAATACCACTGCACTTACAATTCCACCCCCTAAAGCTCTAGCCAAGATCAGCGCTCCAGACGCTATGCCACGCCGATTATTGGATACGTGGTCTAGGATCAGAGCGTTCGCAGGACCTTGAGCGATGGTTCCAAACAACTGCATTATTGCCCATACTGCCGCCAAAGCTAAAATCGATTGGGTAATCCCCATTAACAGCGTGAAGGGGATAAGACCAATCGTTCCAACAGCTATGTAAGGAAGACGTTTACCGTAAGAACTACGCGTGCGGTCACTAATCATCCCTGCGATAGGCTGAACAATTCCGGCTACTACGCCACCAATCATTCCAATAACGCTCACAGCCCCGTTTTTTTCAAGGGTCAACCCAAAAATTGTCAGCGGTATATCGCCGGCCAGGCCCGTAACCAGTAGAGGTAGAACCACTGACCCGACGGAGGTCCATAATCCAGTAAAACCAAAAGCGTAGATGCTTAGGTTGACGTAAACGCTAGGACGTGGCACCAATGATCGAAGAATTTTAACCTTCTCATGTCAATAAACGTTCACATTCACCTTACATCGTTTTACGCTGATGCGTTGTAAACTTTTAGAGATATTGGAACAATATCTCTTCAATGCATGGTGCTATTGGAGAACGGCACCTAGAGTGTTTTTGACAAACTCTGTAAAAATCAACATCGGACGTCAATACATGCCATAACAAATTGCTTTTCTTTGCTGGAACAGGTGATCTACGTGCCGTCTGGCACGAGAGTTTCTCTTGCGTAATGGGTTTGTCCTAGACGAACGTGATATTTTCACTTCGCCACTGTTGGTTAACGAATTATCGGATTTGGTGAAACTCGTCCCAGCGGATGAACTGTTTTCTTGGCGGAGTCGATCGGCCATTGCATTTCGGGCACGCCGGGGTCGGATAAGTGATGAAGATCTAGTTTCCGAGATGAGTAAAAATCCAAGATTGATACGGCGGCCAATAATACTGAACGGCACCAGCGTATTTATTGGAGCAGGAAAAGCGACTATGGAACAGGTACTAATCTTTGGTAACCAGTAAATCAAATCTCATGACACAATTAGGTGGTGGTTTCTCGGATTGGAGTGCAGTATTAATTGCGACGCGTACATCTCACATAGATTGCCATGCTACCGCTTTGATAAGGCCGGGACATATCGGTAGCCACGGTAAACGTGTAGAAGTAGTTTCGATAAAGTTGGATCCAATTTACCATTGAAATGTGGTCGATTGCCGAAAGTTTTCCCCAGCAAAAACATCTCGGAGAGTAGGGACGGATGATGTCAGGTCGATTCGGCGAGCTCAGAATTTTCAGTGGCAACGCTAATCGATCACTCGCGGAATCGATTTGTGGTTACCTCGGCCTCAAATTAGGTCGTGCTGATGTATTCAAATTTAGCAACGACAATACATTTGTGCGGATCTTGGAAAACGTTCGCGAGCAAGATGTCTGCATCGTTCAACCCACGGCTTACCCAGTTAATGATAGCGTCATGGAACTTCTCATTATGATAGACGCTGCCAGACGGGCATCTGCCGCTCGAGTGACGGCTGTTGTGCCATATTTCGGATATAGTCGCACCGATAAAAAAGACCAACCGCGAGTTCCGATTACTGCCAGGTTAGTCGCGGATCTCATAGGAACTGCGGGGGCGGATAGAGTACTTACCGTAGACTTACATGCCGGGCAAATTCAAGGATTTTTTAGTATTCCAGTCGACGAATTGACGGCGTTACCTATGTTCGCCCGGTACCTGGAAAAAAAGAACCTCACCGATATTGTAGTGGTCGCACCGGATATTGGTATCAGTAAATCCGCCAGAGATTTGGCTACTAGGCTAGGGGCTCCGCTCGCGTTCGTCGAAAAGCGCAGGATAGGGAATAAAGACCAGGTTCAGAGCCTTAACGTAATTGGTGACGTCAACAATAAAATGGCGATCACTATAGATGATGAAATTGACACAGGAGGGACGCTGGTTGAGGCCATATCAGCGGTAACGGCAGCTGGAGCGAAGGGTGTGTACGCATGTGCGACCCATGGCTTACTCTCTGGAGAGGCAGTAACGAAGCTCCAGGACACTTCCGCGCTTAAAGAACTCGTGTTGACCGACACGATTGATATTCCTGAAACGAAACGTGGCTCATCTAAAGTAACTGTACTATCAATAGCTCCTCTACTTGGAGAAGCTATATCCAGAATTCAGAGTGGGCGTTCTGTCGGAGCATTGTTCAACTAATGGTGGTAACGAATCTGGATGGCAACACACAGGGGATAGATTGGCTTGGAATGTTCGGTAATTGGTGGGAGCGTGCAAGCGAAGATGGAGTCAATATTTTGCCGCTCAGACTCTTGGGTGTCGTACAGTTTGTAAGCCTAGAGACTCCACTGTATGTACTACCCGGATGCAGCGGTTATATCCACCAATCATCGTAATCTACGCTCCATTGTTGATTCGCGTCGTACTAGGTTTTGTAACATTCGGTAAATAGCAATGTTTAATTGGATCACTAGGTTCCTAGGGGAAACTAATCAACGCGCTCTCGACGGCGTTTTTCCTGTCGTTCAAGAAATTAACGATCTAGAACAACAAACTAAATCTCTGTCTGAAGCCGCATTAGGCACACTAAGTACCAGGTTTAAGGCACGTCTAAGCGCCGGTGAGACTCTAGATGACATTTTGCCTGAAGCTTATGCAGCCGTGAGGGAATCCGCTCGGCGGACACTTGGACAACGGCATTTTGACATGCAATTGCTCGGAGGAATTGCTTTACATCAGGGAAAAATAGCCGAAATGAAAACAGGCGAGGGTAAAACTCTTGTCGCGACGTTGCCAGCCTACCTAAATTCGCTAGCGGATTTAGGCGTTCACGTAGTAACAGTTAATGATTACCTGGCCAAGCGTGATGCCGCGTGGATGGGCCCGATTTACGCAGCTTTAGGGGTATCGGTTGGCTGTCTGCACGCCGATGGGTCATTTGTCTACGACCCAGCGAATAGCGATATGGAAGGATCGCAACCTGGAAAAGACCAGTTGACACCGGATGGAAGACCCGATCCGATGCGCCCAGCTAGCAAGGAAGAAGCGTATCAGGCGGACATTACTTATGGTACGAACAATGAGTTTGGTTTTGACTACTTGCGTGACAATATGGTCGATGACTCATCGCGTATGGTGCAACGAACTCCTTACTACGCGATTGTTGATGAAGTCGACAATATTTTGATAGATGAGGCACGTACCCCGCTAATCATAAGTGGTCCTGCTAAAGAAAGCGGGCAGGAATATCGGAAATATTCGTCGTTAGCACGTCACCTAAAACGTGACGAACACTTTTCAGTCGATGAAAAACACCGGTTGATTAGTCTCACAGAAGAAGGGATTGGCCAGGTAGAAAATCAACTCGGTATCAAGAATCTTTATGACCCAAAACACTTTGGGCTAACGCACCTTATCGAAAACGCAGTTCGTGCTGAAGCGCTGTATCAGAAAGACAAAGAGTATGTTGTCCGAGATGGTGAAGTGGTGATAGTTGACGAATTCACGGGACGACTTATGGCAGGCCGTCGATGGTCAGATGGATTGCACCAAGCCGTTGAAGCCAAGGAGAGTGTGCGTGTCCGTCGCGAATCCATTACGTACGCAACCATAACGCTACAAAATTACTTCCGTTTGTACGACAAACTTTCAGGCATGACTGGTACTGCGGTAACAGAAGCTGAAGAACTCCACAAAATATATAAACTCGATGTTCTGCAAGTCCCGACTAACCGGCCGATGATCAGAAAAGACCACCCGGACTTGATTTACATGACAGAAACGTTCAAATATCA
>CAZXXH010000068.1:4627-6080 GCA_964644645.1 uncultured Dehalococcoidales bacterium
CGCTGATGCAGTCGTGGAATTACATACTGTAGGTCGTCCGGTCTTGATCGGAACTGTCAGCATTGAAAAATCAGAACTGTTGAGCCAGCTACTTAAAACCCGCGGAATCGATCATGAGGTATTGAACGCGAAAAATCACGAACGAGAAGCGTCCATAGTTGCTCAAGCAGGGAGAACCTATGCCGTTACAGTCGCCACAAACATGGCTGGTCGGGGGACAGACATCATATTGGGTGGGAATCCCGACCTGTTAGGTCAGAACGTGGATGAGTGGGAACAAGACCATAACCGGGTTTTGGAACTGGGAGGTCTTTACATAATTGGTACTGAACGGCATGAGGCCAGACGAATTGACCTTCAATTACGCGGCCGATCGGGTAGGCAAGGAGATCCCGGCGAGACTCAATTTTTCGTGTCAACTGATGACGACTTGATGCGCCGATTTGGCGGTGAACGTATCAAGGGAGTAATGAATTTTGTCGGGCTAAATGAAAACGAGGCGATTGAAAATCGAATGGTTTCAAAAGCCGTCGAAAGTGCGCAGTCCCGCGTTGAAGGCACCCACTTCGAGGTACGCAAACATCTCGTGGACTACGATGATGTAGTTAACACTCACCGGGACATGGTTTATAAGCTAAGGAGAAAAATTTTAGGCGGAGAGGAACTCCGAGCTACCATTTTGGAGATGGTTCACAAGGAATTGGGAAGCGTTATAGAAATACATCTTACTGGGGATCCCATCAATTGGGATTTGGATGGCTTCCAACGCGGTATATCTCTGATAATGCCAATCTCCGAACAACTTACGAATCCTGACTCTGTTGCTGCGATGAGTCTAGAAGCGATAGATGAAATTCTTACGGATCTTGCGATTGAAACATATGGCGAACGTGAACAACAATTCGGACAGGACACCATGCGTTTGTTGGAGCGCGTCATCATGTTGCGAACCATTGATACCCACTGGGTCGAGCATCTCACGGCAATGGAGAATATGCGGCAGGGCATAGGCCTAGAAGCCGCTGGGCAGCGGGACCCTCTAGTACAGTACAAACGCGTTGCGTATGAGATGTTCAGTGGTTTGATACAGCGAATCAATCATGACGTCGCCCACACTATTTTCAGGGCTGGTGTAACAACTCCTGAGCGTGAGAGCCAGAATTCACGACGATCTACCGGAACTGGATCGAATTCACTAACGGGACAACATACTCGTGATTCAAATAGCCAGCGTATTGCATCTCAGGCTGCATCTTTGTCGTCCAAAGGAACTCGGGTATCTGCGATCGCCGCCGGTCATGGTACAGATGTGGCTCAAAATCGGCGTAAAGTTGGCCGTAACGAAGCATGTCCATGTGGAAGCGGAAAAAAATACAAACGATGTCATGAGTCTAGTTAGTAGTTGCCCTTGCTGCTGGTATCCATAGCAGCAAGTAATAACGTTCTTTAACCT
>CAZXXH010000068.1:6180-10138 GCA_964644645.1 uncultured Dehalococcoidales bacterium
GTAGTTGCCCTTGCTGCTGGTATCCATAGCAGCAAGTAATAACGTTCTTTAACCTACTAGCGGCTAGTATGGGTGTAATGAAGCAAAAAAATGTTCCATTCAGTTATGTAAAAACGGAATCAAACTCTGGAGAAACTGGCCGAACGAAGTTGTTTGGTCAGAGAATCGGCACCCTTTCCGACGCCGACGAAATGATAAATAGGTTTCGAACGACTTTGGAAAATGATGACGTTGATTGGCGATTGGCGCTATGCGAGCTGATGGCACAGTGGCCTCTGCCGCGGGAGACAGTGCACGGACGTTCTTTTAAATATCTGATCGCCGGTGAAGCGTTTGATTGGCAGTTGCTTGCTCAACGCATTTCTCAAGACGTTCATTTTGCAGTGCTGGAACAACAACGGGGTCAATGTATATACGAATGGAAACCGAATTTGGGTTTATCCGAAGAGCAATTTCGCCGTTCTTTAGGAACCTATAAATACCGCGCACATCTCAATTTTATTTATGGGGTTCTTGTAGAGCGGGCTCTGGTCGTTTCAATGGAAAACGAAGTCTGCAAGCAATGGGCAGGTAATGGGTATACAGCAACTCAGACGCATTATGATCAGGTCTATGCGCGGCTTTACGGAGAAACTTATGAAAGTTTGTGGCATGAATATCTGATCGATCACGCCGACGGTTTGGAAGCTGAGACTCAATCAAATAGGGGAGCGTCTAATCACTCCAGCAATCTGTCCAACGCGGATGAATTCACATATTGGTTATTCAAACGGCGTGTAAAAAGATCGGATCCAGCTCGTGTTGCAAGTGATACGCGGAAAGGCTTGGAGCAATTTGAACAAATCAAACAGAGCCACGTTCGACGAATGAATTATCAATAGCTGCGGAAACACCGTTTAGGCAATATCTAAGTTCACGGCATATCAGTTATGGGCACGATAATGCCACCGAGACTGATATCTACTATGAGTGGATGGAACTGTTGCGTAGTCGGGGTTTAACTGATCACTACGACGTTAAACAGCGTCAGGTACCATATTTGGTAGATAGCACATCTTAACAGGACAGATCAACGGACCATGACGCATAAATCGACAACGTGGATTGACGGTATTGACGCGAGTCAACTCCCGAAAACTTTTGACGTACCAGCCGGTGAAAGCCGTTGGCGTAAAGAATGGGAAGTGAGTGGAATCCATCAATGGGCACAAGATAGTCCGCGCGATCAGACGTTCGTAATTGATACTCCTCCGCCTACCGCGTCTGGATATCTCCATATGGGTCATATTTTTTCATATGCCCACCAGGACTTTATTGCCAGGTACCGCCGAATGTGTGGCGCTAATATTTACTATCCGCTCGGTTGGGATGACAACGGACTCCCAACCGAAAGACGGGTGCAGGAATACTTCCATGTCAGGTGCGACCCAAGAACAAATTATGAACCGGGTCTCAAGCTTACGCGCCCTACCAGTAAAGAACGTAAATCTTCTCCTAAAGTCGTTTCCAGGGCGAATTTTATTGAACTCTGTCAACTCGTAACAGCAGAAGATGAGATCGCATTTAAAGATCTCTTTGAAAGAATCGGCCTATCTGTCGACTGGCGACAGGAATACTCCACAATTGATCAGCGGTCAAGAGCTGTGGCCCAACGCAGTTTTTTAGATCTGTTTACCAAAGGTCATGTCTACCAAACAAATGCACCCACTATGTGGGACCCGGAGTTCCAAACAGCGGTTGCCCAGGCAGAGGTGCAGGACCGCGATCATGCTGGTGCTTATCACGACATCGAGTTCGGCATAGAAAATGGCGGCTCATTCGTTATTTCTACTACTCGCCCAGAGCTTCTAGCGGCTTGCGTTGGGGTTGCAGCCCACCCAGATGACGAACGATACAAAAATCTTTTCGGTTGTAAAGCGATCACCCCGCTATATCACGTACCGGTACCGATATTCCCGAGCTCTGCCGCAGATCCAAATGTAGGTAGTGGAATCTTGATGGTTTGTACATTTGGGGATCAACGAGACGTTGATTGGTGGCGTAGTGAAAATTTGGTGCTAAGACAAGTTTTAGACAGCCGCGGCCGTTTTCTGGAGCGGACTTACGGACAACTCGATTGGCGAAGTCTTAAACCGGATTTGGCAAACACTCTCTACCGAGACATCATCGGCCGCACTGTTGAACAAGGTAGGCGAATCGTTGTAGAACAATTACGTGATTCCGCTAACAGTGCTACAGGGATGACCCCTGCTCTGCAAGGAGAACCGAAACCGATCACACATGCAGTTCGGTTTTATGAGCGCAGTAAACGCCCTTTAGAGTTCTTATCAAGTCGTCAATGGTTTGTCCGTCTACTTGACAAAAAGGACCGACTAATTGAATTCGGCAAACAAATATCCTGGCATCCTGACTATATGCGGAAACGCTACGAAAATTGGGTGCAAAACCTTCAATTGGATTGGGCGATTAGCCGACAGCGTTTCTTCGGTGTGCCGTTCCCGCTGTGGTACCCATTGGACGAAGCGGGCAACACACTCTTTCAACAACCTATATCGGCCACAGTTGATTCACTCCCAATTGATCCGATGTCCGATGTTCCGGCCGGTTACTTAGAAAATCAACGTGATCGGCCAGGCGGGTTTACTGGTGAACCGGATGTGTTGGATACGTGGTTCACAAGCTCTTTAACACCACAAATAGCTGCCAGTTGGGGCGAACAACGCGACAAAAGTAGCTTCTTACTACCTACGGATCTTAGACCGCAGGCACACGACATCATTCGTACATGGGCGTTCTATACGATAGTGAAATCAATGCTTCACCATGACTCCGTGCCCTGGCGCAATATCATGATCAGCGGTTGGGTTTTAGACCCCGACCGGAAAAAAATGAGCAAGAGCGGCGGTAACGTCGTTACACCGATTGGACTGCTTGACCAGTACGGAGCGGACCCTGTCAGGTACTGGGCTGCAAGCCACACTCTCGGAGCAGATACTGCTTTTGATGAAGACAAATTCAAAGCGGGTAGACGATTCGTCACCAAAATATATAACGCGTCGAAGTTTGTGTTGAGTCAATCAGGACCAATGGGCGCTATTTCCATGGAATTGGACCGGTCTTTTTTAACGGAACTCCAAACGGTAGTGGAACGTTCAACCGAAGCGTACGAACGTTACGAGTATTCGAATGGGCTGCAACACGCTGAAGACTTCTTTTGGAACGCATTTACGGACAACTATATCGAACTTGTAAAGCGCCGAGTTCGTAATGAGAACAAACATGATGAGAGAGCATCTGCCATCGCGTCACTTAGACTGGCTCTGAATGTTTTGCTTCGCCTTTTTGCTCCGATAACACCGACGATCACAGAAGAAGTTTGGTCATGGGTATTCGCAAAGGAAACCGGATACCAATCGGTCCACAAAGCTCCATGGCCATCGCTATCGGAATTTGGCAACATTACTGCGCCAAGATCGGCGCAGTCTTTTGCTGTGGCGTGTGAAGCAATCGGAGCTGTAAGGAAAGCAAAGACTGAATCTGAGATAGGTTTGGGAAAGCCTCTGTCAAAACTTACCCTGGTAGCGCCGCCGGAATTCATAGAACAAAGCACCTTAGTTCTACCCGACATTCTCGATGCTGCCAATGCTCCCAAAGCGGATTTTGTAACGATCAAGTCTTCGGATAACGACACAACAGTTCAAGCCCGTATCAAACCGGAGGTAACAAGCTGAACCCCCGACGAGCAAACTTCACTGGGTACGTGCAGACATAGGTTCAAGGATGCATTGATCGGTCATTAGACCGGTATCAGCAAATTAGCAAAGTATTTAACTTAAAATCCGCTTTCCTTCTACCCGCAGCATTCATATTGCTACTGGTAGCTTGTGGTGGAGAAAGTCAGGTAGTTGGTGCCCCGACCCCTGAGGCCGAAGTAGTGGCTAAGGTGGAAGTAGAGTCT
>CAZXXH010000069.1:0-9818 GCA_964644645.1 uncultured Dehalococcoidales bacterium
CCTATGACCGAACCCCATCTCTGAGCTATAGCTCGGAGAGCCTGAGGTGAGCGTGGATGTGGAAATGGCCGGGTTTCGGACCTGTAGCCTGCCATGCCTTGAATTTTCAGATCTATGGTATCGGTGACATCATAGAAAATTGTTGGTTTGAATGGTGGTGACAACATCTGAAACGACCATTCGGTTGAAGATGGTATCTCGAAACTATATATATCGGACACTTCGCCAGGTGCCCCAGCTGGCCTGGTGGCAGTTAGTACTGATCGAAAAGTAACTTGGTGATCTATGTTTAAGTCGCCTGGATGATGTGTGAATACGACTGACGGGGAGAAGTCTTCCACAATACGTTCGACGCATTTGACCACATCGAGTAGTGGTACGGAGTCGAATCGATTGTCGGGGAGTCCCCCGAACGATATAGATTTTGCTCCCAGCAAGCTGCTCACTTGTCTGGCCTCTGACACCAAATTGTTAATTTGTAGTTGGTCGACTGTGGTCCGGTCCGCGTACCGTGCTGTTACACCTTCGCCTAAGATCGCAATGTGTACCTCTCGAGTGGAAGCTAGGCGGGCAATCGTGCCTCCACAACCAAGGACTTCGTCGTCAGGATGAGCGGCAATTACAAGTATTTTCATCTGGCTATATCTGGTTCTGGTTTAACGAACACACTGGCAGACACTCCTTCATTCGACAACTTAGCATGGGAGAACTCGTATCGAGCACCTGCGTGTTGCATGAAAGCTTTCGGATATCCCTCAGCATCAAGCATGCGAATAAAGTCATATAGTAGAGCAGGTTTATTTATATGTGGGAGCCGGCTTTGTTCTGGATGTCGCCTCTTGAAGGTTGTGATAGGTCCAGTTTGTGGTGTCGGTCGAGGTTGTTCAGATATGATCCGCTGCATCATAGTAGCGGCTAATCGGGACGATCTCTTATAGATGTCCTGAGCTCGCCCGCTTAAGCTAAGGTTGCACTTCATATAAATCGGCCCTGCATCTAGCTCGCTGGTCATTCTAAGAGCTGTCAGCTTGGTCGACTTGTGGCCTCTAACTATTAAGTTTTGTAACGGACTGCCGCCACGTCCATAGGGTAAATCGGTCATGTGGAAATTAATGCAGGAATAGTTCTCGATGATGTCTATAGGGACTTTCCATGACCAGTGGAGAAAAAAGAGATATGCTGGGTTTACGTCATCGACTAAAGTTTTAGTAAGTTGAGTCTTTGAAGTTATCAACGACCAATTACCGTCAAGCGGCGCGATCTCTCGCTCGAAAATCGGGCGGTTCCAACTGTGTGTAGCCACCACGATGTATGAATGTTTTTGTATTGTGCCACCTCCTGAACATAGTGCCATTAGGTGAATGTTCCTTATGTAATCAGTGACCAGTCGACGGGAGTTCCTCGTTTTACTCCCATCGCCGCGCGTCGGCCTATTACTAGGTCGAAATACTTCGGCGCGATCCCATGGCCAGGCCGAATGATTCGGACGTTTTCCTCAGTTAGCAGTTCCCCTTGCTCAACGTCATTCACAAAGAAAAGAGACCGCTGGAATACGACATTGTCCGCTTCGGACTCGCTTACACCGTAGCGTATTTCTCCCAGAGCGGCCTCCACGGTTCTTACACCGTCAACCAGTTGTTTTAGTTCGTCTGGTTCTAGTGAAAAAGCACTGTCTGGCCCGTCGTCTTGTCGGGACAACGTAAAGTGTTTTTCGATTAGGCACGCCCCTAGCGCCACTGAGGCTATGGCCGCCCCAGTACCTAGGCTGTGATCTGAGAAACCGGCAGGCACACCAAATGCGTTAGATAAATGTGGAATTGTTTTGATGTTGAGTGCTTCTGGAGGTGACGGATAGGCACTGGCACATTGGAGCAGGATTAATTGGTTGTTGCCAGATCGTCTAACGGCAGTAACAGCTTCGTCTATATCAGCGAGTGTGCCCATACCTGTGGACATGATCATGGGTTTTCCGAGCTTAGCTACCTTCGTTATGAGGGGAATATCCATGAGTTCGAAACTAGCGATCTTGTATACCGGTACGGATATAGATTCAAGGAAATCGACAGCTGTTGGGTCGAACGGGGTGGAAAATAGGTCAATGCCGATTTTTTCAGCTTTTTTTTTGAGATCAGATTGCCATTCCCAAGGCGTATAGGCTGTTGTGTATAGCTCGTGGAGTGTTGTGCCGCCCCACGTGTTCGTCATCGGTAACACGAACGGTGGTTCGTCACATTCGATCGTCATAGTACCTGGCGTATACGTTTGTAATTTTACTGCGTCAGCACCCGCTTCCTTGGCCGCTTCTAGAAGGCGAATAGCTTTATCAAAAATGCTGGTTGTGATTACCAGACATCTCGGCAACTATATATGTGGGATGCCCGTACCCAACTTTTCGTCCTCCAATTTCGATGTGACTGATGTAATCGAGGGACAATCGATTTAATCCTCGCGTTCCTTTATCGGCCCTGGTTGGTTATGTCCCAATTCTTGGGACTCAGCCAAGTACAAACGCAAGTATATACGGCGACCGTTTTCTACAAAGTATGCGCCTGGATGTGGTGGAAATGTACGGGCTCTTAGTCGATCTATCAGTTTACGCGCAGTCGTCGTAGCGTCGAGATCAATAAGGTCTATGGAATCAACATCTTGAGTTCTGTGGTAACTCGCCGCACCACGTTGAGGCGTCCTTGTGGCCTGTCCGTTGCGGACAATAGGCCAAGATTGCTTGAAAAGTTCTAGCGACGCTGCTTCCAATCGTCTGTAAAGGGTCTCTCCAGTATCATAACTTTCTACTGGAATAGAACGCTGGGCGACGATATCACCAGTATCGATACCGTTGTCCATGAAGTGCAAGGTGGTTCCAGCAGGGGAGCCGTCTACTATGCTCCAGACGTTTGGATATTGACCACGGTTATGCGGCAACAATGCTGGATGAAGATTTAGGCATCCCAAAGGAAATATGTCCAACATATCAGGCTGTAATATGTGGTCAAACAACACCGAAATCCCTAAGTCAGGTCGTAATTTTCTCACCGCCTCGAGACCGGTTGGTGTCTTAAGACGGCTACCATCTAGAATTGCTCGTTGATCTATGCCGGCAGTAGAAATCATACGGTCACCATATGACCGTCGAGTCTGTGGGTGTAGAACAAGGCCTACGATTTCTTCTTGTTGGTCGCGTAGCCAACGCAGGATTTGCCAGCCCAACCAGTTGTTTCCGAAGTACAAAATTCTCATATCGTCTTTATAGATCCCTAATTGCGTGCCATGGCCGATATTATGCGTTGTAGGCCAAGACCATCTACTAATCGGTGTCCATTTTCGATCATTGATTGTCGCAATTTCTGGTTGCTCATCAGTGTTGTAACGGATTCAGCGATTACTTCTACGCTGACATCTTCGGACTGACCCAAATTTTTGGCAAACCCTTCACGGTCTAGGCCCGTCGCTATGCGGTTCTGATTTTCTGCTGCGACGATCATGCATGTCGGTACCCCCATGAAAGCAAGTTCCCAGCAGGTTGAACCGGCCCCGCTTACAGCAAGATCGGTGTAAGACATCAATTCGGCCATATTCTTGACGTTTGTTAGTAACTGAAGATGGGAAGCTGGGTATGTTATTCGCTGTAGGCTTTCTACATGGGGATTATATGGGCCAACGATCACTGAAATGTTGACTGTCGGCGTGAGAATGCTAGCGAGGGCATTTAGAACTTTGTTCGTGTGATTGTCTGGATCTCCGCCACCAATCGTTACTAAAATATTACCAACAAATTCTGGCGCGGACCGCGGTCTTCTTCCCCACGCTCCGTACCGCTCATCAATAAGTGAATAGCTGGTTCCGAGAAGAAATCGCCCGATAATGTGCTTTGGATATGTTAGTTGATGGGAATCTATGTTCTGATTCAATAGCAGGTCAGCACGATTTCCATCCAAATCAGCGCAATCGTCGATCACCATAAGTCGTTCGGAGATCGCATGTACAGACGTTTGGTACGCACTGTCGAAATGGTATCCATCCAAAACCGTCCAAGAAGGGCGTATTTGTTGTATGAGATTACTGGTTAAGTAAAGGTCAGACGGGTCTGGATGTTGGTCGGATATCTCTAGAATGTTGACTGGCTCTACACACGACCTAAGTCCGGCAAATTTACGTGAATCTACCGTTGCTATCGTGGCATCGCCGCCCGCATTAACCCACCCATTCGCAAGTGTGGAGCATCGCATCAAATGCCCCATGCCAATGCGAGTGCCACCATCGGCTCGGATAAAAAGATGTCCGAGGCTCATTTGCGGTAAGTGGCAATCACCTTCCGAACTGCCTCGACTACGTCGTTCACGTCATCATCGGATAGTCCAGGCCACATCGGAAGACTGATGATACGTTTGTACGCATCCTCTGCAACAGGAAAACCGCCAGGCTGGTAACCAAGCCTGCGGTATAGAGGGTGCCACGGTACCGGGATATAGTGTACGTTCACACCTATATTTTCTGCCCTTAATGCACGAAATATTTCGGTTCGATTCACTTTGAGGCGCGCGATGTCAAGTTGTATCACGTAAAGATGGTATGCGTGTCCGACATCTGCTGATGTCTTGAGCGGGCTGACGACCTCAAGCTCGCTAAACGCTGTATCGTACTGTGTAGCGATATCTCTACGCCTGGCGATAGACGAGGGTAGCCGCTTCAGTTGGCTGCGTCCGAGCGCACATTGAATATCCGATATTCGATAGTTGAATCCTAGGGAATCCACGTCATATTCCCACGTTCGTTGTATTGCTCTACGGGCGTGGTCAATAGAAATGCCGTGATTACGGAACCGCTGCATACGTAAAGCTAGGTCGTCGTCGTTCGTGGTTATTGCACCGCCTTCGGCTGCCGTGACGTGCTTCGCGGGATGAAAGCTGAACGTGCTTGCATCGGACAGGGACCCCACAGTGGATCCTTTGTAGGTTCCACCAAGTGAATGAGAGGCGTCCGAAAATATGAATATAGATTGAGATGCGGCGATGTTGGTCAGAGCTTCATAATCACAGGGGTGTCCCGCGTAATCGACGGCAATTATGGCTTTGGTACGTTTGGTAATCGCATCAGAAGCCGCGTCTGGGTCGATCAGAAGCCTGACCGGATCCACATCTACGAAGACCGGTTTAGCGCCGCAATATAGGACGCTATTGGACGTTGCAGCGAACGTAATTACCGGTACTATCACCTCGTCATCCTGTCCAACGCCGCTACAGGCCAGCATCGCGTGTAACGCTGCTGTGCCACTGTTAACAGCCACTGCTGTGGATGCTCCAGTCGCTAAGGCCAACGACTGCTCAAACTGAGCCACTCTAGGACCAGTTGTTATCAGGTCTGAACGTAGAGCTTCCGATACTGCTGATATGTCATCTTCTTCTACGCTGTGTAGCGTGTACGGTAGGAACGATTCGCGTACCGCTTTGCCTCCATCCACGGCTAAGCGTGAGGAAGTCAACTATCCCCAGCCATTCGGGTGATCTCGGGTACCTTCAATCGCCAAGTGTTGGTATCACTTGCATACCGGAAGCGGTCGGATACTGGTTTCCCTCCGATCCATTGCGGCTTCCCCCAACCGAGGTGAGACGGTAAAACGAGGTAGAATTCATCGTACTCCACCACCTGGTTTGACTCATCTTCGGCCACTAGAACTTCGTGTATTTTTTCGCCGGGCCGAATGCCTGTGACTTCGATAGTGCAAGAGGGCGCTACAGCTCGTACTAGGTCCATGAGTCGCATACTAGGAATTTTGGGAATGAAAACTTCGCCACCCTTCATAGTTTCGATGACACGGATTACGAAACGAACCCCTTGTTCTAACGTGATCCAAAATCTGGTCATACGCTTGTCAGTGACTGTTACGGTGCCCGTGTCGCGCTGCGCTTTGAATATGGGTATCACACTGCCACGGCTCCCTATAACGTTTCCATAGCGGGCGCACGCAAATTTTGTGCCATTTAGTCCCGAGTAAGTATTTCCCTGAACCAACAATTTTTCTGCGACAAATATGGTGGCTCCATATAAGATGATCACGTTGACAGCTTTATCTGTACATAAACCTATAACCTGCGAGACACCCGAGTTTAATGCCGCATCGATTACGTTCTTCGTTCCGATAATGTTGGTCTGTACGGCCTCAAAAGGATTTGCTTCAAGTGCCGGGACCTGCTTCAGGGCAGCAGCATGAACTAGTGTGTCGACCCCAACCAGAGCTCTCTCTACACGCTCCCGATCCCTTATGTCCCCTAAGAAATACCTCATTGGGGAATCCGGTCCGTCTGGCCACCGAGATTGCATTTCGGACTGTTTTAGCTCATCGCGACTGAACACAACTAGACGACGTGGTCGGTATTCATCCAGCATGATTTTGACGAATGCCTGGCCGAAGGATCCGGTGCCTCCCGTGATCATTACAGATCGGTTTGACCAGTCAAACGCAGGTTCAATGTTCGTGTTCCCATCTGCTTTGGTCATTCGGAACTCCTGACGGACTCTATGACAGTATTTACTATTTCGGACTGTGCTCTTTGAGGTAAGCCTGGCCAGCACGGTAGATCCAATTTATGATCCCAAGCGCTGTTGGAACCAGGGAAGTCATCGGGGTTATGTCTGAATCTCTGAAGGTAGTATGGCTGTAGGTGTATTGGGGGGAAACCTACTCGGGTTTCTATTCCATCGTCAGCCAAATCTTGTGCCACGCGATCCCGTATGGTCCGGTCACGAAGGCGTATGGAGTACATGAACCAGCTTTGGGATGTCACGTAGTCGGGCCGAATCGGCAGGCCGATCCCTTTCTCAGAACTAAATGCATTATCGTAAGATTCCGCTATGCTGGCTTTGGAGGTTAGGGTAGTTCGCAGACGTTTCATTTGTTGGGTGCCTAAAGCGCCTTGAATGTCCGTCATACGGTAATTGAAGCCGAGGGCGATGTGATTGTATCGGCCCTCTTGGCCTTGATTAGCTAGCATACGAACGCGATGAGCAAGGTTGTCGTCCTCCGTCGTCACTATACCGCCCTCACCGGTAGTAATCGACTTGTTTGGGAAGAAACTAAAACAGTGCATAAGTC
Source organism: uncultured Dehalococcoidales bacterium (assembly GCA_964644645.1). Classification (GTDB taxonomy): domain Bacteria; phylum Chloroflexota; class Dehalococcoidia; order Lucifugimonadales; family Lucifugimonadaceae; genus CAZXXH01. The sequence continues at coordinate 7,091 of CAZXXH010000069.1, forward strand.
CTTGCGTTCCAATGGGCTGACCTGAATAGCTGGATCCAAGTGACTCGGCACTGTCAACTATCACTGGTACACCAGCAGCTTGTGCCACGGGAAGAATCTCATCGTAGTCTAAAGGTAGCCCGTTCATCTCAACCGCCAAGATCATCTTTGTTCTCGGGCTGAGGTGCTTTTTTATGTCCTTAGCGGTCATATTGAAAGTCGTTGGGTCACAATCGGAAAGTACAAGTTCGGCACCCTGGTAAAGCACGACATTTGCGGTGGCGATAAATGTGAGCGATGGTACGACTACCTCATCTCCTGGGCCGATACCAAGAGCGCAGAGGGCCAAATGTAATGCGGCAGTACCACTGTTAGCGGCGATTGCATTTTTGGCGTTTAAGCGATGGGCGAAGATGCGCTCGAATTCTTGAACGTGTTGACCTGCACTTATACGTCCGGAAAGCACAACATCTCTTACAGCATTAGCTTCTTCATGGCCCAGAACAGCGTTTGCAACCGGAATTCTGATATTCATGTTTGAAACCAATGGGCGTTCACTGGTAAAAAGTCGACGAATAGGGATCCCAACATCAGATTGTGTTCGGCGCGTCCCATGCGAATACTTCCCCACGAATGTACCGGCTCCATCTATCGACGTCAGCTTCAACCATAAGTTCAACTAACTTGTCGAAGTGCACCCTTGGACGCCATCCAAAGTGACCTTGTGCTTTCGTAGCGTTGCCTACTAGATGCTGTACATCTAACGGCCGAAATAGGCTTTTGTCTACCTCGAGATACTTGTCTGGGTCTAATCCGACTACGCTAAATGCACGTTTCGCAAAATCAAGCACTGAGTGAGCCTCACCAGTGGCGATTACAAAATCATCAGGCTCGGCCTGTTGCAATATTTGCCACATAGCCTCTACATAGTCTGGAGCGTATCCCCAGTCCCGACGCGCATCTTGATTCCCAAGGATCAGGTGGTCCGCAAGGTTCAACTTGATTCTAGCTACTCCATTTGAGATCTTTCTCGTAACGAATTCCAATCCACGAAGAGGGGACTCGTGATTAAACAGAATTCCGTTGACTGCGAACAATCCGTAAGCCTCTCGATAGATTCTGGTTATCGCTTGAGATTGGAGTTTAGCGGCAGCGTATGGTGACTCGGGCCTCATTGGTGATGTTTCGTCTAGAGCTGTGGTGCCATCGAACGAGTTACCGTATACCTCTGAGGATGAAGCCTGATAGTACTTGGTTTCGGGACTGATGGAGCGCAGGATTTCTAGAATACGTGTTGGTGTGAGTCCGTCCACGTCGCCTGTCGCTAATGGGGAGTCAAACGATGCCCCTACAAAACTTTGAGCCGCAAGGTTGTAAAGTTCGTGTGGCTTGGAGACTTTGATTGCCTGTATGAGCGAGGCCGAATCAGTAACGTCCCCAGGAACCAACTTAATCTGTGAACCTATGCCAAGCGCAGAGAGACGCCAAAAGTTAGGAGATGAGGATCTACGGTGTAGACCGAAAACGGTGTAACGTTTATTCAGCAGAAACCGCGCTAAATAAGCCCCGTCTTGGCCAGTTATACCGGTAATTAGCGCTCTCTTATCAATCAATGTATCTTCCGTGTAATTACATTGTCGCTGCTTATGGGTTTGTGCAAGTGATCACCGTGGGTTATATCTTGGGGACCATAGTGAATACAAGTTAGGGATTGGGCGCGGTAAGCTCAACTTAGTTGGTGTTCAGAGCAGTAAATGCACTACGTATTCACCCGCCTGGTCTTTAGGTTTTTGTTAAACGGATCTCCTTAAACGCTGTGGCTAGGATATCTTCGACGTTCGAAACTGACACTTGGACCGGATTGTTGTCTGCTCTTTCCGTTGTAATTGCCTTTGACGCGAATCCTACAAGAGTTTCCCTATCAACAACATAGTTTGAAAGTGTTTCGTAAGCTCCGGTTCGCTGTAGTAAATTGCGAAGTTGGTTTGCCAACTCTCCTGCTTCGGGGAAACCCGCTCCCTGAACTAGTCTATTTATACCTTGTTGATCGTGCGAACTATTCCACTCGAGCACCTGCACTATGGTTAACGAGCAGGCGAGGCCATGTGGAATTCCCATATGTAACGTCAATGGGTACGAAATCGAGTGAGCGAGCGTGGTTTTGCTGATGGCGATTGCCAAACCGGCTAGAAGGCTGTATTCCATCATACGCGTGCGGAGGTCTAGATCACCAAGTGTATCGAGTACAAGTGGCAGCGTCCGGATGATGCCCGGTAACGCGGTTTGTGAGTACGCTCTGCTTACGGGATTTGATCTGACGCTCCATAAAGATTCGAGGGACTGGCATAGTGCGTCAAGACCAGTGGTCAATGTCAGATCACGAGGCAAACTGAGAGTCAGTTTAGGATCTAGAAGGGCAATGGTTGGGTATGGATCGTCGAAAGTGAACGAATGTTTAACCAAGGCTTCTCGATTCCAGACCGTTGCAAATGGGGTCACTTCAGCGCCGGTACCTGCTGTGGTAGGAATCGCGATCACCGGTATTGATGCGTTAGGATTATCGTACGCCTTCTGATTTTCCAACAGTGCGCGTAATGTAAGGTTGTTGCTGACGGGTATGAGGCGGCTCAAAACTTTGGCTGAATCTATAGCGCTACCGCCGCCGGCTGCGACGATGCAGCTGGGTTGTACGTCAACGAACTCATGTGCCAACTGCTCAATGTGTTTAATATCTATAGTTGGTGGTACC
>CAZXXH010000070.1:0-9769 GCA_964644645.1 uncultured Dehalococcoidales bacterium
GTCTTCGTCAACGTGCGTGACTACGTACTGAGCGAAGTACAGTACCCTTTCAAGATCGCGAGGGGAAAGGTCAAGGAGTAGACCAAGCCTAGATGGTGTGCCTTTGGAAAACCAAATGTGCGCCACGGGCGCAGCGAGTCGTATGTGACCCATGCGCTCGCGCCTTACTTTGGCCCGCGCCACTTCCACGCCACATCGGTCGCAGACTACACCCTTGTAACGAATTTTCTTGTACTTACCGCAGTAGCATTCCCAGTCTTTTGTGGGACCGAATATCCTTTCACAAAATAGGCCATCTTTTTCTGGCCGGAGGGTCCTGTAATTAATCGTTTCCGGTTTAGTGACCTCTCCATAAGACCAAGCCCGAATTTGTTCGGGCGAGGCCAGTGATATGCGGATGGCATTAAAATCAGTACCAGCTTGTGCCATTAGTTTCGGATCCTCCGAAGGTTTCGTGCTGAGGCCATGTCAGCCACAGTCGCTGCGCTGTCATTTACAAAGCGAACACAGGTCGTGGTACATGAGCCAATGATTTGGCCATGTACCACTCTGCTAGGTCGAGGTTTCCTCCCTATGATCACTTGTCATCATCGGGCGCTTCATCAGACGCGATCGTTTCCGATGTCTGTGACGTTGCATCAAGTGATTGGTCCTTGTTAGTACTATCGGTCTCCCTTTCCACTGCCGCTCCATTATCCGAGGTCGGTGAAGTGACTTCATCCTTCTCTGCTTGCCCAGCCATGAATTGTTCAGGTTTCGAAAGCGCCGCAGCATAGTCGTGCCAACGGGCACGCTGGTCTGCACCATCGTTCAGAGTTTGGGAACTAGCTATTCGAGCGCTTGCTTGCTGATTCAGTAGCTCAACTGACAACCCTAGGCCCTGCATTTCCTTCAAGAGTACGTGGAAGGATTCAGGCACCCCTGGTTGAATCACTTTTTCTCCTTTGACAACCGCTTCGTATGTCTTAACGCGACCCACAACATCATCTGACTTGATGGTGAGCATTTCCTGCAGCGTGTACGCTGCGCTGTATGCTTCTAGAGCCCAGACTTCCATTTCTCCGAACCGTTGGCCACCGAATTGGGCTTTGCCTCCCAGCGGTTGCTGTGTGATGAGCGAGTAGGGCCCAGTAGAACGGGCGTGTATCTTGTCCTCTACAAGGTGAATCAATTTCAGCATGTATATGTTGCCAACAGCTACTGGCTGATCAAATGGTTCGCCAGTACGACCATCCATCAGTACACTTTTCCCAAATATCGGAGCAGATAGATTGCGTTCGCGCGCTATGCGTATTGCCTCTGTGAGTAATTCGGATGGCTTATATTTTGTTACATCCATTCCAGCCGTTTCACTAAGCCAAATACGGAGGCATGCTTCTCGCGCAATGCCCCTATTTGAAACCGCTTCACTCCAAAGCTTGTCACGATCGTAGCCGCGTTTTGATAGCCATGCTTTTAGCACGCTCTCGTCAATGATTCGGCTGTCAAGCGCTCTTGGGTCCAGTGCTCCTGACTCCTTCACAAACCAAGCGCGGGCGAGGGCGTCTTCAATCGTCACGTCTGTGGCCCCGTCGAAAACTGGACTGCGTGCCAGAAATCCTAAAGTATCGGCGGCCCATCCCAGGTGCGTTTCTAACACTTGGCCGAGATTCATGCGAGAGGGAACACCGATCGGGTTTAGGATAATGTCAAGTGGTGTGCCATCAAGCAGGTGAGGCATATCTTCACTGGGCGAAATTCTAGCGATTACACCTTTGTTTCCATGACGGCCGGCCATCTTGTCGCCTTCAGTGATCTTTCGAGTCTCTGCGATCCAGACCCGAACTGTGGTGATGACACCAGGTGCCATTGCATCGCCGTCGACGCGGTTCAGGATTTTCACTTTGATCACTTTGCCATGTTGCCCGTGAGGAACGCGTAGCGAAGTATCTTTAACGTCCCTGGCTTTCTCACCGAAGATCGCACGTAAGAGCTTTTCTTCAGCAGTCAACTCTGTTTCACCTTTGGGAGTGATCTTGCCAACTAAGATGTCACCCGGGCCTACGTAGGCTCCTATTCGAACCACTCCGTAATCATCTAAGTCTCTTAAGCTTTCCTCTCCCACGTTTGGGATGTCCCTGGTGACCTCTTCCGGGCCCAACTTAGTTTCGCGTGATTCTGCTTCATATTTCTCAATGTGTATGGAGGTGAACTTATCGTCCCTGACGAGACGTTCATTCAGCACGATGGCGTCTTCATAGTTGTATCCATCCCAACTCATGAAACCCACAAGCAAGTTCTGGCCCAGAGCGAGCTCACCATTTTCAGTCGAGGAGCTATCTGCCAGAGGTTGCCCAGCTTGCACAATGTCGCCTTTCTTGACGATTGGATGCTGGCTATAACAGGTGCCTTGGTTGGACCGCATGAATCGAGTTAACAGATGTTCGTGCGTGTTGCCGTCTCTATCTAAGACTCGGATCGTCGTGCCGGTGGCCGAAGTGACGATTCCTGTCGTTTTCGATAGGATCACTTGCCCACTGTCCGTCGCAACCCTTCGTTCCATGCCAGTGCCCACTAGCGGTGCTTCTGGTTTCAACAAAGGAACGGCTTGTCGTTGCATGTTGGATCCCATTAGCGCACGGTTCGCGTCATCATGCTCAAGGAATGGAATGAGAGCCGTGGAAACTGAGACGATCTGCATGGGCGATACGTCCATTAAGTCTATGTTGTCGGGTGGCTCCTGACTAAAAGACTCTCCTGTTCTTACCTCGACCTGGTCACCGGATATTTGGAATCGGGCATCAATGGTCGCTGTTGCTTGACCGATGATGTAGCGTTCCTCCTCGTCCGCTGATAGATAGAGAATATCGTTGGGGTCACTAGAGACGTAGGGCTGCACGCTTGTCTGGCGCGCTGGCAGCTTGCGAATTTTCTCACCAAGGCGTTTGGTGATGACCTTGCCGCTGGGCACGACGACGTTGCCTGATGCGTCGACTACATCCTCTCTAACTGTCCTGCCAACTATGTCAGGATTATCGCTGGACATCTTTTTGATGACCTTTTGGTACGGGGTTTCTAGGAATCCGAACTCATTTGTTCTCGCGTATGTCGATAATGAGCCTAGCAGTCCTATATTGGGTCCCTCAGGTGTTTCGATCGGACAGATACGCCCGTAATGTGAATGATGTACATCACGAACGTCGAATCCTGCTCGTTCTCGCGATAGCCCTCCAGGGCCAAGTGCTGACAAGCGCCTTTTATGTGTCAACTCGGCTAGTGGGTTTGTCTGGTCCATGAACTGCGAGAGCTGTGAGCCCCCGAAAAATTCTCGTACCGCCGCTACAACTGGGCGAATATTGATGAGCGCAGCAGGCGTCGTGGTTGTTGGGTCCACTTGGGTTGTCATACGCTCTTTAACCACGCGCTCCATGCGCAATAATCCAACTCGGAACTGGTTCTGAATGAGTTCCCCAACCGCACGTACCCGACGATTGCCTAGGTGATCAATATCATCGCGATCACCCTGTCCGTTATTAATCAGGATCATGCGGCGAATCATTGCTACCAAATCTTCCTTAGTCAGAGTGCGGTGACTAAGAGGTGTATTGAGATTTAAGCGCCTATTTAACTTGTAACGCCCTACCCTCCCCAAGTCATAGCGACGAGGGTTGAAAAACAAGGTGTCTAACAAATTTTTGGCGTTCTCTATGCTTGGAGGCTCTCCGGGTCTAAGGCGTCGATAAAATTCTATTAAAGCCTCATCCTTGTTGGTAACGCTTGCATCACGAGCGAGGGTCGATTCCAAATATCGGTGGATATTATCTGTATCGACATCTTTAAAAAGTTGGTAAATGTCCTGATCTTCCTCGTACCCGAGCGCACGGAGCAAAGTTGTTATAGGTGCCTTGCGCTTACGATCGACTTTGACTGAGAGAAGATCCTTGTTGTTTGTTTCTAATTCCACCCAGGCTCCGCGATAAGGGATGAGCTTGGCCATGCATAGCATTCTGCCAGTACCAGGGTCTATGTCAGAGGTGAAGTAAGCTCCGGGAGATCTGACTAACTGTGACACTACAACTCGTTCGGCTCCGTTGATGATGAACGTCCCTTTATCTGTCATCATGGGCAGGTCGCCCATGAACAGGGACTGTTCTTTCACCTCGCCGGTTGCTTTGATCACGAGTCTAACGGTCACGTAAACGGGTGCCGAAAAGGTTCTTTCCTTGGCACGACAATCCTGCTCGCTTTCTTTTGGCGTGCGAATCTCGTGCTCAACCAAATGCAACTCGAAGCGCCCCCCGCTAAAATCTTCAATAGGCGAAATTTCTTCGAGCACCTCTTGGAGACCTTTTTTCACAAGCCATTCGAAGGCCGATATTTGAACCTGAATGAGATTAGGAACCTCAGTCTGATTTTTTAGGTCTCCGAAAACTTGGAAACGCGGCGACGCTGGAATTGGATACCTCGGAGCTTCAACAACCATTCCCAACTCCTATGTAGAGCCTGCCAAAATCCAAAATCAGCAACACGCGGCACACCTATCGTTAGGCGGATAACGCGTTAACGACTGCCACAAATGCTGCTAAGAAGTGATGAGGATCAGAGTTCGGCGGCCCGGTTTGAATATACTCGAACGACCCTTGAATGTAGCCTCAACTAGGTCATATTGTCAAGTTATTTACTAGACGGCTTCTATACTTGCGTCTATAGTGCCGGTGCTGCTATTGCTCGTGAGGGGCCGAGCAGTACCGTTATTTTGGTAAATATTCTCTTGCAGGTGTTTGCATAGACGGTTATGGCGAACCATGCAGAGGGCACAGGTTTGATTCGCCCCGCTGGCCGTAAAGGCAACCCGCGTGTCGTACGCTGGCATTGGTGCTCCAGGCTTCTTCCCACTCGATCAATGAATCCGACGTACAAGGCACCACGCAGTGGTTTCGAGGGCAGTGAACCGATGAGCGAAACTAGATCAGTTCGCATTCCTATTGCGGGTATGACCTGTGCTGCCTGTGTATCACATGTTGGGCGTGCGCTCCGAGAGCTACCAGGTGTGTTGGACGCAAAGGTTAACCTGTCAACAGAAAGCGCTCTTGTGTCTATTGATCAAAACCAGTCGCATCTGTCCGCGTTGATTGATGCGGTAAAGGCGGCTGGTTACAGCGTTCCAACAAAAAGTGTCCTTATAAAAGTGTCAAGAATGACTTGTGCTGCCTGTGTAGGAACGATTTCAACAGCGCTCAAATCTGTGGACGGTGTGGTTTCAGCGCAAGTCAACTTAGTGGCCCAAACTGCGAAGATAGAACTGGTGTCTGGATTGGTAGAACTACCGGGTCTGCGAGCAGCAGTTGAGTCAGCAGGCTATGGCTTCGAGGGGTCGGTGCAGGGACAAACTCTTGCCTTGGGAGATGAACAGGATGAACAGAATGAAGGGGGGCTAAATTCCTCGCGCTCGAAGGCGTTTATCAGCCTAGCAGCGGCAGTTTCGATTATTGCTGGTATGCAGTACGGTGCCGTGCCAGTGGTGCGCGATATTTCTCCAACCTTGGCGAATGTGGTGTTCCTGATCATTGCCACACCCATACAGTTCTGGGCTGCTGCTGGTTTGTATCGCGGAGCTTGGTCAGCTCTGACGCGCCGAGCCACCAACATGAACACATTAATAGTGGTCGGAACATCTACTGCATTTTTGTATTCTGTCGCAGCCACTATTTTCCGAGCCGTATTTGAGGCCTCTCCGTTTTTTGCCGGCGAGAAAGCAGGATTGGTGGGGCACCACACAGGCACTTATTTTGATGTCTCTACCGCCGTCATAGGCCTGGTTTTATTAGGAAGATACCTTGAGGGCCGTGCGAGAAGTCGCAGTAGTCAGGCCATACGTACTCTTCTTGATCTTCAGCCTAGGAGTGCGTTGATCGAAAGCGGGCATTCAGTGATCGAAGTACCTATCGGAGAAGTTGTGGAGAAAGACATAGTGGTTTTACGCCCGGGGGAGCGTGTGCCCGCGGACGGAATTGTGGTGTCAGGTGTAACGACGATTAATGAGTCCATGTTGACTGGGGAAAGTGCTTCGGTATCCAAGGCTACTGGGGACGAGGTTTTCGCGGGCACTATTAATGCCACCGGTGCGGTGCGGTATCGCTCTACTCGAGTTGGACGCCAGACGACTCTCGCACAAATTATCTTGATGGTTCAAGATGCACAGTCAACTCGAGCGCCTATTGAGAGTTTGGTGGATGTGGTAACTGCTCGATTCGTTCCAGCGGTACTTCTTATAGCGGCATTTACATTCGTCACCTGGACTTTTTTGGCCCCCGAGCCGAAAGTGCTAAACGCATTGCTAATGACAGTGTCTGTACTGGTAATAGCCTGCCCATGCGCGTTGGGTCTCGCCACGCCAACCGCGATCATGGTCGGTATGGGCACCAGTGCTATGCAGGGTATCCTAGTTCGAAATGCTGATGCCTTGGAGACCGCAAGGCGGGTTGATACAGTGGTGTTTGATAAGACAGGCACCCTTACCCAGGGCACACCCACGGTTACCACTGTGCATCCAAGGAGTGTTTCGAAGCGATCTTTGCTGTCTGTTGCCGCGTCTCTAGAGCAGCTTTCTGAACACCCGCTCGCGTCCGCTGTGACTCACGCTGCTCGCGACGCCGGAGCGGCAATTCAACCAATTGACGACTTTGAGGCGATTCCAGGTCGTGGTATATCGGCCCGTCTGTCCGGGCAGAAGGTGTTTATCGGTAACGCGATTTTTATAGCAGAGCAGGGTATAGCCACACGGACAGTGGATGAAGAAATTGCTGGCATGGCCTCCGCCGGTATGACCCCATTACTTGTGGCATCAGGGGGTCGTCTTTTGGGTTTAATCGGTATAGAAGACCCGGTCAAGGAGAACGCTCGCGACACGATATCGACTTTACGTAAATTTGGCATCGACGTGGTGATGCTCACTGGCGACAATCGTTTGACAGCTAAATCTGTCGCACGGGGGCTTGGTATAGACAGAGTAGTTGCTGAAGTATTGCCATCTGCAAAAGCTGATCGGGTGCAAGAGATGAAGACTTCAGGTAGCGTTGTGGCAATGGTAGGCGATGGAATTAATGACGCTCCAGCACTAGCGACGGCGGATGTGGGAGTAGCAATTGGGACGGGCACGGATGTGGCGATTGAGGCATCAGACATCACGCTTGTTGGTAGTGATACACGGGGCATACTTCGTTTGATCACAATTTCTCGGGCTACCATGCGCACTGTCTCACAAAATTTATTTTGGGCCTTTTTCTATAACGTAGCCCTTATTCCGATAGCGGCTGGTGTTCTCTATCCCTTCTTCTCTGATGGTGGAGTTCCTGGCTGGCTTCAGATGTTTCTTGGTCGGCATGGATTTGTGAGTCCCATCTTGGCCGCGGGCGCTATGGCTATTAGCTCCATAACCGTCGTGACGAATTCATTGAGACTAGCCCACAAGACTTTGTGATTAAACAGAGAAGGATTGACTCACACTGCTCGAGAGGCCGGTGCGACCCGACTCGATGGAGTAACGGGCCTGAATGGCCGCGCTGTGTCGCCTTTTCCATATGATCTAGGAGGGTAGCTTGTTTAGTGCGTTTATCCGATCACTTTTTAACAAAAAACCAGCATCTGCTGTTGACCCGGTATGTCACATGAATGTGCCCATGTACAATCCAGTCGGAGGAACATTTGAACACAACGGTAAGATGTACTACTTTTGTGCCGACGGCTGCCATGTTGCCTTCGAATCGGATCCCGGTAGGTACCTGACGAACACCTAATTCGGCGATCCCTGATATTCGTTACTGGTCTTTACTCGGTCGTATACTCTCACTTCCTAGGGGAAACTCAAATTGACGGTGAGGAAAAAGATGCGCAAGACGACTCTCGTGTTCACTCATCCAGAATGCGGTTACTGCTCACTGCTTAAAGAGGACTTAGAATCCCAGAACATTAGTTACGAGGAGGTTGATCTTAGCAAGCACCCGGAACGCTGGTCAGAAGTCGAGACACTGTCAGGAGGAGATCGCATTACACCACTGACTGTTCGATCTGATGGCAGCGTGGAAATTGGTTACAACGGGATAGGGTGCACTTTTTCATAGGGGGCATGCGTATCATCAATTACGAAATACCAGATCAGCTTTACAGATCGACACTATACCTAAGTATGAAAATATGGAAATAGGACAACAAATCCCGGATTTTGAATTACCTTCACTTGAGGGTGAACTTGTGCGCCTATCCGACTTTCATGGCAAGCCCACGATCGTTTTCATGTGGGCTTCTTGGTGAGGCTGTCGGGAACAGCTGCCGGTCTGGCAGCAACACTACTCTTTTATAAAAGCAGCTGGGGCGGAGCTACTCAGTGTGGCGATTGATTTTCAAGGTCAAGACAAAGCTCGCCGGTTCCATGAGCTGGCCAAGGCCACATTCACGACCGTAATCGACGAGAGCAATAGTCTGGGGGCTGCTTACGGATTTCGGGCCGTACCGAATGGCCTGCTCATTGGTGCTGACGGTGCTTTGCGTTTTCGTCGATTCGGCAGTTTCGATATTCGTAAACTGGATACCAACACGCTTGTGAAGCAGTTTATTGTAAAGGGCAATGTTGAGCAATCGACTCACGAACCGGACTACAAATCGATGCCGTTAAGTTCCCACGATCACTTTACCCGGGGTTTGACGAAATACCAATCTGGGGACTTGGAGGCTGCACGCTCCATTTGGCGTGAGGGGGTCGCTCTGGAGCCAGACAACTGGGTTCTAAGAAAACAGTTGTGGGCTATAGAGAATCCAGATCGATTCTATAAGGGTGAAGTCGACTATGAATGGCAAAAAATCCAAATCGAGCGAGGACTGTAATAATTCATAGCGGGATAATCTGAACACGCCAAGCCTTGTTGCCTACTAACTAGGACGCCTGACTGAACATATCTGGCGGACTATATTATCTATAGTTACGCAACTCTTAAAAGCCGATCATAGTTGTAAACATCGGCAACTCAACGCATTGCGAATAACGTATATTTTGTAACGTTTTTGGTAAATTTTATTTGGCGAGCGCGGGTGTACTGTTGACGCCCGCGGCGACTTTGTTTAAAGAGAGAAATCCATTGTCGAGTAGTTTATAGCTATTATTTACAATAGGGTGTTAGTTGCAAACATGTTTCTTGACTGTTGTGGTTTGCGAGACGTACCCTGCGGGTATTAGAGTAAATGGTTGTAGTCGTACTTGAGAAACGTGGCCCCGTGGTGTAGCGGTCTAACACGCTGCCCTGTCAAGGCAGAGATCGGCGGTTCGAATCCGCTCGGGGTCGCCACCCCTGACGATCCCCGAGGCTAGGGTTATTTAAGCTTTGTGCTCAAAGCTTGAATATGATCTGGGGTGGTGCCGCAGCATCCGCCGATCGCTGTACATCCGAGACCAGACCAATAGCTAGACGCAGCGGCATAATCATCGGGCGAAATTGTGTCTCGGAAAATCCAGTTTGGCATTACGAAATTGCCTGAGTGAGCATATGCGCCTAGTGGGCCTTTCCAGTGTTTCTTAACCACCTTTAGGGCGTCCGGTACGTCTGCAACGTCAGTATGCATAACAAATACAGCCTCTGCGGGTGAGAGGTTTGTGCGGGATAGAACAGTGTCCAAGCTGGAGTTGTCAGGTCTCTCTAACATCAACACGTCGCGGGATGATGTGTCGATTCGGCAACTGAATCCTACCCAGACAGGCAACTTAGCCGCGACGGCGGCGTTTATTCCCGCGTTGGCTTGT
>CAZXXH010000071.1:0-8899 GCA_964644645.1 uncultured Dehalococcoidales bacterium
TACCCGCGGAAAGGGTCCTTAAAATCGGCGGGTACGAACTGATGAACAGCACCATCATGCTATGGGCGGCCATGTTAGTCATCGTGGTGTTTAGCTTTTATTCGACAAGACGTATGACGTTGGTTCCGAAGGGATTGCAAAATCTCGTTGAACTGATCGTTGAGTTTTTCGTCCGCCTCACTGAGCAAGTCGCCGGAGCTAATGGCAGACGCTTCCTACCCCTTGTATTAACTATTTTCCTTTGTGTCTTGGTGTCAAACTGGCTAGGTGTACTCCCCGGGGTTGGCACGATAGGACGCGTAGAAACTGCTGAGGAAATCCTACATCACGCAGAAGAGACACACGATGAGAAAAAGATCGCCAACGCAAGGCTAAAGAAACTTGCTGTTTTTGACGGTGATGGTACGTTTAAAATGTTGCCTTTTGGGCGCGGCAATGACACCAAAGTGACCGTCGGAGATGTCGACACCCACACTGGGCTCGTCACAAATCCACCCGAAAACTATCCTGAACTGATAAACAAGCCATCCGGACTACTTGTACCGTTTATGAGGGGAGCAAATACCGATCTTAATACCACACTTGCAATTGCGATAGTGGCTATGATCGCCGTACAGTACTGGGGAATCCGTCAGCTGGGATTCAGACAGTACAGTTCCAAGTTCCTTAGCTTCAGCAAAGGACCAATATGGTTCTTTGTCGGCATCCTTGAAGGTATAGCCGAATTGGCACGCATAATCAGCTTCACTTTCCGCCTGTTCGGAAACATGTTCGCCGGTGAAGTTCTGCTAATCGCCATGGCGTTTGTGCTACCACTCATTGGAATAATACCGTTCATCGGACTAGAGTTGTTCGTCGGCCTGATTCAGGCCTTTATTTTCGCTATGCTCACGCTGGTATTCGCCACCATGGCAGTTGCCGCTCACGGCGATGAGGAGCACGGATAGAATTGAAACAATTAAGAGATTTGCACTTTGTGAACCCGCGCCAGCTGTGGGCCACTCTGTGTGAACATAGTAGAGTCAGGAGGGGAAATTGGAAGGCGACGCTGTAGACCTTAAACAAATGGCTGCCGGTCTGGCCATCGGAATCGGAGCGCTGGGACCGGCTATTGGCATCGGGATGCTAGCAGCCCGTGCGATGGACGCACTGGGGCGCAACCCTGAAGCGGCTGGACCCATCCAGCAGAACATGATCCTTGCGATAGCGTTCGTAGAGGCTATCGCTATCTACGCTTTGGTTGTGGCAGTGATCATACTATTCCTCTAGTAGATAGAGGGTTTTTTCAGCTAGCTCGCTAGTTTGCTTGCTTGGATAGCTCGCGTACGTGGATCGTACGGAGATATAGATGACTTAGGGATGGTGCAATGGGTGACCTGGGAATAAATGTTCCGGGCCTAGTGACTCAAATCGTCAGTTTTACGGTGCTTTTTGCCGTTCTTTGGCGACTACTCTACAAGCCTGTTACTAAGATGCTCGATGAGAGATCGAGCCGTATTGAAGATAGCCTCGCATCGGCGGATCGTGCTAGGGCCGAAGCCCAATCATCCGCCGAGCAGGTCGAGCGTGAATTGGCTGGGGCTCGTCAAGAAGGACAGAGGCTCATAGCTGAAGCACGTGATACAGCGACCCAATATCGTGAAAGGGAGGAAGCGCGCACCCGCGACGAACTCGAAAGTCTTTTTGAAAGAGCCCGCTCGGACATAGAAAAGGAGAGGCAGGAGGCAGCGGAGCACGTACGGCGCCAGTTTGCCAGCATAGCCATAGCAGCAGCGGAGCGGGTAATTGAAAGAGCGCTAGATGAGAAAACACATCGGGAAGTTATTGAGAAAGTGCTAGCTGATGAACTAGTTCAGCGGACCTAGGGAATCGTCATAAACAAACCCAACTGTCAGGTAAGCTGGTAGTAAGTGGACGAAAACAATTCTGTCTTGGATTAAGAGCGACCAAAACGATATGTCAGGAATGCCTTCAGCACGTAGATACGCGAGAGCGGCCTTTGAGATCGCATCGGAGCGCAACGCGCTCCGGGAATGGACCAGTGCATTGTCTTTAGTAGGCGCTAGCCTCGCACACGAAGATCTTCTCGCATTACTCAATGCTCCGCAAGTTCCAAATGGTGTGAAAATGAAAGGAATAGATACCGTTCTTGGAGAGACTGATCAACTCATTCGGAACATGCTGTACCTGTTGGTAGAACGTGACCAAATTCGCCTTCTACCGGAAATAATCGTCGAGTTCGGACACGCCGCAGACGAGGCACGTGGTATAGCGAGAGCCCAAGTGACTACTGCCGTTCCTTTAGATGAACAGCAGAGCAAACTGGTACAAGAGAAACTGGGCAGTGTCGTAGGAAAAGACGTAGTCATAAGCCGTGTTGTAGACCCCTCGATTCTCGGTGGTCTAGTCGCTAGAGTCGGTGACAGTATGTTGGATGCTAGTACAAAGACTAAATTGCGCGATCTACATAGCAAAATTACACACGGACCTGTTGAGGTTACAGAGGCCGCCTAATGGCCACCACGGAATATGTTAGGGATCTGAAATGCTAACCGTCGTAAAAGGGAGAATTACGCATGGCCGTTAGAGGTCAGGATATCGCATCAGTTATTAAGCACCAGATAGAAGAGTTCGGTGGCGAACTCACTATGGTAGACGTAGGAACCGTGATTGAGGCTGGAGACGGCATAGCTCGGATACACGGGCTCGCTAACGTACGGTTCAACGAACTATTGCAGTTCCCAAATGAAACTTTAGGTCTCGCACTGAACCTAGAGGAAGACAATGTCGGAGCGGTGATCTTAGGAGACTATCTACACATCAAGGAGGGGGACGAGGTCCGCAGTACTGGTCGGATTATCGAGGTCCCTGTCGGTGATGCATTAATCGGACGCGTAGTTGATCCATTAGGGGTGCCACGCGATGGCAAAGGTGTCATCAACACAAAAGACTCTTTGCCTGTAGAGCGCATCGCGCCAGGGGTAGTGACTCGTAAATCTGTATCAGAACCTGTCCAGTTCGGTGTGAAGGTGGTGGATGCTCTTATCCCCGTTGGCCGGGGCCAACGAGAACTCATAATCGGTGATCGAAACACAGGGAAAACTGCTCTTTCCATCGACTGCATAATCAATCAAAAGGGAGGAGATTTAGTAAGCATCTATGTGGCCATAGGACAAAAAGCCTCCAAGGTGGCACAAGTTGTAGCCACTCTGGAAGAAAATGGAGCTTTGGATCACACTTTCGTTGTAGCTGCCAACGCCTCCGATTCCGCTCCTCTCCAATATTTAGCTCCGTATGCAGGATGTGCTATGGCGGAATACTTCATGAATCAGGGTAAAGACGCCCTAGTGGTATATGACGACCTCACCAAACACGCATGGGCGTACAGACAAATGTCACTGCTCCTACGACGCCCTGCTGGTAGAGAGGCATACCCAGGTGACGTTTTTTACCTTCACTCACGTTTACTGGAACGGGCCGCCCGACTCAGTGATGAACATGGAGGAGGGTCCGTAACAGCCTTACCGATCATCGAAACTCAAGCGGGCGATGTCTCAGCATACGTACCAACGAACGTTATCTCGATTACCGATGGCCAGATTTATCTAGAGTCAGATCTGTTCAACAGTGGAATCAGGCCTGCACTTAATGCCGGTCTATCTGTGAGCCGCGTTGGTGGTTCTGCACAGCGGCGTGCAATGCGTAAAGTAGCAGGTCGGCTCAAGCTTGAAATGGCGCAGTTCAGGGAATTGGCAACTTTTGCACAATTTGGGCGGGATGAACTCGACGACATAACCAGGAGACAGCTCGAACGCGGCGAACGAATTCAAGAAATTCTTAAGCAAGCGCAGTACCAAACTCAATCGCTGGAGGACCAAGTTAGTATTTTCTACCTTGCCGGCGCGGGCCACTTAGATGACGTACCGATAGCTAGAGTTCGAGAGTTCGAGCGCGAGTGGCATGAGTACGGAAGCACCAATATCCCAAGTGTACTAAAAGCGATTCACGATACGGGAAGCTTGGAAGACGAACAAACCGCGCAGCTCGATGATGCCGTGGGCAAGTTCAAGCAGACATTCAACGATTGATTCTTATGCTACTTTATGCACAACGCACCTCACTGAAGAGACCAGTTCAGCCATTGGAAAAACATGCCTAAGCTGAGGGACTTGCGGACGCGGATTCGCAGCGTTAAAAACACTGCCAAGGTAACCAAAGCTATGCAGATGATCGCAGCGTCGAAAATGCGGCGTGCGCAGGACATGGTGCGGTCGGGGCGACCCTATTCAGAACGTATTCAACAAGTGTTGGCCGATCTGGCCGCCCAAGCACGAGACCCCGAAGATGTTCCTGTCCCCCTGCTGGATGTTCGACCTGTAGAAAGAACCCTTATCGTAGTGATAACCCCGGATAGAGGACTTGCAGGGGGCCTAGTTGGTAGCATAAACCGTGCTGTTGGTCAGACTATCCGAGACTCAGAGACACCTGTCGACGTCATAGGGATTGGCCGCAAAGGGCAGAATTTCGTTGTGCGGGTGGGAGGAAATCTTAAAGCAGCGTTCTCTGTTGGAGATCGACCGAGCCTAGACGACACAAGGGCCATTTCAGCAATGGTGATAAGCGAATACGAAGAAGGCAACGCTGATCGGGTTCTACTAGCTTACTCAGAGTTCATTTCCACAAGTGTCCAGCGACCGAATATACAGAACCTGATTCCGATCGAGCCCGCCTCGTTACAGGCTACACAGTCAGTGGGTTACATATTTGAACCAGATGCGGCGAGCGTACTGAAATCATTGGTCCCACGGTATGTGGATCTCCTGGTTTACCACGCCATACTTGAGGCAATAGCCAGCGAGCACTCAGCCCGGATGGTAGCTATGCAAAGCGCCACTGATAATGCTTTAGAACTCGTGGATGAATTAACACTTGACATGAACAAAGCCCGCCAAGAAATGGTGACTTCCGAATTGCTCGATATTATTGGAGGCACTTTAAGCTTAAAGGCTTAGAGCCTATGAGAGGAGCCAGATGGCGAAAGGTAAAATCGTACAAGTCATAGGAACTGTGGTGGATGTGGAGTTTCCACCTGATGAGTTACCCGACGTATACAACGCACTAGAGTTGGAATTGAACGACCAGCGTCTTGTGCTCGAGGTACAACAGCACGTCGGCAACAATTGGGTGCGTTGCCTCGCACTTGGAGACACAGGGGGGCTTGCACGCGGAACCGAGGTTTCCGATACAGGCGATCCTGTTCTCGTGCCAGTTGGCAAGCCGTCTTTGGGGCGGCTTTTCAACGTCGTGGGCGAACCTATCGATAACCTTGGCCCGGTAGAAACCGGTGAAATGTGGCCGATTCACCGCCCGCCTCCCCGTTTTGAGGAGCAAAGCCGCTCGACTGAAGTCCTGGAAACCGGGATAAAGGTATTCGACCTTATGACGCCTTTCGCTAAGGGTGGGAAAATCGGGGCGTATGGTGGAGCAGGGGTCGGCAAGACAATCATAATTACCGAACTGATTCGCAATATCGCCCAAGAACATAGCGGCGTATCGGTTTTCGCCGGTGTGGGTGAACGTTCTAGGGAAGGTAATGACCTTTGGCACGAGATGCAGGAATACGGGGTTATGGCAAACACTGCCCTAGTGTTCGGCCAAATGAATGAACCACCCGGTACCCGAGCCCGTATAGGTCTAACCGGACTAACAATGGCGGAGTATTTTCGAGAGCGTGAGAAACAAGACGTATTACTATTTATAGATAACGTGTACCGTTACATCCTGGCAGGCATGGAAGTATCAGCCCTTCTAGGCCGAATGCCATCTGCGGTTGGATACCAGCCAACGCTATCTACCGAGATGGGGGATCTGGAGGAACGCATCACCTCAACTCAGGATGGTTCTATTACCTCATTCCAAGCAGTGTACGTACCAGCCGATGATTACACTGACCCAGGCATAGTGACAACCTTTGGGCACTTAGATGCCGTCATTTCGCTTGAAAGAGCCCTTTCGGACCAAGGTCTTTATCCAGCCGTGGATCCCTTGGCGTCGAGTTCTCGCATTCTGGAACCGGGCATCGTCGGCGATGAACACTATCGGGTCGCGGGTGAAGTGCAACGTGCATTACAGCGCTATAAAGATCTACAAGACGTGATCGCAATTTTGGGGGTCGAAGAACTTTCAGATGAGGATCGGATGGTTGTTGCACGTGCTAGGCGTGTGCAGCGCTTCCTGACTCAACCGATCTTTGTGGGAGAAGTGTTCTCGGGTATCGCTGGCAAGTACGTTCCGGTGCAAGAAACAGTGCGTGGCTTTGCGGAAATTTTGGAAGGCAAACATGATGAACTCCCCGAACAGGCGTTCTACATGGTTGGCAATATTGACGAGGCAATAGAAAAAGGTAAAGCGCTCCAAGCGGAGTAGGTGGCTAAACCTGTGCCAAAGATCAGAATCGACATAGTCACCGCTGAGCGTAGTGTGTATTCCGGAGAGGGAGATGTTCTCATCGCTCCGAGCGTAGAGGGCGAAATCGCTGTTCTTCCTAGACATGCACCACTATTGACCCAGCTGCAACCAGGGGAAGTTGTAATCCGATCTGACACCGACGAGACATCCATGTCACTGAGTGGGGGATTTCTAGAGGTTCTAGGTGACAGGGTTATCATCCTGGCAGATACCGTCGAAAGGGCCGACGAGATTGATATAGATAGAGCCGAAGCCGCTATGAGAAAAGCGGAGGAACGCGTAGCGAACCGCGAATCAGATCAGGATCTGGACCGGACGTTAACCGCGTTAGCTCGATCTCGGGCACGTCTACGCGTCGCCCGTCGCAGACGTTCAAGGGGTGCCGCTCCGTCCGGTTCGACTACATAGCTGTATATCAGCGTACGTCTGCAGTATTCAACATCCCAACAAGATACAAACTAGCAACCAGATCTGTTGTGCAATGTTTATATTCGCTATTCCAATGCTGATCTACAGGATTGAAACAATAAACAACCCAATCTAGTAACCCGTGGTTTAGGCCGAACCAAACTCACAATATCATCACGAAATTCACCCGTTTATCAATCATAGCCGCCCTGTCAGAAACTGGAATTTTGGACGCGGTCTTTGATTCGGGTGCCTCTTGTCCCAACTAACTACATTGCTACATACATGCCTAGTGACGTCAATTCAAAAACACCAAGGATTGAAACTCTAAGGACTAACGATGAACATAGGAGCCTGTCGCATCACACTAGATATTCCAGGGAATAAATCTTTGAAAGATAAAAGGCGTGTGGTTCGTTCCCTGTGCGACCGAGTCCGCTACCGATTCAAGTTATCCGTTGCCGAGGGTGACCAACAAGAGAACCTGCGGCGAGCCGTCATTGGCTTAGCTACTGTGAGCGCAAATGCCCAGCTTGCGTCTGCGTCACTTGAAAAAGCCGCGAATTATGCCGAAACGATTACAGGTGACGGTGTGATAGTCGAAACAGACATAGATGTCTTTAGATACGAGTAAGCAATAGACCCGAAGAATATCTTTACAGTTATCGCGTTGTACGGTAACCGGTGTGAACCGCCTGTAACGATTCATTTCATGGAGCGTTCCATCGCCTTTACGGTATCTATCTCCCGGATCAAACCTACATCAGCACAATCGTCGTGTAAACGTATATCAAGCCGCCTTGTTGTTACTTCCAGCCGGCATAAACGTAACTTTTCTTTTTTTGGGCGCGGCGCCCCCCCCGCTCCCGTATCCAGCCCAGAAACCACATTGGAGGCATTCTAGATACGATCCATATACATCGTATGCAAATTTCACATCACCCATGCAACGCGTGCAGGCCTTTAGGTAAATCACTTCAAATATTTCCGTTAATTTGTAACCTGTGCTCCAAATCGATATACGAATAGCGGATTAATATAGCATATCTTTCCGCTTTTCGTCTGCGCACACCTACTCAATAACGCTCGTATCAGTTACCAGTGTATGTACGAATTCAGCCTACCCTTGGCTTATATTTATAAAATTTCGTAGTTTTTGCAATTAACATATATAAGGAAAGAACACTGACTCGCTGTTGAGCAGCGAGTTGACACGATGCGTATCAATGTTTAGAATATTGTTTATGTCAAATGGTGTCCACTTAGGGCTACTACTAACCCGTATTATTACAGGCTCCGCATGACCCAACGAACCAGTCACAATCGGGAACAACGACGAGAAAATACTGTGAACGCAGACAGGTACATTCGTCTACGGCACATCGTCACCGGTCAGAGTAATCAGTACCAAATAACGACTGAAACCCGTCAGGCGCAGGATTCTTCCACAAACGAGACATCTCCGAGAGCCGAACTTTCAGGTGTTTATATCATTAGCGTTGCAGCTCGTTTACTTGAAATGCATCCTCAAACGCTACGCAAGTACGAACGTGAAGGGCTTATAACTCCCTCCAGAACCGTCGGTATGCTGCGCCTCTACTCTGACGATGACCTGCGAAGATTACGGGTAATTCGTCGGTTAGTAGATGAACTGGGCCTCAATCTTGCAGGAGCCTCGCTTGTACTCGGACTTGCTGAAAGTATCGGCGAAATTGCTGAATTGCTCGAACGACGCCCAGCAGTAGCTGGACGAGAAGCCGCTGCTATGCTGCGAGCAATCCTAGAGTACGTCGGTGCCGACTAACCCGGAGAAAAACATGGAGAGCATGCGAGAATCGAAATCGGAAACGAGCGATGGCAACGATGAAGCAAAGGAAACTACATCTCAGAATGTTGAGCAAACATTATCGGAAGTGGGAGAAGGTGATGCTGATACGTGCACGTGCGCATCAGTAAGTGACGTCTTAGCAGATACGCTACGGGAGAAGGATGAATTTCGAGCACTGCTTCAGCGGACCCAAGC
>CAZXXH010000071.1:8909-9715 GCA_964644645.1 uncultured Dehalococcoidales bacterium
CAAGCGGATTTCATCAACTACAGAAAACGGGTCCAGTCGGAGCAAAAGGATATTAAGCGCCAGGCAACGAGGCACCTGATAATGCGACTACTAAACGTGATGGATGAGTTTGAATCTGCCCTTTCAGGCGCTGCAGCAGAAGGCGTCGAATCAAGCTGGCTAGATGGGGTGGAAGCAATTCGCAAGAATTTCACCGCTGCCCTGTCATCGGCCGGGGTAGAGCGGTTTGCAGTAGCCGGGGTGGAATTCGACCCTAACATGCACGAAGCACTAATAACTCGATCAACTACGGAACATGCACCCAATACAGTGATGAATGTTTTAAGGCCCGGGTACGTACAATCTGAGAGTGTTATACGACCAGCCCAGGTAGAAATAGCAATCTCTCCTCCCGCTAACGATGAAAGTTCGGAGGAACAATCCGGTAAGAGACCCTCGGAAACAGCAACATAAACAGCGACATATCTAGGACCATTGGCCCGTAAGTAACTAAATCAGGAGATCAAAGACAAAATGGCACGAGCTATAGGGATCGACCTCGGCACAACCAACTCCGCGATGGCCGCTATGGAGGCAGGTGAACCCGAGATTATTGAGAACAAAGAGGGCCGGCGAATCACGCCTTCAGTAGTGGCAGTAAATCCCAAGACCGGTGAACGATTCGTTGGGGAACTGGCTCGTCGCCAAGCAATTACCAACCCAGAAAATACTGTTTACTCTGTGAAGCGCTTCATGGGGAATCGGTTTGACAATCCGTCAGTCCAAAGCGACGCTAAAAACGAGTCCTTCAAGGTGGTCGAGTCAGA
>CAZXXH010000072.1:0-5598 GCA_964644645.1 uncultured Dehalococcoidales bacterium
ATCCGAGATCGAACTCTTTGGAAAACATGTGCACTTCGTGCAAATACGGGACATCTCAGGTGGCTACTGGCCAAACTCTGATGAGGTATTCCCTGGTAAAGGAGATCTTGATTTCTTCGAAATAGTCCGCCGCCTCATCACTACTGGATACGAAGGATACGCACATGCGGAACACTTGGGACCTGCCCGTTTGGATTATGAGCCACCCGACGACAACTTTGAGAATCCTGAACTTGAGATAGCTGCTGCTGCGTACCTGAAGGCCCTGGTTAGGGCCGCGGAGACCTCCTTGGCGACAACTGAGTAACCGAGAACGTTTGTTGACAAGTGCGACCACGTGTAAACCATAAGTGACGCTGCTGGGGCACCAGGACAACCGAAGCCTCCGTATGAAGATCTTTGTCACCGTGCTGGCACAAGCCTCGCCCAACCGACACTCCCGAGTCTTCTGGAACGATCCCAGGACTATGCGTCTTGAGCATTGAAAACACTCCATTTAAAGAGGTCGGATTCTTCATACGGTACGCGCTCATAAAGTCGAATCTACCCTCACTATTGCTGAGCCACTCTTCATCGTTTTCGATTCCATCTGTGGAACCATCCAGAGGGTGATTGGCGCAAATGAGCCGCTGCCCATCAATCGATCTATTCACAACTCTAGCTGTTCGACCACCAATTAACTCGACCACGGCGCCCGACCACGAATCATCCAGCACAATGGTGTTGGAGCCACCAGTAAACGGTTTATATCCCCGAGCAAGACTTAAAGCTTCCGCTGTGCTACTAGCCTTTGACATTATGAGAGTGCCATACAGAAACGCCGGAATGCCGTCTTGGTTCACATCACTGCCAAGAATAGAACTCCCCGCTACGGCAAGCCCTGCGCTGTTCAAGCCACCCGCACACCATAGAGTACCTGCATAACGCAACCAGAGGTATGATGAATCTTCGTCCTGGACAGACTCTGTGAGAACGAGCAGCGGTCCATCTCCGTTAGCAACATCTGACGTGTGTGCCAACACTGGCCCGAATTCTGGTAACAATTCGGTGAAGTTGCTGCATCCTATACGCTCCGGCCAACCGCCAGTTTGTGCCCAGATCTCCTCGACAAAGTTCAAGGTGCAGATCGTCTCCTCTGGCAAGCCAGTACCGGCAGCGATTCCAGCTAGTTCCGCCATAGCGTCCGGGTACTTGCGCTCAACATTGTTCGCTATATTTTTAACGAGAGAGGAGACCTCACTAGCATTAGCTTTTGCGTGCGTCCCATAACGACGAATACATTTTCGGATTAGATCCCCGTGAGACCGTCCATGTGCCAAACCACGCTGGTAAGGATTCCCAACAAGTACCTCGTCAGGGACGGATACGGTGGTGCCCAACGCGTACGCATTAAGATCAGATAAAGACATTTTTGGGTTCTTTCTACAGGCAACACACTTGTGCAAAATATTTGTCGCCCATTTCGCGGATTAAGGCAAGGTTAACCAGCTAAGATACTGTAACGCTGATTGTTGGACTGTGTTCATAATGCCTAACTCCACGATGATGGGCGCGAATGTATCCCCACGTGCTCATGTTTGAACCGATAGATCTGTACGTCTCAGATGCTCACGGTTTTGACATGATAGAAAACCCTTGCTAGATTCTCAGATGAATATCGTGACAATGTCTCGCCACAGATCTGCCTTATGAATCCCGCAATTAAATCTCATCCATTATGGTACTTACGCTGTCATGAGTAGATTTTTGGTCAGACGATTTTCGTTTGCGATCTTGACCCTTTTCGCCGCCACAATGATCGTGTTCGGGGTATCCCGAATGATGGGTGATCCTCGGGAAATTTACGCCAGACCCGAGGGTTACGGAATGAGTCCCGCGAACTATGAGGCACTGGGAAGGAAGCTTGGGCTAGACAAACCCCTGACTGTACAGTATCTAGTGTGGGTGGGCCGGATTCTCAAGGGAGATTTTGGAAGAACTCTCTTCACTGAGCGGCCAGTAATTGATATTTTGCTCGAAAAGGCCCCTGCCTCTTTGCAACTTGGTTTAGGGGCGTGGCTCGTGGCAACGTTGATTGGAGTCCCTCTAGGAGTGGTTTCAGCTGTCAACCGGGGAGGCGGCTGGGATTATCTTGGGCGGTCATTTGCACTATTCGGTCAAGCAGCTCCAGGTTTTTGGCTTGCCATCATGGGTATTCTATTGTTCAGTGTCACATTGAACTGGCTTCCAAGTGGAACCAAGGGCAGCGCCGACGCTTCCCTTCTTCAACAGCTTAAGCATTTCGTAATGCCAGGCGCCGGACTGTCTTGGGGCGCGGCGGCTAGGTACCTTAGGCTCACCCGATCGTCGATGCTGGAAGTGCTCGATTCTGAGTACGTGAAACTGGCAAGAGCCAAAGGCGTCTCACAATGGAGCGTGATATGGAAGCATGCTTTCCGCAACGCCCTTATTCCGCCACTAACCTATTCTGCTCTGCTGCTTGCCTTCCTTCTCAATGGTGCCGTAATTGTTGAGTCTGTTTATGGTTGGCCCGGCCTTGGTAGGCGCGCAACCGAGGCGACGTTTGAGAATGACTTTCCTACCCTCACAGCCGCTGTCTTCTTCTTTGCCCTTTTGTTCGTGGTGATGAGTTTCCTTTCAGACGTGTTGTATGCAATAGTCGACCCACGCGTTAGGTACTCTGATTGATGGTAGAGATTTAGGTGGCGATAATTACAAGATATCCCGGAAACCTAGGTCGAATCCGTCCGGTGCGATTACTATTTGGTGCGTTTGATTTTCTACGACGATGGCCAATAATCCCAGGATTAATACTGGGAGCGCTAGTGATTAGCGCGATATTTGCAGAGTGGGTCGCGCCTCACGACTACCGAGATCAGAACCTGCGTCTACGTCACTCACCGCCAGTGTTCATGGAGGGTGGAACCAGCGAACGAATACTTGGGGCCGATCGAATGGGACGCGACATCTTAAGTAGATTGGTTCACGGCGCGAGGTTGTCAATCGTAGTGGCTGCTGTTTCTCTAGTATCAGGCGGTATATTGGGAACAGGGTTAGGCGTCATGGCAGGATGGTACGCGGGTGAAGGGCGAAGTCGATGGCTCATCGATGAAATCATTATGCGTATGGTAGACGTTTGGTTCGCCGTTCCATTTCTTCTGCTCGCACTGGTAGTAGTAATCCGTTTTGAGCCCAGTTTGAAGATCGTACTCATCCTACTTGCAATGCTCTCCTGGAGCGGCTTTGTGCGTAACGTACGAGCCGAGGTGCTGGTAATCAAGAATCGTGACTATATCGCTTTAGCACAAGTTGCAGGCGCGTCGACAACAAGATTAATCGCGCGCCATCTGCTCCCAGGGGTAATCAACACCGTATTAGTAATCGCGAGCCTACAGGTCGGTGGCCTTATTTTGGCCGAAGCATCACTAAGCTTCTTAGGAGCTGGCATTCCATCTCCTACACCGGCGTGGGGCGTAATGGTGTCAGATGGTCGTAACTACCTACACCTAGCTTGGTGGGAATCAACCTTCCCTGGCGTCGCAATTCTGCTAGTTGTAATGTCATATAACTTTGTGGGTGACTGGCTCAGAGACCGCTTTGATCCCCGTCTTCGTCAGATTTAGATTTGGCCTCTCTGCCAGATCCCGGCTTATTATGGCCAACAAAACGCTCGTGGACGATCTACCGATAGAACAGGGCAACTAACTCAGATACACGCCAGTGGGTCCAAAAACGGCACGTTGCGCGCTCCTGATACCGCTATGGAGGTGGGCACATCGATACATGCCGATATCGGTCGATAATCGCAAAATACTAGCGGGTTAATCAGTCGTGATCTAACAAACCGGAAATACCAGCACCGTCAATTATGAGATCTCTTAACGGGACTGATGGATCTCGATCAGAACCTCCTAAGTGGTCAATCCCCTTAGCCGTGACGCGCCCCATAGCTGTAAAGAAAGTCGACTCCCCGCTAACCTCACTGTCATTACCTCCCCTGTGTCCCCTGATCCACTCTTCTCCAATCAATCTCTTACTCTTCCAAATCCCTCGTGTAGCCACAAGGTGTCCAAATCGAGCGAGATCAGATGCATTCATTACTACCCAACCACCACCACCACGGACAGGATTCCCACATAATTCATATGGAGGATCAACGTAGTCGCCATATCCAGGCATGTTCGGATAGAAATCCTTTGCCTCGAAAATGTGTCGGCCTGGTAGCCAGTCCCACCTGTCAGGCGGCACTCCCATCGGTCCGAATAGCCGTTCATCAAGTACATCTTTGATATCTTTGCCCCAAACAGCAGTTAGTGCCTGAGTAAGACGCCAGATTCCACCGCTACTGTAATGACACACCGTTCCCGGCTCGACATGAGCGTAGTTGTCATGAAACGGATCTCCTGTCCAGCTGGACCAATCCGGGGCGATCCATCTGTCCCATCCTGAAGGTTCGCCAGGCAAATCAGTCAATTCATTCCGTTGGCCTTTTCTCCAGAAATAGCCGTTTGTTACCGGAAATCCACCATAGTGTCCTGCGCGACCTTCATCCTCACGTTCACCCAACAGATGACGCCAGGTGAGCTGGATATGATGACCTTTATTGAGATACTTGTGTGGATGCGAAAGTTCACCTTCTCCTGTCCACGTGTAATGGATGGGTTCGTCTGGGTCGATAAGCCGGTCATCCACTGCAAGACCAAATACAGCCCAGGTGAAAGCCTTTCCTAGAGAGGCAGTTTGAAAAGAGTAATGCCGGTTTCCCCATGTGTGAACTAGATATCCACCACGAGTGAGCACAGCACCCCACTCGGACGGACCGTGTACCTCTCCACCCCAACGAGTAGGAACTATGTTTACGTCCCTCACGAATCGCGACCAACGATCCAAGTCAAATCCTGCTTGTGCGGGGGATATTTGCGTCCAATCGTCACCCGGATAGGTCACCCAGTCTGGAACTTCAATTTTTATATCTGAATAAAGAGACAATTGTTACCACCTCATCTTGTAGTCGACTACAGCACAACAAATGACGACTGAACCCAGCCGCCGTTACAAATAATATCGCTGTGCATACCGCATTAATCTGCAAACGAACTCAAGTGGAAAGCGCTCCAATACCCTGTCACACAACAACCCTCACAAAAATTCCGTGCCGAAGTAATGGCAGGCAAAATTTACGGAACCATGTGTACTCAACTCCCTTGACGAGTACCGAAATCAGCACTGATTGTCATCATGATCCTTGCCGGCAACAAAGCATGGGGGAATTATTTGAAATCTTCGTTAGGAACTATTCGCCTCCACAAGTCGGTTGATAGGAGAGCCGTTATCACCACCAAACCGACGCCCAGACTTGCGTTGATGCCGAGAGCCACACTTGGACTAAATTTGCTCGCTATAGCTCCTGTAGTTAGAAGCCCGGCCGGCATGACGCCTATGGCTAAGGCCATAACTCCCAGCGCTCTACCCCGTATGTCTTTGCGGGCAACGAGCATTATTATCGTTGCCTGCATGGTCCCGAAACCCGCTCCTCCAAGTCCCAAGATCACCAAGAGAGCTAACGAAACTGTATACCAATGAGAGAAAGAAAATAGC
>CAZXXH010000072.1:5608-9655 GCA_964644645.1 uncultured Dehalococcoidales bacterium
CAGTAATACCACCATCGCATGTAATGCCCCAACTACGAACACGCGACCCTGGTGTGATAGATCTCCAGCAGCGGCTATAAACATCGCACCCACAACTGATCCTGCTCCTGCCGCAGACAACAACACACCCATTAAGACAGGTCCTACTCCAAGAGTGTCGCGTGCAATGACAGGCACCATCTGCATGTAGGGGTACAGCAGCAGATTCATCAGCAGGGTAATGAATATCACCCCGCGAATAGTTTTGTGCCCGATGGAGTATCGGAACCCGTCTTTGATATCACGTACCAAATCGTGAGACGCACTAGCAAATCCGCGATCGTGCGCACTGGTATTAAGGGAATCTACCGAAATTCCGGGATTGGCTCGACGTAAAGGAGTCTCAATCTCATTCATTGACAACATTCGTAGAGACACGATCATTGCAATTGATACTAGGTAGAACCCGACGACCACCCCATATACACCAGAGTTGCCCACCTGGCTTATCAAGAATCCAGCCAACATGGGTCCAATCATCTTGCTCGAGTGCATACAAATGGCTTCAAGTGCCATCCCGTTGGTAAGAAGACGATCGCCCAAAAAATCGTGAATTAATGATCTACGAGATGGGAAGTCCAGGGTCCACCCAATCCCCACCACCGATATGATCGGATAAGCGTGCCAGAATTCCAAACGGTCAGTAATTGACAAAAACAAGAATGCCAAAGCGGCCATTAAGTTGACGAACTGTGTTGTGTAAAGCAGTCGTACACGGTCAACTCGATCGGCTAGCAGGCCACCAAACACCCCGAGGACGAAAGTAGGAGTAAAGGCAAAAACCCCGACCAGTGCCACGTAGAACGGAGAATCTGTCCTGTCTAGAACAAACCAAGCCAGCGCAGTCGTCTGAACCATTTGAGATACATATGAGAAAAAGGCGCTGATCCAGACCCGAACAAACCTCTTGTTCTGGAATGCACCTAGTACCCGTACCCTATGGCTGATTGTCACGTCTATACAAGCCTCCCTGCGCAGAATAAGGAAGGGTACACCCGCAGACA
The DNA here is from genome assembly GCA_964644645.1 of uncultured Dehalococcoidales bacterium. Lineage (GTDB taxonomy): Bacteria > Chloroflexota > Dehalococcoidia > Lucifugimonadales > Lucifugimonadaceae > CAZXXH01. The sequence goes on from CAZXXH010000072.1 coordinate 6,652, forward strand.
CTTTAGTTGGACACAAAGAGGAAACCAGTTAAGCCAATAATGCAGAGTGCCTAAACAAACACGTTGAACGGACCAAAAACCGTTACAAGCATCGGTGTGTGGGCATGTCTTGATACGCAATCTAGAACAAAGCACTATTACCCTGTTTGTAACAACTGAAATTACTGAGCGGCTCTATTAGGATGTAGGATTTTAATAAGGTTCTATGTCTGAACATGCATTAGACAATGGGAGATTAATATGCAACGACTGGAAGGAAAGGTAGCAATCGTAACGGGCGGAGCTTCAGGTTTAGGACGTGCAATCGCTAAGCGATTTTCTGAAGAGGGTGCCAAAATATTGATCGCAGATATTAATGCCGATACAGCACGTTCAACCGCTCGTGAGATCGAGTCCGCCGGTGGAATAGCCGATGTCGTTGAAACCGATGTTTCAGTGCATAAAGACATCGTCGGTATGGTCCAGACTGCTACAAGACAATGGGGGAGACTCGACATCGTCATCAATAATGCCTTCCCCGTATTAGAGTTCGTGCAAGGCGGTGCAGAAGAGGTATCGGAAAAGGAATGGGATCACGGTATGGCTATTTTGGTCAAATCTATGTTCCTGTCCGCGAAGTACGCAGTGCCAGAAATGCGGATCCAAAAAGGCGGTTGTATCGTCAACATATCTTCAGTACACGGCATACTAAATGCAGAAAACAAGCTTGTATACGAAACTGGAAAAACAGCCATCATTGGCCTAACCAGACAAATGTCTTGCCAGTATGGTCCTGACAACATCAGGGTCAACGCCATATGTCCTGGTCACATTGTCACCGAAAACATCCAAGCAGCGATGCACGACAGCAACCCGGGCGGTTTGCGCTTTTTTGAAGACGCCTACCCGTTGAGGCGGGCAGGAAAACCAGTCGAAATTGCTAACGCTGCATTGTTCCTGTGCTCAGAAGAAAGTTCGTTCATTACCGGTCAAACCCTTGTTGTAGACGGCGGACTTACAGTCCAGCTCCAGGAAAATCTAGGAGTCCGGCAAGGTCATTTCATACAAAATAACCCGAAGACGAAATTACCCTATTGATCACACATCAGCTGGCAACTTGGGCGATCTAGATCGCAGGCTGTCTGTTATTCCGGTTATATCAGGAACGCATAAACCGATTTAGGACATTCCTTGTGATGATCTGAATGTTAGTGTCCACTGGCAGTGCGCTGGGGTAGCTAATGGAGCCGACGGAAAACACAGCTCCTCCAGAGTCTGTTTCATGGTAGACAATCTCTGCGCCGCCATCGTCGGGATTCAGCCCCTTGGCCAAAAGCATCGTGTTCGCGGGGGAATTTGCCGACATTTTGTCTGTTTCGTGGCCTGACGCCCCTCCCCAACATCTCATATGGAGGCAGGACTGACCAAAAATATCTCCGTCTTTCAAACCAGTCCCGTCAAAAACCCAATGCGATGTATCCAATGCCTTGTACGGTGCGCCAGTCATAATACCGCGTGTATCACACCGTACTCCGAGAAGATTGGCTTCAGACTCGTGGAAGATATCAAATCGGCTCTCTTTGCCATATGGTTCCAACTCTTCAGCAGCACCACCTATAGAACCATTCCGAAATACGACCGTGAATTCATCCAAGAACTCTACGTCGCAATTGAGTCCGTTTCCACCCAAATACATAAGCTTTCCGCCACGTTCGAAGACCCAACTCTTAAGCTTGAAATACATCTCGTGGGACCAGTATTCGGGGTGAGTACTAATCACCAAAACCTTGTAATTGTCGAGATCTAACACTCCGGAATGGAACTGCGTTTCCGCGTATAGGTCGTATTCAAAATTTTCGTGTTCCAACCAGCCAAATAGTCTCCATTCGGCTGGACAATTGTGGCATGAGGCACGACCTTCTATCGGGTCTGTGATTAAGTCCTGTTCGGGAATATAGTTCAACGGTTCCGGGCGGTCGAAAGACAGTGGAGCATAAACATCAGATCCAAATGGCTGGAACTCCTGATCTGTGTAACGAATCAGATCTAACCGAGCGTTAACCGACGGCCTTGGGGGCATAACATCTGGGTGGATGTAATTGCTGCGCCCGCCAAAGTTATTGTAAGCATTCCAGTTAATGTTAGAAGCCAGCACTGCCACATCGCTTCTAGGTTTAGAGGGCGCAACAATCCAAGGGAACGAAAAGAAGGCACCAGACTCCGCCTTAGCATGCAGGTAGTAAAGGCCGGGCCTTTCTGGACCCACGACAAACTGAGTGTGGTCCGGATTGTTACGGAACCCACGTTTGTTCCACTCAATACCTGTCTGAGTGTAATCACCATCTGGACTGATTTGCATGGTTGCCAGAGGGCCGTGTTCGTCGAACCATCCGATGGTACGGACGTATTCCTTTTCCCAACCGTAGCGATACAGATCCAATTTGTAAGGTTCGGCTGCGTGAACACGAAATTCAGACCTTTCACCGGACTGAACCCATTTCGGCCACATGTAGCCCATCAATCGGTCACTCAACAGACGGAATTGATAAGGCTGGTCATTTGAAACCGAAATTTCGACAGTTTTACCTCCGTATCCGTCTTTTCTGAATGTCACCCTGTAAGGACCAGGTGCTATGTCCGCGTAAACCGCCCCCGTGGCTCTAGAACGTACCGCGACAGACCCATTGTCGTTTTCGAATTCAAAGGAAACATCGTCAAGCGCAATGTAACGGTCATCGCTCACGTATCCAACTAACATATGATCCCTCCTAAACGCATTCCGAACTTGAATTATAGAGCAGGATTATCGCCGTATATCAACCCATTTCGGTTGCACTGTTCTAGTAATACGACTCAGGATAGCTATCGTGCTAGCGACAGCGACTCAAGGAACAGATTCTTCAACATTGCACGCTCCATGCAGATAGTGAACTTAGAATTCTGACAAATAATTCAGGGATGTTTGGCTCCCGAGGCAGGACTCGAACCTGCGACCAATCGGTTAACAGCCGACCGCTCTACCACT
>CAZXXH010000073.1:0-9612 GCA_964644645.1 uncultured Dehalococcoidales bacterium
GCCATTTGCCCGGCACCGTGGGAGGCTATGACTAATCCAATTAGACCGATGCCTGCTCCCAAGTCCGAGGAGAATCTAGGTAATATCGGAAGCATAAGGCCAGTGCCTATTGAAATCAGTAACGATGGAGCGTAAAGAGGCCAAACCAAAGCGGAAATGGTAAAACCCGCGTACTGATTTCGGTCACCGTTAATATTATTTCTCCTTGGCGTTCCGTCTATTTGATCTGACGTATCCGCACCAAATCAAGTGAATCACTGTATGTCATCCGATCCACGTACAGGCTGAGCACGAACCTGCTCCAGTCCTGCCTGCAATTTTGAGATGACTGCTTGATGCGAAGGTTGGTGGCCGTAGCACGCGTCGTTGAAGCACGCAGTCAAATTGGTCACCGGAGCACCTGGTAGCGCAGCTTCTATATCGGGTGCTCGCTCATTGGGCGTTTGATGTGGGTTCAGCACCATGCCTCTGTTGATAGCTTCCTGTAAATAATCGAAATAGATACGGAAAACATCAGAAATCCCGGGTTCATTTTGCGGATAGTGCCAAGATTGACCGTGAACTTGCTTGCTCTTAAATTTTGGGATTAGTCGTAGCATTAAATCGGCCAGGTCCTTGCCAACCTGATGTTCGCCGTCGATTTTTTCGCGCTGGAATTCCGGATCGGTAGAAGAGCGAAGCTTGGATCGTTTCAGTACAAGCGTTACCAAAACGAATATTGCAAACAATATTGCTAAGGAAATCGGCCATTTCATGAGTTGCATGATCTGATCGAGGATTCCCGAGCTCGACTCGGAAACATGTTGAGTGGCTTCGATTGCACGCGCGATGCCTGGTGCGATCAACTCAGGTTGGTCCGGTTCGGGGGATCCGCGGTTCCGTATCCAATCAATAATCCATTCTATTAGCTTAAATAGATATTTAAGCGGCCACTGTATTATCCAGAGAATACCGTCAACGACGACTTCCCAAACGTGCCACAGAATACCTAGCGCTCGACTGACGTACCCTCCGGCAACTACACCCAACAGGACGCCAAAACATACTACGCTCACGACGGAGGCACCTATTACCGTGCCCCAAGAGTTTGTACTGTTTTTACGTTGCGACCCAACGAATCGAGCGATTGCCATCCCAGTAAGTGTTGATGCGAAGAACGGAACAAGCATCGTTCTGGCGCCTAGGGTATTGTCTACCCCGATTTCTAGAAGGAGAGTAATTGCGATAATGATTGTGCCTATACGGAAAGTACGGTGAAGGCTGAGCTCTGGCATTTCAGATGCGGTTATTCCGATAGCTCGCCTCCAGCAGAATATAGTCAACGCCGCTGAGGCGAACGCGCCAAGTAAGGCGTCGCCGGACAAATTACCCTCTACTAATTTGATCAACCAAACAAGATCGAACCCGGAGTGACCGTCAAATGGGCGTAGAGCAACGATCAGGTACACGCTTGAGAGCGCTATCAAGCCTGTGACAATTGGCGCGCCGACTGATCTCAAGCGAATAGCTGAAACGACGTTGCTGGTCAGCATCGCACCCGCTATGGTGATTAACACCCAGGGCCAGGCGAGCACGGGGCCTGGCATTCCAACTAGTAACCCCAATAATCCGGAAACGACATAAAGCCACGTGCTCTCCGACACGGAGAGAGCGAAATACAAGAGTACTAGTCTGCGAGTTGGCATGACTCAGGCTATATGTTTCACGCGTTGATACGGTTCCCGATATTAGCACCCAAGTTTTGTTTTTTTTGGCTGTTGGCTGACTCAAAGAACAATGAGTCGTCATCGTCGAAAGATGCCGCCATGTTCCTTATTTGGACTCTATCGCTCATCACCGGCTTGGGCTTGGAACCGACGTAAATCGCTAATGTGGGATGCCCTTTGTGTGCAAGATCCTCTGTCATGTCTTGTACTGTTCGGGTAAATAGAGAACTAATCACTACAATCGTTGCACCATGAGGGATCGTCGCGTGCTGGGACCGTACGAGATCATGCAACTTTTGCGTGACTACAGGTCGAGCCATTGCCAGTATCTCCAAAATAGATTTCAGATGTTCAGGAGTACTGTCGGCAGATAGGACTGATTTACCAATGCGTGAAAGCGGAACCGCGTTTGTGATGAGTCCGGTTCGGTATCCGATTTGTACAGATCTGGTTGCTATCGAAGCAGCGGCGGTTGCAACCCGTTCTAACAAAGTCGGTTCATAACCTTCCCACGGATGTTCGGTGGTCACCATATCCACAATCAGTACAGCAAAGGGACTAACACTGGGATCGTATGTACGGACGGTCAATTTTTGCCGACGAGCCGTCGATTTCCAATCAACGTGGCGCATACTGTCCCCGACGCAATAATCGCGCAGAGACTTTACCCGGCTCGGATCGTCGACGTACGGGGAGTCCGTCCTGGCATCTCCAATTGGTCTAGCAGATGGCAAAAAGAAATCATGCATAGGGACAATTCGAGGATAAACGAGTACAGAGTCCATTTTCAGATTGCTTAGACTGGATGAGTACAGTCCGAAGATGTCACCACTCTGAATTGTCGCTGGTCCCAACTGGTAAAAACCTCGACGCACAGCCTTAACTCTATACTTGATGTGAATCCGTTCGTACCATGCCAAACTCGTGGTTGTGATCAATTCTGCTGCACGAATGTAAACAATGGGACGAACGTCGGCGTCCAAAACTTCTAATCCTGCAGGCAGGAAATCTTTGGAACGTAGCCAGGGCAGGGGTAGAGGCTTGCGATTCTCGATCGTTAGTGTAAGGGTGAATTCATCGTCAAGAAACAGCCGGTTGGAAGAGATGATTCGTGTGTATACCAGGTTCTCTAGTGATAGGCGGTTCCATAGGCGAGCAATTACCATCAAAACCAATGCGAGACCGCCCATAGTGGTTACGATGGGTTGATTTACCGCAGAACCCACGCATACCACCACGATCATTATGAATACTAATAGATCAGAGAACTGCTTGTTTGTACTATTGGACGATGGGGGTTGTGCGGTCCGAGTAGACGGAAGATTCGACGAATGATCGACTAAACTCAAAATTTAGCGCTCTATCGGGACAGGGATATTGTCCACCAGTTGTGCGATCAATTGTTCCGAACCAAGCCCACGTAATCTGGACTGTTGTGCTGTAATGATGCGGTGGGACAGTACTGACACGACGATGTCTTTTACATCATCTGGGATGACATAGGGCCGACCTCGTATCGCGGCCCATGCTTGGGTTGCATGATACAAGGCCAGTGTAGCCCTAGGACTCGCTCCGAGTTGCAGCTGTTCATTGCCACGAGTGGCTTGAACAATGTCAAGCACGTATTGTTTTACCACGTCATTAATCAATACCTTGTTAACCTCTTGGCGAGCATTTTCAAGCTCTTGTGGTGACGTTACCGGGGCTAAACGAGAGGGATCGGTTACGGTGTCACCCATGTCCAGCATCTCCAATTCCTCATCTCTGGTCGGATACCCTAAAGAAACCCGGAGCATAAATCGGTCTAGCTGAGCTTCGGGTAATGGGAAAGTGCCTTCCATTTCGATAGGATTAAGGGTTGCTATTACTATGAATGGTGCCGGTAGAGGCATGGTTACACCATCGATGGATACCTGATGTTCTTGCATTGCCTCGAGTAGGGCTGATTGTGTGCGCGGTGTAGCTCGGTTGATCTCGTCAGCGAGCAATACTTGACAAAAAATAGGACCGGCCCGGAATTCAAACTGCGACGTTTGTAAATTGAACACGTTCACTCCCAATACGTCAGCTGGCATTAGGTCTGGTGTGAACTGTATGCGACCGAAGTTGCAGTCCAACGACCAAGCTAGTGCTTTGGAAAGGGTAGTTTTACCGGTTCCTGGAACGTCTTCTATCAGTACGTTGCCACCGCACAAAATAGCAGTTAATGTCAGATCGATCGCCTCATCCTTACCGACCATTAATCGGTGAATACCGGCCCGCGTCGCTCTGACGAAACGATCCACCGCTCCTTCTGGCGGATTGTGATCTGAATTCGCCGGTGCAGTTGGTTGATTTACCGCAGGATCAATTGTCATTATTGAAGCCCAATACTGGTTTGTGAATGCGTTAAGAGTTCCGCCAACTTGCGGACATCCGATCCCTTACTGTTTCGTACGTTATCTGATCAAATATTGATATAGGTTCGGCATTTGTACGATATAAATAACCAGCATATATCGAATTGTACATAAGCCGGTGTGTTGTCGATGTCAAACACAAACGACCGTATTTACGAGACGCCCTATGGCCTCGACTTCAACGGTGACAACATCACCCTCTTTGAGGGAGAATTCCGGGGGCGGAATTATCCCGGTTCCGGTCATTACTGCGGTGCCGTCGGGAACGGGGTTGTGTCGTTGCACCCAGTCGGACAGTTCATAGCAGGTGCGTTTCATATTAGCCGTCGACGTCGTCCCCGAGAAAACTTGAGTACGATCTCGGTGAATCGCCATGTCGACGCGAAGGTGCTGGGGAGCTTTTACTTCAGAGGCTGGCACGAAACATGGTCCTATGGCGCAGGATTTATCGTACAACTTTGCCTGGGGTAGATACAGGGGATTAGCCCCCTCTATTGTTCTGCTACTCATGTCGTTGCCGATGGTAAACCCTACGATCTTAGAATCGTACAGAATGAATGTGAGTTCTGGCTCAGGTACATTCCATTCGGAGTCTGACCGGATACCGACGTTCATAAAAGAGCCGACTGTACGTTTGGGTGTGGATTTCAAGAAAATCTCAGGCCGTTGATCTTTATAAACCTTCGCGTAAACATCAGGGGTTTCACTCTCAACCTGACGCTCTTTCATACTGTCTTGGTAAGTTACACCTGCTGCCCAAACTTCCTCTGGCCAAATTGGAGGCAACAGATATGGTCCGTGTGCCCCCGTGGCGCTGGTTTCTTCTATTTGCTGGAGAGAATACTTCGTGCACGCTCCCCGATCTATCAAATCCCGCGCAATAAGATCAATATCTTTGCCGGAAATGGACGCAGCTCGGAGCAGATCGAGCAATGTTCTTACGTGCCCACTCACCGAGGTTAGATCCATTAAGACATCATCACTAGTCTCTACAACTAGGCGAGTCTCATGGCGGAAGGAGATCTGGTAGTAACGCATTCGGATTTATGGACCGGTAACTGAGACCGGGTCGCTTGAAATAACCCGGGAATTGTAAAGTTAGAATCTAGGAGTGATGCTACGCGTGGTTGGATTGTGATGTCAAAGTTATTCGTCGGGTGATTTTCAATTGCACCCATGCACCACCCCTGGGTCGATAAAAGCCAAATCTGTACCATACCCACTGGATGAATCCCCAATTGTGTTTGCAACTGGAAGGATAGTGAACGCTTGAGAGGTGTGTAACGGTCTTGGTCCAAACTTTTGCTTGTCGGTGGCCTCCACGTCTGACGCGTATTTTAGCGATCGGCTTAGTTACTCTGGGAATGGGTGTTGCGTATGCATTCACCGCTCAACATTTCGTAAGTGCTGGATCACCAGATCAAAGTTCCATTCGGGTCTTATCCCATCGACATGTGATTGAATTTGGCAACCGGATTGTGTTCGAACTAAAGGTGGAGAGCCTCAACTCGCCTATCGTCGAAATCCGGGCAATGTTTAAGCCCAGGGGTCCAGACAGTATCACCTCTTACACCTACGGAAAATTCACTAGCGGCATGCGAGTGGACTCAAGTTTCAATATTTCGACCGAAGGACCGTCATATTACCCTCCCGGAGTGGAATTCGACGTTAAATACCGGATAACCGACTCTGCCGGGAATTCAATGGAAACAGAATCGGTAAGAGTCGAATATTTAGATCCTCGCTTCGAATGGCGGCAATTGTCCGACGATCTTATAACGGTTGTATATCACGACTTGAAAGAATCCGTCGTTTACGATCTTATATCATCGGTCTCGGAGCGGAAGGCGGATATGCTAAAAGCGACCGGTCTCTCAAGACCGGGCAGGTACCGGGCTGTCCTGTTCAACTCTATGGATGAGGCAAATAGTGCGTTTCCTATCGTAAGCCGTACAGCCAGCAGACAACATATTTTTGCCGGGTTCGCGTACACCGAGTACAACCTTTTCAATATGTTAGGTTCGGACCCAGATACTTTTGTACACGAACTCGTACATCTATTTATTGGGGAGAGGGTTCGATCGCCGCTTGGTCGCCCGATTCCTGGTTGGCTGAACGAAGGATTAGCTGTTTACATGCAGAATAGGCAGTTAATTGGTCCGGCCAGCATAGCGTATGCTGCCAAATCCGGTAAGTTACTGCCACTCTCAGCAATGAACAGTGTTCCTGGTCGCCGTGACGATGTCGCTATGTTCTATCCGCAGGCGGGTGCTTTCGTCGGGTATCTCGCAACGCGTTTCGGTATTGAGTCGCTTGGAACAGTGATAGCGGGATTGGACGCTGGTTACACGGAAAAAGAGATTGTGAACCAAGTTTTTGGGACATCACTGGAAGATCTGGATATAGCGTTCCGTGAGGTAGCAGAAAAGCGGCAGGAATTTAACAAATCTGAGCAAACGGAACGGTCACTGTATCCTGTCACATTGTGGATTGTTGTGATTGGTGGCATTGGAGGAGCGGTTGCCACGATATTGAAATTCAAATACCGGCGTGTGAGTGCTAGGGGTTGACAGTTCTACTTTAGGTGGCCGGTCCGAAACGCTCAGTGCGTACGTTGCCCGGCTTGATGCCTACGTCCAAAAGAGCGTCTGAGACAGTTTCGACAAATGCCGCGGAACCACAAATGTATGCGTGGGCCAACGGTCCAAGGGAACGCAGTGCCGAAGCAGTCATAGAATGGTCTACATGGCGACGGTTCCCAGTCCACCAATCAGGTTGTTGTCGTGTCAACGTGTGGGTAATACTGAGCAACTCATCGGAGCGATCCATTTCCGATAGTTCTTGCCAATAAATTACATCGTTTAAGGATCTTGATGAATATATGAGCGCGGTTTTAACAGTCATATCTGAGTCATTTCGGTGCCGTAACATAGACATTATTGGCACAATTCCCGATCCCCCAGCCACAAATAACGAGGGATGGCTATCATCTGGCTTCCAGATGAAAGGTCCCGCGATGGGTCCTCTCAGTTCTAACGCATCGCCCGGCTGTATGACCGTGTGGAAGTACTGTGATACTTCTCCGTTGGGTATCAGTTCCACAGTAAGTTCGATTTTGCCAATACTGGTTGGTGACGATGCTATCGAGTAGCTTCTCTGCGCTTGATATCCGTCGGGAGCAGTTAATCTGATGTCATAATGTTGCCCCGATATGAATGGGCGCCATACCTTAAGGTCGATAGTGAACGTCTTTACGCGGTATGTTTCTACTCTGATGGACTCAATGATTCCAAATTGCCATGGCACCGCTTTATGCGGATATGTAACGGAAGAATTCACGTGTTTTATTTTGTTCAATCGCCGCTGTAACGTTGTTCCTGCCAGGGGTCTCCATACATGTGATAACCGTATCTCTCCCAGAAACCGGGAGAGTCTTCCGCAATAATTTTTAACCCGCGGATCCACTTTGCCGATTTCCAGAAGTACAGGTGTGGCACAAGTAAACGTGCAGGTCCGCCGTGTTGCGCTTCTAGAGGTTGTCCGTCATATTCAATAGCCACCATTGCCTTGCCGTGCACCAAGTCAGCAAGAGGTAGGTTGGTAGTATATCCACCATCGCAATAGGCCAAAATGTAGTCACCCTTTGGATCAATACCAGAGTCTTCTAACAAGGTGTCAATCATTACGCCTCTCCAACGGGTGTTTAACTTCGACCATTTCGTTACGCAGTGAATGTCCGTCTCTAGGTTATGTAGAGTGAGGTTTACGAACTCACTCCACGACCATTCAGCTTGAATTTGAGATTCAGCCTCGATTCGAAACACCCACGTATCGAGGTTGGTGCGAGGTGTAGGCCCTGCACTTAGTACTGGGAAGCCGGTTTCTAGATATTGGCCTGGAGGTAAAGGTTTCGGAGTGTTACGGCGATTACGCCCTATGAATCCTCGTGTAAACATGATCTCTCTCTGTTTGGTCTACGAAGCTAATGTGGTTGCACCGATTGTAACGATGTATGAACTTTATATGAGTTCTCTTTCAGAATTCATCTAAGGCTATACTCGCTCGGCAAACCGGGGGTGCAATTGTTTTGAATGTTTATTGTATTGATATGTCAACATCCGAATAATTGTATTGGAGGATGGCTAATGCGTATGAAACATAAAGTTGCTGTGATAACGGGAGCGGGCTGTGGCAGAGGTCGGTCCATTGCGCAACTGTTTGCAAAAGACTGGGCGAAGGTTGTCGTCGCGGAAAAAGATGTAACAACTGGTGGCCAAACTGCTGCCGATATTTTGGGGTGTGGCGGCACCGCACTGTTCCACCGAACAGATACATCAGATGTTGAGTCTGTAAAAAGAATGGTCGCGGCGGCGGTTCATGAGTATGGAAATATCAACGTGCTCGTTAACAATGCTGCTGCGTTTGTGTTCGGGAAAATCGAGGATGTTACACAAGCCGATTGGGATAAGGTGTTTGGGGTTAACGTCATTGGATACGCGAATTGCGTGAGGGAATGCTTTCCAACCATGCAAACGTCAGGAGGGGGAGCCATCGTGAACATCGCGTCCGTCAGCTCGTTTATTGCACAGCCTGGTTTCATTCCTTACAACGCTTCTAAAGGAGCGGTTTCACAGCTCACTCGGTGTTTGGCGATGGACTTAGCGCCATATGGCATAAGAGTGAACGGTATCTGCCCTGGAGCGATTAAGACAAGCGGAACCGATCAACATATTGAAGCTGCTGGGCTAGAACCGGAACAAGCGATGCGCGACTTTGGCTCCGATGCGATGTTGAAGCGTATGGGAAACCCGATAGAAGTGGCATACGGGGCATTATTTCTTGCGAGTGATGAAGCTTCTTTCGTGACCGGAGCCCATCTCGTTATTGATGGTGGAGCGACCATCGACTAATGTTTCTACGTTGAGATAAACGTAAGCAGTTGTAAACAAACGTGTACGGACCGAGTCAACAGCGGTGATCGGGTTGTAGCCGACCTATTGACCAAGCTACAACGAACGAGCCTAGGACCTAGTTCTATACAGTCACCATGTTGTGGTATCCAAGCCTCTTACCGTCCTCTATCCGCTTTGTACACAAATATGATTGGTCATCAGATCCCACAAGCATTGCAGGATTACAGTTCCGAGTTTGGTGGAGTCCGAAGTATGACCAAAGACTCCGTGGGACGAAATTGTGTTCCAAAATTACCTAGCGCTATATATGTTTATCGTTCTAAGTTCGTGACAGTAACGTTATAGACCTTGGAGATAGACTTCGGAGGTTCTCATGCGGCGAGTCGGGAATATGTTTTTCGCATTACTGCTAGCGCTGATTTGCAGCGTGGGTTGGTCTGTCAAAGCCACGGCCGCCGGGCCAAATGGGGATCAGTACCAACAATTTTCTGGTGATACTGTAATAGCGATAGACGCCGCCATTGCTAATTCGCTAGAGGACATCGACGTTGCCGAATCCGGTGTCGTCGCGGCTGACACATCGCTCGACATTAC
>CAZXXH010000074.1:0-350 GCA_964644645.1 uncultured Dehalococcoidales bacterium
CGCCAAGCAATTACACACCCAGAAACTACTGTATACTCTGTGACGCGCTTCATGGGGAATCGGATTGACCATCCGTCAGTCCACAGCGCCGCTAAAAACGTGTCATTCAAGGTGGTCGAGTCAGATAATAGCGACACTGGCGTGGTACTCAACGGAAAAACACACTCACCGCCAGAGATTTCATCATTCATTTTACGTAAGCTCAAGGAGGACGCAGAGACAAAAATTGGAGATACAGTAACTCAAGCCGTAGTAACTGTACCGGCATACTTCAGCGATAGTCAGCGTGACGCCACCAAGGTGGCAGGACTAGTTGCAGGTCTCGAAGTCCTACGAATCATCAATGAACC
>CAZXXH010000074.1:360-4701 GCA_964644645.1 uncultured Dehalococcoidales bacterium
ACAATCCTACAACTCGGCGACTGCGTCTTCGAAGTTAAATCAACCAACGGGGACACACACCTTGGAGGAGACGACTTTGATTTAAGGGTAGTTAACTTCGTATGCGACGAATTCGAGAGCGAGAATGGCATTGATTTACGACAGGACCCTTCAGCACTGCAGCGAGTTCGGGTCGAAGCCGAAAGCGCCAAGACTGAACTTTCCAGTGTGACGCAGACAGAGATTACTCTCCCATTCATAACCGCTGATGCTTCTGGACCTAAGCACTTGGCGGTCAAATTGACCCGCGCAAAACTGGAACAAATCACCAGCGACCTAATTGAACGTGCTGTTGGACCATGCCGACAAGCCCTAGAAGACGCGGGAATGGGATCTTCTGACATAGATGATGTCGTGCTAGTAGGTGGAATGACCAGAATGCCTGCAGTCGCGGAGAACGTTCGTCAAGTGTTCGGAAGAGAGCCTAATAAATCGATCAACCCAGATGAGGTAGTGGCCATTGGCGCAGCGATACAAGCCGGTGTACTTCAAGGTGACGTTAAAGATGTTTTGCTGCTTGACGTTACCCCGCTCTCCCTAGGCATCGAAACGCTCGGAAGCGTACGCACGGTTCTGATACCGCGTAATACCACTATCCCAACCTCTAAAAGCGAGACTTTTACCACGGCCGCTGACAATCAGCCCCAAGTGGAAATTCACGTCTTGCAGGGCGAGCGTGATATGGCATCTGACAACCAATCTGTCGGTAGGTTTAATCTAGACGGAATCCTGCCGGCTCCGCGAGGCACCCCACAGATTGAAGTCACATTCGATATTGACGCCGACGGAATTGTAAAAGTGGCCGCCAGGGATCTGGGAACCAAAAAGGAACAACACATAACCATTACCGGTCGATCAGGCTTAGATAAAGACCAAATCGACAAACTTATCCAGGAGGCCGAGACGCACTCTGAAGAAGACCAGTCGAGGCAGTAGAAATTCGCAACGCCGCAGAGAGCGCCGTTTACGGAGCGGAAAAGCTACTTAAAGATCAGGGAGAAAACGCCCCCGAGGACCTTAAGGACGAAATCGAAGGCAACGTCAAGATTACCCGCGACCTGTTAGAACAAGATGCCGTAGAGCCGTCCGATCTAACGAACGCAACCAACCAGTTGCAACAGTCCCTCCAGAAACTTGGTCAGGCTGTATATCAAGACCAATCAGGAAGTGATGAGAATCAAGATGAACCCAGTGGCAACACTGACACCGAAGACTCAGAAAATGGCAAAAACAATGATACGGTTGAAGGCGAATTCAGAGAGGTTCCGTAAACATAAAGGGACTGATAGTCACGGACGCCAGATTCGGCTATTTTTGGTTATTTAGGCTGATTCCAGAATCAGCTCGAGTTCGGACATTTCCTCCGGAGTCAACTGCCAACCAACTGCCTCAGCGTTCTGATAAATTTGGTCGGGATGTGAAGCTCCCGCGATAACCGAACTCACCTCTTCGTGTGCTAAAAGCCAGGCGAAAGCTAGCTGTAACAGTGTATGGCCACGTTCCTCAACCCAATCGGTTATCCTATCGACTAAGTCAAAATTCGACTCAGTTAACCGGCGTTCCCCGGCTTTACGATTTATTCCAAGACGACTGTCCAACGGCGCTGATTCTCCCCTACTATACCGTCCAGTCAGCAAACCGTGAGCCAATGGGAAAAAAGGCAAAACACCCAAACCATATCTACCGCAAACCGACATTACATCTTGTTCAATATCCCGCTCAACCAATGAGTATTCCGACTGAGAACTTATAAATTTTTCGGTACGATGTACACGAGCGGCCCAGTCGGCTTCGACGATTTGCCATCCGCGAAAATTTGAACTGCCGATATAGCGCACCTTGCCTTGTCTTACAAGATCATCTAGAGCCCGCAACGTCTCATCGATCGGGGTTTTAGAGTCAGGGCCATGGATCTGGTAGAGGTCTATGTAATCTGTACGTAAGCGGCTTAAACTGCGATCAACGGCTGTCACAATATGCTGTCTGGAACCCCCGACTCCAGCCCTATCTGAAAGCCACCAACCACCAAATTTTGTTGCAATGACTGCTTTGTGGCGTTTGCCCTTAAGTGCACGCCCAATGTATCGCTCTGAATCGCCTCCGGAATAGACGTCGGCTGTATCTATAAGATTCACGCCCGAATCAAGGGCAGCATCGATGACATCCCTAGCAGCATGAGATGTCATGTGGCTTCCATAGTTAGTAGGACCGGGGTGAATCCCGAAATTGTTAGTACCCAGGCCAATTTCGGATACTTGCAAGCCTGATCGGCCTAGCTGCCTATATTTCATTCCCAACCTCTACCATCAAAATGACCAATGAGTACCGTTGAGATATACGAGGGGTGATTTTCACCTGCGAAATAAATGGATCGCGAACTTAGCACCCTTTTAAACATCTGCTAAATGTGTATACGGAGAACCGAAAATCGGGTAGTACATTGGCAAGATCAGACCTATGGCCCTTTCGCTATTCAAACACCACTGGCTGCATCTATCAGCACTTCTCGGAGCCTTTCGGCGACAATTTCATGCTGCCCTTCCACAAGATTCATCGGGTCAACGTATAGTTCCCCATTTGGACCCAACATAGATACATATATGCGTGGATCACCGTAAAGTAGTCTCCGGTGGATCTCTTCCCGGTCAGGACCTTTCCAGTCTGCGGTAAAATAAACGACGCAGTTTGGTATGCGATGGTTCGGCGGATCGTGTTCAACCCGTGCGTCGATGCCTGGAATCTCTGCAATCCTATCCACCATCCCAACCATGTGACGCATATACTCACGAGTCTCCGCTTCTTCGTCTCCAGATAAGAAAGCTTCCACCGACGCAATTAGACCGAATACTTGCTCACGAGATACTTTCTGACCTCGGGCGACGCCGCTGTTTGGAAAATTAACAAGTCGAGCGTACTCCACCCACCTCTCATCTCCCAGCAGCAACCCAGAACTCTGAAGACCGCGTATCGTCTTTCCCCCGCTGAAACTCACCAAATCAGCTCCTTGATCGACAAAACGTGTCAAGTTTAGTCTGGGTGGAAGACTAGAAGCTGCGTCGCACAGTAACGCTAAATCGTGTGTACGGGCGATATTAGCTAATTCTGGGAGTGGGACCATCCCGTCCGGCAGGAATGCAGATTCTAAGTGGATGATACCCGCCGTGCGATCACTTACGGCCTCCTCTACCTCCTCGACCGTACACCTGTCTACATCGCCTACCTCGACAAATTTCGCTCCCGGCACCAAGTAGAGCCGTTCGTAACCAAAGTGATGCCCTCGCTGCAAGATCAATTCATTAGGAATACCATCAGTGTCAGGTAGGCACGCTATTCGATCAGGATCACCACGGGTAATGGCCGCAGCGGCCTGCACCACTAGACCGGCACCTGCACCTGCAGTGATAGTTGCCGCAGGCACTCCAATCATCTGAGCTATATCCTTACCAGCCGCTATTAGTAGCTCGTCCATTTGGAAGAAGTACCCCGAGGCGAATTCCATCGCTGACCAAGCTTCGGGGCGCGGGCTTGTACCTGAATGACGGGTATTGGGGCCGCCTGCGTTAATGATGGAAGCAACCCCGAGACGCTCCAAGATTGCCTCGCCAATTCCGTCGTGTATACCCACTTTATATTTTCTCCTAATTCAACCGACTCCCACCCAATCCACAGCCTTTGGATATGGTGAAACGTAAACCGAACAGATGTTAATAGTAACCGGACGCGCGGTCTAGGCATGAAAAATACGATGGGCGAACGCAGACAGAACGCAATGCGCTAAGAAAGATCGCTGAATCCCTCCCTTAGTACTGGCACTCTACCGTCAAAATCACTGGCCGCGTATTCCAACCTCATGGCCTCGCGCTATATGGTCGATGTCAACGGTGCCAAGGAGATACCAAAGGGATGAGCGAAATGCCCCCGTTACAACTAACATATGTCAAAAACTGTAGTAGGCATTATGTCACTCGGTTTGTTGTCTCTTCTGTACCGATAACACAATAACGTTCTTCGGACATCGTAAAATAGGTGGACTTGAGCCATGCTAACGTACGAGCAGTCTTGGATATTCGGACTCTATCGACATGACCAGAAAACTGGCCGAGCCCACCTGTAACGTGGCCGATAGATACCCCTAGACTGCTGCCAGACACGGTCCCAGATCCCTCTCGTTCTCCTACCACCTTACCGTCCACTATAAGAATTACTCTAGTTCCATCGTACACTCCTGCCAGATGGTGGTGTCCTTTAAGCAGCGCGTTGTGGGACGCACTCCCCACATCACTATTTGAGGTATTGATGTGG
>CAZXXH010000074.1:4711-6847 GCA_964644645.1 uncultured Dehalococcoidales bacterium
GCCCCGGCACAGACGCGCATAGCCCTCCGTTATGACCATAGTCAGAGTAGCGCAGGCTGAAAGTCACGTTAGCACCAGTAGTGTCATACCTAAGAATTGTTCCATGGACACTTGGGCGTCCAGGCAGGCTCTCTGTTGAGCGGACCCACGGAGCCGCATAGAAATAGCGGCCGTCGAATGCTCCGCCGTTGTAACCAATGGAGCACATACCATCCACGGCTGAAGCATCATAGGACTTCCACGAAAATGGTTCGTTAAATGGCTTGTTCGGATCGTAGCGTAAATAATTGGAGTGAAGAATCGGTTGTCCACCATGACGCCTAGTCAACCCTCCTGGAAGATGAACGAATGGCACAAAATACACAAAGCGTCCGTCAAAGAAACCTCCGTCGAATCCATTGGTATCCAATCCACCTGTTTTAGCAGCGTCGTGGCTCTCCCAGCTATTCGTACTCACAAATTCACGGGTTGTGTCATATCTCACCAACATTGAATGCCCATAGGCCGCGAAGTACATATGGCGACCGTCAAACACAGATCCCACACATCTCCCCATCCCCACAGACCTGCCATCGAAAGACTGCCAGCTGTTTGGATCTTCATACGGTCGACCGGTGTCGTACCGAACGACTAGTGGATTTTCTAACGGGACGAAATAGATATACCGCCCATCAAATGCGCCGCCGTCGAAACACGCTGCACCTGGACCTAGTACTGCTGCCACGTCAAAAGAAGAATAACTATAGCTATCCTTGAACGGCGCCTTGGTGTCGTACCGGATCACGCTGCTGCTTTGATCACTTTCTGTGCGGGGGTCGCCTTGGAATCCGGGAGGAAAATACAAATAACGTCCATCGAAAGCAGCTCCCTGCTGTGAATGTTCAGGCCCGATGTCAAAAGCATCCCACGAACGTGGATCCTTGAACTCTGCCTGCACGTCCAAGCGCAACAACCTGCTGTGATATCGGTTGCCCGTCTGCCGCGGTGTGAAGAAAACATAGCGGCCATCGAACGCTCCACCGTAAAAACCCTTTGTTTCAAGACCTGCAGTAGACCCCGCGTCATACGCCTGATAACTCGATGCCGAATAAATAGAGGATTGAGTGTCGTAACGAAGCACTTTGCCGGGCTGTTCCTGTGACTCGTGCTGTTCCGGCGAGAAATAGATGTACCTGCCATCAAACACAGCACCAAAATAGCCGGTAGAATCAAGTCCGTCCGTGCCGGCAGCGTCATATGCCGAAAAGGCATCAAAAGATTCAGATGATTCCCATTGAGAAACAAGTGACTGTAGGGCCTCTGGACGATCAGAATCACTATTCACCCACGCCTCTACAGTTATTTGATTAGCGACATCTAGCCACGAGGGCGACGGCAAGACTGGATTACGTTCGGCATCATTGGCATTGTGCCAAGTGAGAACAAAGTCATCGTCCCAGACGCTCTCACATTGATCGGCATCGCTGTGGACTACTACGCCCCCATAATGAATGTAAAAATTGGCGGGGTTGGTTCTAGATATCCTCTTAAGTCGAACCCAGCAACGGAGGATCCCTAGTCTGGCATCATAATATTCCAACTCATGTGGAACGCGGGACTTGCCATCTTCCGTTAGGAAAAATATGTCAGACCCGGATGAGTCTACACAGTGACCGCCAAAGGCCAGGCCCCTAAGGGTTCGATCAGAAAACGCGACCAAAATCGGAAAGTCTGCTAGATCTGACTCACCAACAAAATCAGGATCAATAGTAATTTTTCGACGATAGGCCACCAGGCATTACCTCTGGCAAAGCTGCGCAGCGAACTAGACTAGAAATCCCTCCGGGTACATCTGCTGTCGCGGCGTATCGATAAAGTACAACACTTGCCATTAATTCACTAGGTTGTGAAGTTCACCGTACGGCAACCAACATTTAACGTCTGTCCTCGCTGTCGATCAATGTATCGGACGCGAACGAATGAGAGTCGATTGCCAACACTAAGTTATTTACAATAGGCGTTGTTCTCAGGATGGATTAGCGCCTAACAATATAACTAACCGATGGAGTAAAAGATTCAGTGAACGATGCCCAGAGTCACGAAACAGCGCGCTTTAAAGAGTCAGGATAAAGCTGATGAGAGGAGTAGTCGTTGCCC
>CAZXXH010000074.1:6857-9480 GCA_964644645.1 uncultured Dehalococcoidales bacterium
CGCAACCAATGGCAGCAGAGATAGGCGCCAAAGTCCTCGAGACCGGAGGCAATGCCTTCGACGCGGCCGTAGCCACGGCTTTTGCTCAAGTGGTTTTCGATCCGTTCATGTGTGGGCTTGGTGGTTGGGGAAGTGCCACCCTTTACGATTCGCGCACCGATAATTTCGAAAGCATCGGATTCTGGCCAACTATTGGCGAACGGATGTATCCCGAAATCTGGACTGAAGACGTTCGCGGTTACACGGACATATGGCACTTTGCCTTGTTTGAAGCCTTCCGCAACATGCTCGGCTACCAGGCAATCATGACCCCCGGAACAATAGCAGGTCTAGATGAACTACACCGACGATTCTGCACTAAATCACTCGCAGAGTTGTTAGCACCCGCTATCGAGTGGAGCGAACGGGGGTACACGGTTCCTGAGTACATAGCAGTTTTTCTACGTGAGGCACCGATCCAAGGACTACCGGACCCAACACTCCGAGCACAAACAACCAAGGCCATGAGGGATCTCTGGGTCAAAGCTGATGGGAGTTTACGAGAGCGCGGCGACCATTATATTAATGCCGATCTAGCACGCACCCTAAAACGCCTCGCTACTCATGGCCTGAACGACTTCTACCATGGTGAACTAGCAGAGCAAATAGCGAGCGACTTTAAGAAAAACAGAGCTTTTGTAACGCGAGCCGATCTCGAGAATTACAAGGTCCGCAGTGAACCTCCCATAAAGGGGCTTTATCGTGACTGCGAGGTTCATTCTGCCCCACTACCAGGTGGTGGCCTTCTTTTGCAACAGATGTTGAACGTGCTCGAGTTTTTCGACTTGTCTTCCATGGAACACAATGGACCTGATCACGCATATATCATAGCCGCCACACTTTCATGGGCCGGGGTGACACGTTTCAGACATCTCGCAGATCCCAGATTCTGGGACGTGCCTGTAGATCAACTTCTATCAACCAGTCACGCAGAGACGATCGCCGCCAAAATCAAACGACGAGAGTTGCCTGATCAGAAAGCGCCTGATGCCCCGGGGCATACAACTCATCTAAGTATTGCCGATGAACATGGCAACTGCGTTTCCATCACTCACACCCTTACAACATGTAGTGGCGTGGTCGTCCCAGGCACAGGAACTTACTGGAACGACTGTGTTGCTTTGATGGACCCGGTGCCAGGTCGACCCAATACTTATTTGCCTGGCAAGGCACGAGCCAGCGCGATTTCACCAACAATCATATTCCGTAACGGACAGCCCTACGTAGTCGTTGGAGCACCTGGCGGTTGGTCAATCACTTCAGCCGTCATGCAGGCCATAGTTAACATTTTGGACTTCCAAATGACCCCAAATGAAGCTGTCTCCGCCCCCCGATTCCATAGCGAAGGCCGACCGGTTTTCTGCGAATCACGAATCCCACAACGCACAGTCGAAGAATTGCGCAGCCGGGGTATGCAAATCGAGCAGCAGCCGTTCAACTACGCACCCTCCTTCGCAAAAGTACAATGCATAGTCATGGATAATGGCAGCTTTCGGGCTGCATCTGATCCACGTAGAGACGGTGGGGCCGCAGCTTTCAGTCGATGATTACTACGTTGTGTTTTACTCGTAAGTCTGGCTGAGTAGAAGTTTTGTCCGTTACAGACATAAGGTCCGTCTACGCGCGGTGATAAGTCTAGGAATAATCCAATGTCGCAGGAGGAGGCCGCACTATGATTCAAAAAAGTGTGATGGTAGGTAACGTTGAAATCAGGTCAATCTCAGATGGTACAGGCGAATTTAACGCTAGCGACCTCTTTCCCGGCGTTACGGATGACGCGTGGGCACATGTTCCCGGCAATTTGACCCGGGCCAGTAATCTCCAAACCAACTTCGGATGCTTCGTCGTAATATCGCAAGAACAGGTAATCCTCATAGATACAGGCGCAGGACCAGCCATGAACGGAGAGTTGCCAGGGGAGCTTCGTAAGATCGGATTGGACCACGACGACATCACAATTGTAGCCTTCACCCACCTACACCCGGACCACGTGGGGTGGAGCATTACGGGAAACGAGAACAATGCACAGTTAAATTTCTCAAACGCCACGTATCGAGTTTCCATGGGCGACTGGGACCACTTTACAAGCCCCGGTCAGATCGAGAACGCTGAACACGTTGCCAGCCAAGTAGTCCCCCTCGATCGTATGGGAGCACTGAACCTGATGGATGGTGAAACCCAACTCACGAGCGAAGTTACATTCATACCAACTCCTGGGCACACACCGGGACACATGAGCGCTGTGATCCATTCAGAGGGAGAGAGCGGCTTCATTTTGGGAGATGTAGTCAACTTCCCTTTCCAAGTTGAGGAAACTACTTGGGAAATTGCATTCGATGGCAATCCAGCTCTAGCGAGAAAAACGAGAGAAACTTTAATGGATCGGTTAGAACGTGAAGGGGCGATTGTCGGGGCTGGTCATTTCCCATCACCAAGCTTCGGCCACGTAATCCGATCAAAAAGTCGTAGATACTGGAGAAGTTTATAGTCTCAATCGATTACAGACCAAAAGCTCCTGAAGGTAACAGCTCCCTACGTATGATCATATTTCGACGAACAAACAAGGCGATGGTTGGCCCTGAGG
>CAZXXH010000075.1:0-9183 GCA_964644645.1 uncultured Dehalococcoidales bacterium
TATCAATTGTTATATAACCTATATCGTCTTTATCTGTCCATCATCACCACCCTCGTTACCCCACGCAGGTGGGGGGCGGAGGTTCGAATCCTCCACTGTCCACCAATCTCGATCCAAACTTTTGAAATTACAAAGGCTGGGCACTACGGTGCCCAGCCTTTGTTGATCTTGCTATGAAAGAAAGGGTTTAGCCTGCATCCTTAGCCTGTTCGATCCACGAATCCCAAGTCGACTGGTTCGCGGCAATCCACTCATCGACATGGCGTTCGATATCTTCCTGAGAATCTTCGCCCTCATTCATCAGGTTATTTTGGCTCGAGACGTCGGCCAGTGCCAGCCCCATAACCTCAAACAACTTTGCCGCTGACGGGTTATCACTCAGGAATTCAGAATTGGCTACAACCTGGATGTCACTGGCTGACCAGCCGGTCAGGAGCGGGTCATTGACAGCACCGACGATGCCTGAGTGAGTTTGATCGGCCTCTGTGATGTCGAGAGGTGACGATGCCTTCGGCACACCGATCCATACAACATCTGTACCGGGGGACAGAACGTCTACTGTCCAGTTTGGTGTCCACGTGTAGAACAGCACATGTTCACCGTTCTGATAGCGAGCAATCAGGTCGGCCATGGCCGCGTTGTAGTCAGCTTGTCCCCGATCGATGGAATCGTTGAGGCCCAAATCGTCCCAGTGGTGGGCTTGGATCTCCGCACATCCCCAGCCATCCGGGCAGCCGAGGAAGTTGGCCTTGCCGTTTCCATCGGTGTCGTAAGCAGCTGCAACTTCTGCCCTCGCAAAGTCTGCAAGGGTGGTGATACCAAATTCGTCAGCTCCAGCCTTGTCAACCAGGTAGCCCTCAAGGCCACCTACTGGAATGACGGTCCCTGCGATCTCCGCTTTGCCTGAGAACAAATCTTCGTACTGGGTATGACTCGGGAACCAGGCATTGGCCCAAAAGTCAACTTCGCCCAGCGCTACTTGTTGGTAGAAGATCGGGTTGTCGAGTTCAAGAAAGTCTTTCACCTCGTAGCCAAGAGTTTCCAGTGCGCGAGAGTAAAGTGCTTCGTTGAAATATCCGGTATCCCAGGTGGCACGTGCTGGTTGCACCGTGACACCTTCACCAGGCATTCCTGTTCCTTCGTCGTCACTTGAGCATGCAACGAGTGCTATAGCCAAGGCCCCGATCAAGCCTAGAAGGAAAAACCCTCGTCTACTATGTGACACAAACATAAAAATGACTCCTTGCTATTTTTAGTTACGAGTAGCCCTAGTCAGACTAGTCGCATCAACTTTTTAAGTCTTAAGACATTAATTGAGAACGGAAATTTTGAATGTTCTTCTTTTTCAGTTTCACCTAGAGACTGGGTCATCCTGTCAAGGACGATCGCCAAGATCACCAGACCCACGCCGCCGACAGCACCTGACCCGAAGTCTAGCGCTCGAATCCCCCGCAAGACGAGTTGAGCCAGGCCAGGCGCTCCTATGATGGATGCTATCACTACCATCGAAAGTGAAAGCATCAGGGTTTGGTTAAGTCCGGCCATGATGGTTCTCATGGCCAGTGGAAGTTCCACATCAACAAGAACTCGACGTGGTGTAGCCCCAAACGAATAGGCAGCCTCTACGACTTCCTGGTCTACCTCACGGATTCCAAGGTTAGTCAGGCGTATCATCGGAGGGATTGCGAACACCACCACTGCGAACACGCCACCAATTGCTCCGAGGCCGATCAGCATTACTACCGGGATGAGATAGACAAAGCTTGGAGTTGTCTGCATGGCGTCGAGCACCGGCCGCAATATGAATTCGAACCTGTCGTTCTTGGAAGCAGCGACGCCTACGGGCACTCCGATTATTACGCTGATCAACACCGAGGTAACGATGAGTGCCAGTGTGGTCATCGTTTCATCCCACACGTCTAGGTGTGGGAGGACAGGATTCCATCCTCCTAGCAGCCCCATCGAAACTGCAGTGAACACTGCCACTTTCCACCCGGCGAGTCGCCACGCGATTAGAACTATGGCGATCCAGCCCACACCGTCGGTCAAACCGACCATACCGTCGTTCATCTGGTCGAAAATCCATTCCACAGGAGCCTTGATAGTCTGGAAGAAATCTCGAAAGTTCGCTGCAAGCCAGGGGACAAACGAATCTGCCCACGCATCTAGCGGTATGACGTTCTTGTCCAACTGTGAAACTCCAGGGTAATAGTGTGCTAAAAAGCTATGTGGGGATCCGATCAGAACTGAAGTCGTCTTGCATCAAGGCACCGATGATGTCGGTGGGACACGCATGTCCACCCAGTTCTCCCTGCCGGTTGACGACCGTAACGCAGTCCCCCTCCGCTGCCATGGCGAATGCGTCCATAAGCACAGTTCTGATTGGCGCGGCATGCGTCGTTAGTCCGACTTCGGTGCAGGTATTTATCCCTGCCTCCGCAGCGTCGACCAGTGCCTGCCGACTAATACATCGTTCAGGCTCACCGCCGCGCGTTATTACGCAATGTTGATCATCGTCATTGTTAGTGGCTGCCAAGGCCTCATCGATCGTGCAGTCGGGGTTGTCGATGAGGTTTATGGGCCTCATCACCGACCACAGCGTCAAAACCCTGCCGCGGTCGACATCTCTGGTGAAGTCGTGAATGTACTCAGACGCAGGACTGTTGATGATCTGGGTCGCCGAACCGACTTGCTCGATACGTCCGTCTCGCATAATGGCGGTGCGTTCACCCAGTTTCAGAGCTTCATTGAGGTCGTGCGTGATGAAAATTATCGTCACCCCTAATTTGTCGTGGATGTTGAGAAGCTCATCCTGCATGTCCCGCTTGATAAGCGGGTCAAGTGCGCTGAACGCCTCGTCCATTAAGAGGATGTCGGTGCCTGCTGCGAGTGCTCTCGCAAGCCCGACTCGCTGACGCATTCCACCACTCAGGCTTGCGGGATAATACCCCCCCCAACCGCCGAGCCCAACCATTTCAAGGGCCTGGTCGGCACGGTCCCGCCTTTCATCCTTTGCCCATTCCTGGACTCGCAGTCCATATTCAACGTTTTCCTGCACACTTTTGTGCGGGAACAAGGCAAAATGTTGGAACACCATCGACACTTCGTTGCGGCGAATTGTGCGCAGTTCTTCCGAGTTCGCTTTGGTTACGTTGGTGTCGTTGAAAAGGATAGTGCCGGAGGTGGGTTCGTAAAGACGGTTGATGCACCGAACGAGGGTGGACTTGCCGGAGCCTGAAAGGCCCATTACTACGAAGATCTCGCCTGGATTGACATCGAAGGAGACGTCCACCACACCGACCACATCCCCGGTCTTTGCTAGGATTTCTTCTTTCGAGACCCCCTGTTTAACCAGCTCTAGTGCTGATTCGGGATTTTTGCCGAAAATCTTGTAGACGTTTTTTAGTGAAACCTTACTGGGTATGAGTTGCCTCAGCTAATTCTTCAAAACTTGTAGTCTGCTAACCGGATGATGATTGAGCGATCTAACCATTCAAAGTGATAGATGAACCATCATCTGAATGCGGTTAACTTATCTAATCGTAAGCCTAACAGATTTTATGGACGGTCCGAGTCGCGATCAAACTTAGGGCTGTGGTCAACCTGAGACAACCAGAAAACGGGATGAATAGAATTGCCTAGCAGGGTGCCGCGGGTTCGCATCCCCTCATCCGCTCCAAACTCAGCTCCAACTGCAGCGCATCACTCTATATTCAAGAGTGATTGATTTGCCCAAATACTGGCCCAAGTCGGCCACGAATGCAGAACGCTAATGGTCAATCCCAAATCGTACCTTGCATAAATAGATCCTCCGGTATCAAGTAAACCCGTGGCACCTGTTTATCGATTAGACTTAGTATCGCGCAGACGAGAGGAATTGCTCACTACCCGCCTTGCAATAACCAGCCAGCGAGTAGATAACCTGACGATGGTCTTTTTATGGGATTCCAGTCCGTGTATCATCACCGAGCGATGCGCTCTAGCACACGTTCTGATCGTGCACATATCAGCTATGAGTCTCTAACAATCGCCACCAAAAAGTCGGTGGGGCGCTTCCAGAAAGGTTGACCCCTGCTCTCTACATTACCAACGGCAATACTTGGTCGAACGGGACTTAACGTCACGCGGCTGGGGTTCGGCTGTGCCCTATGGCAGCCGCACAAGCCCCACTGGACACATGAACAAGCCCAAACGGTATGGGGCGCAGCTCTGGATGCTGGAATTAATTTCTTCGATACAGCCTATGATTATGTCTTCAGCGAAGAGTGGATTGGCTGGGCAGTCCAATCCAGATACGACGAGTTTTACCTGGCCACCAAATCCGGATGCACCGACACACGGCCTACCTCAAATAACTCTGACCATGAATGGACACGTGACAACCTTTTCCGGAACATGGAGATTAGCCTCAGACGGCTCAACCGGGAGAGTGTGGACATTATTCAGCTTCACAACGCCACGGTTGAGGAGTGCGAATCTGGCGACCTAGTTCAGGCGTTGAGTGACATCCGCGACCAGGGGATGGCCAGATGGATAGGAGCTTCAACGACGCTCCCTGACCTCCCTGAACTCCTGAGATGGGGAGCTTTCGACGTCATGCAAATCCCCTATTCCGCCCTTCAGCGGGAACACGAGGATTGGATAGCAGAGGCTGCCAAAGAAGGTGTCGGCATCATCATTCGCGGTGGTGTAGCCCAGGGAGAGCACCGCGTAGACGAGGCCCCACTAGGTCCCATGTGGGAGACATTCGAAAGAGCCAACCTTGTCGAGCTAATGGAGGAGGGCGAGAGCCGGTCTACGTTCGTCCTGAGGTACACGCTTAGTCATCCCAACGCTGACACCATTATCGTAGGCACCACGAGCCCAACTCACCTGCAAGAGAACGTTGATGCCGTAATGAGAGGGCCCCTATCAGCCGACGTTTACAAAGAGACCAAACGCCGACTCGACACGGCCGGAGAAAGTCCTGCCCCAGTGAATTAACTTGATCTCGCGGCGGTCACGATGACGCAACTAGCCGACTTCCTAAAAGGTATTCAGTCGCTCTGCATCAACAACACATGAATATCACAGGGCACTTTTCAAGGTGTATCGAATGAGCCCGCAGACACTGTTCTTAAGCGTGAATGTTCTGGGCGGACTAGCTGTCATAAGTAGCTACTTGATAGGTCTCTGGTACTTCCCAGAGCATAGGAACGAACTCTGGGGAGGTATCCAAGACAATTGGAAAAACGTGCTGGTGCTCTCAATGTTGCTAGCAGCAGCTGGGTATATGACCTTCTGCTATTTCGCTGTTTTTAGGGAAGGAGCGAACATCCTCGGTAAGTTCATGTTTCTGGGGCCACACACCATTTCCTGGCTGACAGCTTTGTTTCTAGTATCAGCCGCAGTCTGGATGCCTGCATCGATTTTTTATCTTCACACCGGCAATGGTCTCTGGTGGGTTGCTACCGTCGCCGTGCTCTGGATTACAGCCCTTACCCTTATTACCCTGACCGTGGTAGTTGCGTTTTCAGACGATCAGGCCACACCAATGTTGGATCGGATTAGCTGCACGATTGGACTATCGTTGATAACCACCCACTGCCTCTTTGTAGATGCAATTATTTGGGTTGTCTTTTTCCACAGGAAAGGTGACTTAAACGTATAACAACAAATCAAACATCAAAGCTCTCCAAATTCATCGTTAAAATATCGTCGCGTTCCCGGGTTAACCAGCAAACAACAAACTGTTGTGTGTTGAGAGCGGGTCGTCAGATGATTAGATGTCTGCACAGTCACCCAGTTGCTTAACTTCCAGACAAAATGCACGCGGCCTGCCATTAGTCCAATCATTGATGCCCTTCGTTCAACTACGGCTCGTCTACTGTGTTGAATGAACTCAACCTATCCATATCGTCGGGTTAGATACTCAGCTTGTGGATGGTTGCGGTCTGGTATACGTCTGGTCCGAACTGGCTGTGATTTCGGAAATGAACGTGATCCTACACACCGCCGCCGTTGCTACGCTACGTCGGACATGAGTCAAACGGCGATGACACGGACGGTACGGCCCAGTACCATTGTTGTGAGCCGGCTATCCGACGCGGTCAAGACACGCGGATTACGCTAGAACTAATATGATAGCTGGATATGCCGTTACAGAATTATACGTCGCTCCATTGGTGCTTCATTGAGACTTTAAAGCGGCTGTTTACGGTTAATCGGTCAGGGCTACGGAGGCTCACCCATAATTAGCGCTAAAAACTCAACGTCAACGAATGCATTCGAAGAAGTTAACGGGTTTGTGAATACGGCTATCGACCAGCTGGGATTTGGTGATAGCGATGGAATCAGGGAGCTACTTTGTCGCTGCTGGCGAGAGCTGACGGTTTCAATTCCCGTGAAGATGGATAGCGGGGACATTAAAGTGTTCACTGGTTATCGAATTCAACACAATGCCGCTCGTGGACCTTACAAGGGTGGAGTCCGGTACCATCCATCAGCTGACCAATCAGAGGTGAGGGCTTTAGCCTCCCTTATGACCTGGAAGACTGCTCTAGTTGATATTCCTTTTGGTGGTGGGAAAGGAGGCGTCAAGTGCGATCCACGGACGATGAGCGCAGGAGAGTTGAACAGGCTTACCAGGCGCTACACCACCGGTATCGATCACATAATCGGCCCAAATCGTGACATCCCGGCTCCAGATATGGGAACCAATGCACAGACGATGGCATGGATGATGGATGCCTACGGGCTAGTACACGGCTACACTCCTTCAATTGTGACAGGAAAGCCTGTCGAACTAGGTGGTTCCGTAGGCCGTGACTCCGCACCAGGAAGAGGTGCAGTGTACGTTATGGCCGGAGCGGCTGATGATCTAGGGCTGCAAATCGACGGGGCTCGAATTGTTGTGCAAGGTTTCGGTCAGGTCGGCTCATGGATAGTCAAACTTCTGGGTGAACATGGAGGCAAGGTGATTGCGGTTAGCGATATAGAAGGAGGAATAGTGGTAGATAGCGGCATAGACATCGATAAACTATTCCACCACTATCGTGAGACTGGTACTGTCACCGGGTTGTCGGGTGCTGACTCAATCACTAACAATGAGATCCTACAAATCCCCTGTGACTACCTGGTACCAGCAGCCATAGAACGGGTAATACACGGTGACAATGCTGCTGACATTAAAGCAAAAGTGATTGTTGAAGCAGCCAACCACCCGGTCAGCCCGGAGGCTGATGAAATTTTGAATGACATGGGGGTTGTCGTTCTACCCGATATCCTGGTGAACGCGGGCGGTGTGGTTGTCTCTTACTTCGAATGGACCCAGAATCTCTACCAACATAAGTGGGAAGAAGAACGAGTCAACGAAGAACTACGAAAAATCATGACCACTGCTTATGCTGCGGTGAGAGAAATGGTGGATCAAGAGGATCTCACGTATCGTAGCGCAGCCTTCCGCATTGGGGTGGGACGGGTAGCCAATGTGGCCAAGATGCGCGGATTCCTCGGCAACTAATCCGGTCACAGGCTGATGATAAACCTCAGCCTGGAATCACTCTCGTTTCGGGACAGTTTCAACAGTGGCCGGATCGATCTCAAGGGCATAATCGAAAAGGCAGCTGAACTGCAACTGGACGGAGTAGACCTCCACTTCGGCCATTTCGCTTCGACGGTTGGATGTCACTAGTATTCGAAGGCCAGGACGAACTGGACGAATCGATAGCTGTACCAATCGGCGCGAAATTTCTGCGCTGTCTGCTTAAGCGTCACAAGATGTGATCGGCAAATTCCGCGAACCTGAGGATGAAAGATATAGTTAAGTCCTAAATTATTTAGGAGTCTTGGTGTGCGTCTCTTTTTTATGGCACTAGTTTCAGCATCGCTGGTCACACTGGCATGCGAATCGAACAGTGCTGCAACCAATACAAGAGCGACCGAAGAGGCCGTGATCAAAACCACCCAGAGCATTAGACCTAGCCCGACGCCTAGGCCCACACCGGACGTCAAGGCAACCGTAGAGGCTGCTATCGAAGCCACGCGGACCAAGCAGGCTAAAATATCTGCAACTCGTGCTCCGACACGCACGCCTCGACCTACCCGTACTCCCCGACCCAGCATTAACCTGAAAGCGACCGTAGAAGCCGAGATTGAATCACTCCTTTCACGTCAGTTAGATTCGAGCGGTGAATCAAAAGGCACAAACGGACCACCAGCGGGGCCGGTGGAGCGGTCCACTGCTATACCCGCAAGCAAAAAATCAGCTTCCGAATCCGGAAACAGCGAGCAGGCTCTACGTTGTCTCCGCTCGCCTGATCTTTGTAATAGGGATAGGGGGGAAGAGCATCTAAACAATGGTGAATTCGTTCGGGCATTACGGATTTTCGACGATCTCATACAACTAAATTCACTCGAACGACAGCAACTGGCCGTGGTCTACAGACTAAGGGGGATGACTCACCACAGAATGACCGAGTTCGAACCGGCACTGGTCGACTATGAAAAGGCTACACAACTTGACCCGCTTGATTCCTGGACCTTTTTTCACAGGGGTGAAACGGAGTCGGCATTGGGAGATTACGAACGGGCAATTGATAGTTTTGACGAGGCCATACGACTTAAACCAAATGTGCCCGAGGCCTGGCGACTCAGGGGATATGCTTACTATCGATTGGACAGTCCGAACGGGCAATAGAGGATTACGACGAGGCTATACGCCGAGACCCAAATTTCTGGCCATCTTTCCAAAACAGAGCTGTGGCATACCTTCGACTCGCCGGCAGGACTGGGTTCGACAGCTTATACAGTGAGACCAGTCCTGAATCGGAGCACCTCGTCGAAAAGACCATCAAGGACATTGACGAGGCTATACGCCTGGCACCAGACGATCCCTTGAATTATGCAATAAAGGCAGTTTCATACATCCGACTGAAGCAGTTCGAAAACGCAATAGAACCCATAAATGAATCTATAAGCCTGGCGCCAGACCGCATCCACCGCTATGGGCACAGGGGATATGCATACATCGAAATGGGTCAGTTCAAGAAGGCAATAAAAGACTTTGACCAAGTGATAAATGAACTACCAGATTACCCCGGTAACTCCCACTTGTTACACCTGAGAGGTTGGGCTTACAGTCAACTGGGGCAACACAAACGGGCAATAGAGGATTTCGATAGAACCATTGCCATGTACTCCGAG
>CAZXXH010000076.1:0-5979 GCA_964644645.1 uncultured Dehalococcoidales bacterium
CGGAGCTCCTGAAAAAGTATTGGTGATTTTCAAGCGTTCCAGTTGCTCCTATAACTCCATGAGATAATCCTCCCATGACTTTCGTAGCCGGCGAGATAATTTCATACATGGCAATGTGCGTTGAAAAAGGCATAAGTCTTCAACGTCGCATGAATTGTGCACGGATGGCAGATGACAATAATGAGCACTTTTAAATTCCTTCAACTAGCTGACACGCAGTTCGGACTCTTCGCGCACATTAGTAAAAAGTCCCCGGAGGAACGGGCCGACATGGTGAGCCGTGGGCTCAAAGTCAGACCTATACCGCCAATGGAGGGCTTCCGTCCCGAGGCTGAACTATTCGAACAGGCCGTGCATGCCGCCAATCGCGTAAATCCAGCATTCGTGGTCATGTGCGGCGACATGGTGAACGACATCAATAACCCAGACCAGGTCGACGAGGTGTTACGAATCGCCGCCAAGCTTAATGACGGGATAGCGATCTACTGGGTCGCAGGCAACCACGATGCTGCGACAGATACGCTCCATCCAGAGCCAAAAAGCCTCGCTACCTACCGCGCTGCTTTCGGGGACGATTATTATTCCTTCCAGCATCAAGATTCCTCGTTCATAGTGCTCAACTCACCGGTGATGCAACACCCCGAACAGGTACTGGACGAATGGGAGAGCGAATATCGCTTCCTTAGACAAGAATTGATAGCGGCTAAAGCGCGGGACAGTTCCCAGATCATCTTGTTCACCCACCATCCCTTGTTCGGACAGAGCGCGCGGGAACCAGACAGCTACTGGAATATTCCTCTCGAGCGCCGAATGCCGGTGTTAGAACTATTGAGGACTTACGGTGTCTCGGCTGTTTTTGCCGGTCACTGGCACCGCAATAACTACGCGTTTGATGGCAACATGCAAATGGTTACTACGGGTTCGGTCGGGTTCCCTCTTGGCGATGACCCGTCTGGATACCGTGCCGTAACAGTCTTTGACGACCTGATCGAACACGAATACAGAGCGTTGCCAGGATATGAACCTATTGAACATAGGAGCGACTCCCCTTGAAAATAATCGAGCCGCATCACCATCTCTGGGATCTGGAAACCAATCATTATCCCTGCTGTTCGTTGTGCGATTAGCCAACAAGTCGGTATTGCATGCCCATCCCTACAAATAATCCTAGAATTTTGTACTTCTGCGGTCATGAACAGTTCCAACCCGAGGTGTTGGTCAAACATGCTGTGCTTGCAGAAAAGGTCGGTTTCGACGGTGTAATGGTTTCGGACCACTTTCACCCTTGGGTCGACGACGTAGGGACAGCAGGCTTTGCCTTCTCGACCTTAGCCGCGATCGCCCAAACAACAACTAGATTGCAACTTGTCACGGGGGTAACGGCTCCCATATTCAGGTATCACCCTGCAGTGGTCGCACAGGCCTCCGCTACAATCGACCGCCTTTCAGGCGGCCGATTCGAACTTGGCATTGGAACAGGGGAAAATATTAACGAAGGACCACTTGGATTTAACTTTGGTGACTATAAGGAGCGAACAGCAAGAATAAACGAGGCCATTCAAATCATTAGGCCTCTTCTCGCCGGACAGCGTGTGTCGTTCTGCGGGGATTACTACCAGACCGATCGAGCACGCCTTTATAGTCCTCCGATACATCCAATACCGATATGGATGGCTGCAGGAAATCGCAAGTCGGCAGCACGCGCTGCTAGACTCACAGACGGCATCATAACAAGCGTCCGTTCCCCATCCGACACCATGCATAAGGTAGTTACGCCCGCACGAGAATCTGCGGCCACGGCAGGTCTACCACCTCCACTGATCACTTTTACACGATGGTGTGTCTTCGCGGAAAACGACGATGAAGCCTGGGCTTCTTTATTACCATGGAGGGGTTTGAGAGTGCCGGGCAGGTTATCAGCTACCGACCCACTTGAATTGCGCAAGGTAGCGGATTCCATGACACGAGAGGACATCGCAAATTTATTCGCGAGAACAACTCATCCGAAAGAGATCGTCGATCTATATAAACCGCTCATCGTTGACCTTGATGCACATACTATTGTTATGCAGGTCACTTCAGTTGACCAAGAAGAAACAATTCGCATGATCGGTCACGAAGTCTTACCAAAGCTCCGTACAGCATCAGAGGTTAATACACAGCCCACCTAGTCTACGCAGCCTAGGACTGCGATGGTGACCAATCGGACCTCCTGAATTACATAAAGAAACCACCAACAATCACCCGGCAGAGCCTCTCGTTTTAGGCGGGGGTGAATTTGGGCAACGTTATCTCTTCACTGATCTTCTCGAAGACTACCTCGACTGGCATCCCTATGGTGACATTATTCGGCTCAGGATCAACACCTACAATGTTGGTCGGCACAAGCACACCCTCATCCAATTCAACCAAAGCGGTTATATATGGGACATCGTCTGCCAAACCCGGATGCGGAGCACGGTGGACAATGGCGTAGGTGTACAGACTCCCCTTCCCGGACGCCCGAATCCAATCAGTACGTCTAGAAAAACACATTGGGCAAATATCACGCGGGTAAAAGTAAGCCTGATCACAATCTAGACATCTGCGAAGCCAAAGTTCATGCATACGAAGTCCCGCCCAGTACCTGTCTGATTCGGGTTGTGGGACTGGAACCGGTTTGTTGTATTCAACCATCTAGTGGACTTCCTATTCCCGTGCCAACACCACTGTTCCGGTCGCTGAAAGATTTCCCCCTGTACCATGCACCAGAGCCAATTTGCAGTCGTCGATTTGACGTTTGCCTGTCTCATCACGCAACTGACGTACGGCCTCAACGATCGGAAAGATACCGTACATACCTGGGTGCGTATAAGACAGACCTCCTCCACTGGTGTTGAGGGGGAAATCTCCTCCAGGGGCAGTCCGTTGGTTTGCCACAAATTCAGGCCCTTCCCCAGGTCGACAAAAGCCCAAACTCTCCAATGTCACCAATACAGTGTAAGTGAACGAATCATAGATCATAGCCAACTCGATATCAGAGTGTAGTACCCCTGCCATTTCCAATGCCTGATGCCCTGTAAATTGTCCGAAAGGCATAGTCAGATCCGGCATTTGAGAAATAATAGCGTGATCATGTCCTTCAGCTGCACCAAGAACACTAATCGCTGGCTTGCGAGTGTCACGGGCCCTTTCGTGAGAAGTGATAACTACGGCCGCTCCAGCATCAGTTACCAAGCAGCAGTCGAGAAGATGAAACGGCCATGAGATCCATCTGGAGGCATGGTAATCTTCGAAAGTCATTGGCTCTGCGTGCATGTAAGCCTTCGGGTTCAAATTCGCCCATTTCCTCGTCGCAACGGCAATCTCACCGAGGGCTTGCCGAGTACGGTCGTAACCATACTGGTGCATATATCGACGTGCCGCTAACGAGTAAGTTGCCGGCGGACCAATTATTCCAAACGGCGCTTCGTACTGTTGGGCCGGAACACCGGGATTTAGTGGCATCCGCGCTCGGTCAGAACGACCCGACTGGCCATGTGTTATAAGCGCTACCTCGCAATACCCGGCCTGCAGAGCAGCTATGGCGTGAGCGACGTGGATCACGAACGAAGCTCCGCCAACCCAAGTATTATCAGTAAACCTTGGCGCTATTCCGAGATACTCAGCCACCTCATAATTGACGTACCCTGCCGTGAAGAATCCGTCCACCTCGCTCTTGTCAATTCCAGCATCTGTCAGCGCGTTGTGCGCTGCCTCTCCATGCAATTGCAATGGAGATTTATTCGGTAGTTTCCCGATCTCATCGGATTCCGCGACGCCAACTATAGCAGCGCTTCCAGAAAGATTTTTGAGACGGGGCATCAACGGCATTATGTTACCTTTGGAACAAGCTCCAGACAGCGTCAATCATATAACGCAACCGACAACGCTCATATTTTCACGTATGCAAACCACCCACACAATAGTTCAAACAACCGTCAACAATCTGTGCGTTTATGTCATCGACTGTCAAATATTCCATCGAATTGCATTAGAACCTCTGTACACAATCAAATAGTTTATAGGTACTCAATATGAGATCTTTTTGCTTGTACCGCTAAGAACCCTTTGACATACAAGATAACGCGTTGATCAACTGGCTTCACAAGGACAAATAGAGACAAGCAGTAAACTGTCGTCCCACTCGTACCTTCGGGCTTTGCCCTTCGAGACTGACCTCAATTGCGACGTCTTGGCCGTGAAGGTACCATCGTCTGGATACTCGGGTGTGGCCAGCTATTCGTATAGTTAATTCGGCACCTAGAGCTTTTGTTTGTGATGCTACGCCCCTTAACTCTCGATCAGACAACTAGCGAATCGGAGTCCCACAACGTGATACATCTCGAGACATGGAGTTTGTCCAATGACTGAGCGACTGGCACTGATATTCGTTGCCGGAGGCCTAGGAGCATTAGCTAGATACGGTCTGGCCCTACTGATAGACCGTAGAATTCACTCCGCATTCCCGTGGGGTATTTTGGCGGTTAATATCACAGGGTGCTTCCTGTTCGGGTTGTTCTACGGATTGATCGAAGAAAGAGGATTGCTTGGCCCGCAAGTCAGGTTCGCTGTGCTGATTGGATTTGCAGGAGCATTCACCACTTTCTCCGCTTTTGCTTTTGATACCGTGCATCTCGCGCGATCAGGTGAAATGCTATTGGCGATGGTAAATGTCGTGCTCAATATCTCAGTTGGTATAGCCCTTGTCGTAGCCGGGTTCGCGGCGAGTCGCGCCTTGTGACCACTTTCACACGCACACCGACCACAGCGAATCATCAGCCGTATATTACAAACAGACACGGCCGGTTATTAAATGGCGACTAGAACATGGTGAATCTTAAATACGTATATAAATATGGAGTTGGACTATGCCCCGAATAGCTAGGATTGGATTGATAGGCACAGGGTGGTGGGCGACTACAGCGCACATCCCTGCATTAATTGCGAACCCGTGCGCTGAGCTCGTTGCCATATCCGACACCCGATCGGATGTTCTTTCACGGGCAGCAAAAAAATACGCAATAAGTAAAACATATACGAACTATCGCGACATGATCGATCAGGAACAATTGGATGGTGTGGTCGTCGCTGTATGGCACAGCTCACATTATGAAGTGGCTCATAGATGCCTGGAAAATCGATTACATGTAATGTTGGAAAAACCGATGGTTTTGACGGCAAAACATGCCCGATCTCTCGTACAGTCATCTAGTCAACATGATAAGGAATTAATCATTGGTTACCCATGGCTTTTTACAACAATTGCCAGGCGGGCTCGAGACGTTGTGCATTCTGGTGAACTGGGGCAAATCCGTTACATCAACTGCGTCTTTGCATCCACTTGCATACAGTTCTACAGAGGTGAAGATAGCACATATGAGAAGACGTTCAATTACCCAGTAATTGGACCGGGTGACGTCTATAGTGATCCCGAAAGATCCGGTGGTGGTCAGGGTCACCTCCAAGTAACCCATTCAGCTGGGTTAATGCACTTCATCAGTGGATTGAAGCCTGTCTCAGTGATGGCGCTTATGAACAATCTCGATGTGAACGTTGATGTTGTTGACGCTATGGTGGTTCGAATGGACAACGGTGCACTGGCTACCGTGGGAAGCACAGGCAGCCTACGACCAGAGGATCCCGACGCGCTCACTATCCAAATGTACTGTGAAAATGGAAGTGTCGACCTCAACTTCACAGCTGGCAATGGCAAAATTCGCCACTCCGACGGATCAGAGGAATCGTTGCCAACACCTAAAGCCGACGGTGACATATACCCAGTTCATGCCACATCCGAAAATCTAGTAGATGTAATATGCAACGATGCTCCGAATGGGTCTCCAGGTAGCGTCGGCATCCACACGGTAGAAATGCTAGATGCAGCCTATCGTTCTGCTTCGACAGGTGGGCGTGCTGTGAACGTAAACACGCTTTACTAACGAGAGGAAGAAGAAATGC
>CAZXXH010000076.1:5989-8546 GCA_964644645.1 uncultured Dehalococcoidales bacterium
GATCTTCGAAGTGACACAGTCTCCAAGCCTAGCCCGGAGATGCGTAAGGCCATGGCTGAAGCTGAGGTAGGTGACGAGCAATACGGTGACGACCCTACAGTAATCCATCTCCAGGAAATGGCCGCTGACATGTTCGGTATGGAAGCCGCTCTTTTCGTCCCATCTGGTCGCATGGGTAACTTAGTTTCGATATTGACACACACACGACCCGGTGAAGAGATTATCGTGGGCGAAAAAGCCCACATCTACCATGCTGAATCCGGAGGGGTTTCAGTCTTCGCAGGCGTGAGCCTTTTCACTGTCCCAAATCAAGCAGATGGATCGATTCAGACCGATCATATAGAGACTGCAATACGACCCCCAAATGACCCTAATCGACCACGTACCAGATTGCTCTGCTTAGAAAACTCGTATGAACGGTTGAACGGGTTTCCTCTTCCCCCAGCAAGCATTTCCCAGATGGCATCTATTGCCCGTGATAACGATCTATATGTGCATGTAGACGGGGCACGTATCTTCAACACGGCTGTTGCCCTTGACTGTCCACCAAAGACCCTCGTCGAGTCAGTAGATTCGGTCACTTTCTGCCTGTCCAAAGGACTGGCCTGTCCTGTTGGGAGCATAGTGTGTGGAAACGCAGACTTCATCTACGAAGCCGATAGATGGCGTCGGCACCTCGGTGGTGGTATGCGCCAGGTCGGATTCGTCGCGGCAGCAGGTGTCGTAGCCCTACAATCAATGGTGGACCGTATGGCAGAAGATCATACCAACGCCTCTAAGTTAGCATCCGGACTATCAGAGATCTCAGGGTTGTTCCTAGATATCGAAAGTGTACGTACAAACATCGTCCGATTCCAAGTCTCAGGGGGAGCCACTGAACAAGTGGTGGAGTACTTGCGTAACGCCGGCATCCTTATTAATCATGCACCAGTCGATTTACGAATGGTGACCCACTACGGGGTCGACGAAGCCGACATTGAATACACCATCAATGAGACACGAAAAGCTGTCAGCGCTCTCGTTACTTCAAAGTAGATGTTTGTGCATACAGGGTACCTGAAGGTAATCCTGCTTTAATTGTCAAACGCCTCCTTGAACATAGAAAGTCAAAGCCGATCCAAGGCACGAACGCCAACGATCCTACAAAAATTAACAAGATGAACAAACAATAGGAGTGTTCCATGCTTCTCCATCAACTCAAGTGGCAGCGTCGGGAACAGCCGGTTTTATCAGCGATGACAACGGCTGAGTCGTGGAACAGCGTTTCCGTCTACAACCCCACAGTAATCCGCGTCGGGGACAGATATTTGATGTGGTACGTGGGGAACAGCACTGCGACGCGCGCCGGTGACACTAAGATAGGCATTGCTGAGTCATATGATGGAATTCACTTCACGCCGCACAGTGGCAACCCGATTCTTACCGAGAGAGACCTGCCAGGGGGCAGCGCCTGGCAAACACCACATGTAATGTACGACGATGATGAAGGCCGTTTCCGGATGTGGTTCATCATGTACCGCAACGGTCGGGACCCGGATACGGGGAAAAGGAAGCCGAGCCATATGAACGCGCTCGGTTACGCGTCCAGCCCGGACGGACTCAAATGGGATGTCCACCCCGAAGTGCTCTATTCCGGTGGGCGGCAGCCCCGTGTATTCAAGGATGGCCCCGAATCATATCGAATGTGGATGGGAGCAGCACCGGACCAGCAAGGCCGGGGAATAGGCGACGCTCTGTTCCGCTTTACGTCATCAGATGGCCTTTCGTGGTCGCGAGATCCTGATCCCGCGATACTTGTCGACGTCGATGATCGCATTAGCAGCGTCGTGTACCCGTTCGTGGTACAGGAAGTCGATGGGTACACGATGTGGTACGGGTGTCACTCGGAACCGGCTAATCTTGACGGCGGGGTATTCGAACTCTTCGCATCGACATCGAAGGACGGGCTTATCTGGACACACCATTTGGACAAGCCGGCGTTCCCCGCGACACGGAACCCGGATGATTTCGACGGTCGGTATACGTCCACGCCGTGCGTGCTGGATGACGGGGACCGGTATCTGTTGTACTACAGCGCACGCGACTGGGGAAATCTCTACCGCGCCGGGGACGGCACAATCCAGCATGATGGATGGGGCATATATCGGCACATCGGAGTCGCCGTGTGTGAAAAACCTTGATCAATATTCAATCTATACTTTGCTTCGTGTAAACACCTACTTCAAGGCGATAATCAATGACCTCCCGGTGTTCGTCATCACTCGCATCCCAACCCGACCACAACTTCGAGTACCTGTGCGATGAACTAACTACCCCAATGCGCGATGGCACCAAGCTTAGGGCCGACCTCTACCTGCCCAAGGGACCCGGCCCATGGCCAACCCTCATCGAGAGAACGCCCTATAACAAAGAAACCTCGGTTGAGGTCAAGGTTGCCAAATCACCTCCCTATTACGCGACACGCGGATATGCAGTCGTCATACAAGACGTACGTGGCCGCCACAAATCGGAAGGCGATTTCTATGCCTTTCATAACGATAGCTGGGGAGCCAACCGG
>CAZXXH010000076.1:8607-8998 GCA_964644645.1 uncultured Dehalococcoidales bacterium
CTCCTATGCCGGTCACACTCAATACGGGACTGCGCCCACTCGCCCCCCCCACATGGCGGCTTTATACCCGAGGCAGTCCCCAGCTGATGCATTCAACGGACTCGTCTTTAAAGGGGGAGCTTTTGAGTTAGGTATTTTCCTGAACTGGGCGATTACACAGACCCGCTTGAATTTACCTCACTTAGCAAGCGGAACCGAAAAGAACCGCCTAGAGGGCTTGCTAAGCAAAGCCGAAGAAAATATGGATGCATGGTATGAGTATCTGCCGTTAGCAGAAATGCCTTTGCTTAAAGGGCTGGCTTATTGGTACTACGACTGGCTGAACCAGCCGACAGCTGGCCCGTTCTGGTACCCGATCAGCCCCACCAAGCGGTACGCGCAGGTAGACGTC
>CAZXXH010000077.1:0-8847 GCA_964644645.1 uncultured Dehalococcoidales bacterium
GACGCCAGTAATTTCAGGTAATCCAGGACATTCGGATTGTCTGTCTCTATTCCGAACGTTACTTTGGCGAAGTTCTGTGCCGAGTCTGGACTCGGGAATGTCTGAATTGGGTGAAAGGAACCTCCGACAGCTCCAAATTGTCTTACCGTGCTTAAAGCGTCAAGTGATAGAGCACCGGAACAATGGATGATCGTTTGCTTAGGCCGCCACTGTTGAGAAGCTGCTATGTCGCTAATAACCCCATCGGGACATGTAACAAAAACAACATCTGATAGATTGATCAAGACTGATATGTTCTCGGTGATAAACGCGTCAGGAATGGCAGCTTGCAGTAACACCTGACGCTTTAAACTGGTGGTCGTGGCAGATACGACCTTACGGCCTGCTGCAGTGAGAGCTAGTGCCAAGCTTGAACCAAGACGGCCGGCGCCGATGATACCGATAGGCGATGTTACGTCAGGGTTTAGCTTACGTATTTCATCCAACTGCCGGCACCTCTTTTCTTGTTAGTCTTTGGATTATCCCGTTGGTGTCTGGATCAACCAAGTGTGCAGGCAGACGGATGATTTTGAATATGTAAGAGGCCAATCTAGCGCTCATATCGACTAACGGTGTGAATCCAGTCGTTTGCTCTGTGTCCGTATGGTGACTGGCTAAAGTTTTCTGTATGTTTGCGATTGATTTTCTCAATGAGTCCCACCTCATATTCGGAACAGCCTTTTACAAGACTGCATGCCATCCGTGAGGCGCATCATTAGCAACGACGATAAAGTTCAGGACGGATCCCGTTTGATGGTTGTGACCGTCCCCGCGCTAGCTTTGAGTGGACGTCCGTGCCTCTACGTCTAAGTGATGAGAGGTCTCGGCGGCCGTAGCAGCCTGCGGTTTGCTAAAAGTGACTCGCCTCTCCCGCGTCGGGTAGCCTTGCCGAGGGCAACTAGGGCCCGATCGCCTATGGAGTAAACGGTGATGGATAGGTTAGCACACGATCTAGGCGATTACTCATTACTCTGTCTGCCAGAGACTTTAGTCGTAACGATGAAAGAAGTTATGCGCCGAAGCAACTAACCAACCCTTGCTATGCACAAGACCTGCAACATCACCAGTAGATTGGACAGTAGGTGCCGGTGTGAAATTCGGATTAGGGAAGCAGAATATATATCTCTTACATGTACGATTGGTGATGCATTAATTTGACATCGATTTATGTGCACAACTGGCCCGTATTTATGAGTGGAGTGATCTATCCCTTAAGTTCAACTGGGAGCCTTGTTGGTTAGTTAGACTATATAATTCACAAGATAGCGAATGAACGTAACGAGTGTGTTCCAGTAATTTCCAAACAATTTCAGGGTTGGCGTCCTAAGTCCAACGAGATCTGATTCTGGTGGAAGCACGTTCGACCGCCGGATACCAGGTGATTCTGAGTAGCCTGTTTCAATTCGGTCTTTCCAGTCGAGTGCCGAATTTGAAGCAAACTGGTATGTTGTCGTAACACGAGGGTCAAGCAAGTATGGTTGCTTGATTACATCATCTCGGATAGTTAACAATCAGAGATGCGCAGGAAATCTGTTATGAATTATGTGAGGGCAATTTTCATGAAGCATAAAACGTGGGGCCTTTTGTTGGTGGTTGTAGCAATGGTTGCTCCTATGGCCTGTGGCTTCATCTCTCCTGGTGAGGCGCGCGAGGTTTTAAAGGCTGGTCGCGAGATTCGGCGCGTTGAGACCGAGGAGATCGAGCCCCTTCTTGAACAGTTGGACAGCCTCAGGTACGACGAGATCGAACCACGATATCGAGAAATTGACGATCTCAACAGACAGATCGATCGAATTGTGGGTGAGCGTAGAGAGTCACTTGAGTCAGAGTACGATTCTCTCGATGGTGACCCTGGCCCTCTCATGGACGCTTTGCGGGATGAAGCCGATCAGGCGTTCAATGAACTAGAAGGTGCATATCGGCAGATAGAAGACGAAGAGCAAGGGCTTGAGCAGTTTGGACGAGAGCAGGAGGATGAAATTCGTTCTGAGATG
The DNA here is from genome assembly GCA_964644645.1 of uncultured Dehalococcoidales bacterium. GTDB lineage: Bacteria > Chloroflexota > Dehalococcoidia > Lucifugimonadales > Lucifugimonadaceae > CAZXXH01. The sequence continues at coordinate 2,034 of CAZXXH010000077.1, forward strand.
GACGAATTTTGGCGTGGAAGACAGGGAGAGATAGACGAAATCAACGACAGAATTGAGCGGTTGCACCAACAGGGTGATGAGCCGATGCAGGAGATCTGGCGTCAGATTAATGAGCTGGAGCAGACACGTAATGAGCCGTCTCCGGAAGACATCGAAAGAGAAGCTAAGTACCGTGAAATAGAGGACGAATACAACAAATTGGGACGGCGTGGCCATGCTCTTCACCGTTGGAGTGAGCAGCAGGGTTATGTGATAGACGACGAGCGACAAAGAGTGATGGATCCCTTAGAAACTCTATACAGAAAGATTGATGATGAGTTGAGTGACCTTTATCGAGAGCGTGATCGGGATAGAGGGATAGATCTCTCTCGGATGTGGAACGCGATAGAAGATTTGCGCCGCTCCACGAACAATATGGATCATAACTCTAGCGAGTATCGGGAAGTGGAAAGACGTATACAGGACATGGAGGATGAAGCGCGCCAGCAGGAGGATGAAGCCCAGAGGCGCTGGCAGGCACGAGACGACTATATATATGAACTGGAGCAGGGTAGATGGGACGTTCAAGATCAAATAGACGTTCTTTGGGACCAGTTCAACGACCGGCATGATTCCAAAAACGAACAGTTCAATTCGGAGATGCGGACCATACAGGACCGTCAGTACGAATTAGAGGACAGACGATACGCGCTGGATGATCAAAGCAGCGGTCGGGACGATGAATGGCACAGGGCCATTGATGAACGCATTCAGCACCTCCACAGGGAGATGGAGGAGGTTGGCAACACATGGGGGGCCCGCGTTGAAAAGCTGGAGCGCGAACGTCACGATTTGGAGCGCAATGATGATCTCCACGAGATGGGGGACGATCGTGTGAGACAGATGTGGGACGAGGTCGAGGAGATGCGTCAAACCCTCAATCAACGTCGCCATACGGTCGACGATCGCCGTCACTCACTTGAGGATTATTACGAGAATGAATTCAGGAAAATAGAATCTCTCTTTGACGATCGTAGAAGAAAGATCGATGACAGAATGGGTGCCATCGATGATGAACAAATAAATCCGCTCGAACAACGTATCAGAGACCTCGAGGATGAGTTGAGACCTCTACGTGACGAAGAGCGGATCTTGTCACAAAGACTGCGGGATGCTCAGGAGCGCGCAGGACCGCTTGAGGCAGGGCTTGAGGAACGTTTGCTTGACATACTGGAAGCGGTTGTCGGTGGTGATGGCAGTGACGAGTAATCTTTAACTGTTTATAAATGAACAGTTAAGGATGTTGTGGCAAAGTACTGATCGGATCGGTCATACTTTAAGTAGGTCGCGCAGATCGGTTAATAGTCGTTCAACTTGATCAGGGCTCTGTGCTTCGCAGTATAGGCGTAGTAAGGGTTCGGTGCCCGAGAAACGCGCCATGGCCCAGCCTCCTCCTTCCAATGTGAATCGGGTGCCGTCACTTCTATCGACCTTTTCGATTCTATGGGAGCCTAGTTGTGATGGCTTGATAGATGACAGTGTAGTAAGTAATTCTTGTCTACGCCGCGCTTCAAATTTCAGATCAAGGCGTTGAAACGAGTGAGGGCCGACGAGGCTGACCAACTCATCCATAAGATCTGATGGTTTTTTGTCTGAGGAGACCATCGCATCCAGCATCATAAGTGCGCTTAGTACTCCGTCGCGTTCCGGAATGTGGTTCCTAAAAGCGTAACCACCACTTTCTTCTCCACCTATCAGTCCATTGTTATCAATCATTGCAGGGCCCACGTACTTAAAGCCCACAGACGTCTTGATAATCGGCACTCCATAGAGTTTGCCCAGTTTATCGATCATGTCACTCATGGTGATGGTGCACGTTATTGCCCCACGCTTGCCTTGCCGTCCCAACATGTGGTGGGCCAACATAGAAAATACTTCTAGGGTATTAAGATATTGGCCATTCTCGTCCACGATACCTACTCTGTCCGCATCGCCGTCTAACGCGATTCCGATGGCCCCTTTAAGTTCACACACAGCCTTCTTCAATCTTGCCAGATTCATCTCCACTGGTTCTGGTTGCGTTATACCAGGAAACGCCGGATTGTGAGATGAGTTCAATTCGACGGTTTTAAGTTTGCCGCCGGTCAGTAATCGAGGTAGCATTCCGCTCCCTGCACCGTACATGGCATCTACCACGACCCTCATGTTGGTGGACCTTATGGCCGATATATCTACTAATTCTGTCAAGCCGGCTAGGTATGGCTCGACCAAATCTACTGGCTCTATGATTCCTTCGTCTACCAGTGTGTCGAAATCTTTGCTGACGGTCTCTATGCGGTTCGCAAGAATGCAATTGATATTTTGCTCGATCCCAGTTATCTGTTCTTGGTTAGCACTCCCACCTAACTCAGATTTGACCTTGAAACCGTTCCACTCTGCTGGATTGTGACTTGCTGTTATGACGACCCCGCAGGCTGCCTTGTATCTGGTGACTGCGTAACTTACAGCAGGAGTAGGTGCTGCTCGGTCGCAAAGCCATACGTGAATGCCATTTGTGGCTAGAACGGCAGCTACAGCTTTTGCGAATTTGTCCGACACGAAACGCGTGTCGTACCCAACAACAGCACCCTTACTGGCCTTTCCATCATTCATCAATTGGTCAGCTAGGGCCTTGGCACAGACACGGACATTGAAGAAGGTGAAGTCATCAGCAATCAAAGCGCGCCATCCGTCAGTGCCAAAACGAATAGACGGAGATGGTGTCATGTTCGGAGACCAATCATTTACTTATTCCAGACTGTGGAAGCAATACACTATTTTTAAGTTAATGCGCTGGTACTAAGGTTAATGTAGGGGTCTCTGTGGACTTGCACAGTATGGCAGAAAGTGAAGCCATTCAGCCTAGGTTTGCAAGGGATTGCTTGAGGTCCTGTACCTTGTTCAGACGTTCCCAGGGCAGATCTAAATCATTACGTCCAAAGTGTCCGTACGTTGAGGTCTGTGCGAAGATCGGTCGCCTAAGGTCCAGTTCCGATATTATGGCTCCTGGCCGCAGATCGAAGTGCTCATTAATGAGCCCAACGATCTCACTGTTGGAAATTTTTCCTGTTCCATAAGTTTCAGCGTAAATCGATACGGGTGTTGCCACCCCGATTGCGTAAGAGATTTGTAGTTCCATGCGATCGGCTACGCCAGCTGCTACTAGGTTTTTGGCCACCCATCGTGCTGCGTAAGCACCAGAACGATCGACCTTGGTGGGATCTTTGCCTGAGAAAGCGCCACCACCATGCCGGGCGTTGCCTCCGTATGTGTCCGCTATGATCTTGCGACCAGTGAGACCAGCATCACCGGCTGGTCCACCGGTCACGAACCGACCTGATGGATTTACGAAGTACCGGGTTTTTGTGTCTAGGTACTGTTCAGGTACAACGTGTTTCGCCACCGTTTCTATCAGATCTTGGTTTATGACATCTTGTGACACATTTGGATCGTGCTGAGAACTCATAACAATAGTGTCGACTCTAATGGGATTGTGGTCTTGCCCGTACTCAACCGTTACTTGACTTTTCCCATCTGGTCGTAGGTAGGGTAGGGTTCCATCTTTTCGAAGTAGTGCCATGCGACGGGTTAGTCTGTGTGCTAGCGAGATAGGCAGCGGCATCAGTTCGGGAGTCTCTGTCACTGCATATCCGATCATCATGCCTTGGTCCCCTGCGCCAACCTCCCGCTCTCCCTGACCATCCCTGGTTTCCAGAGCGGTATCTACCCCCACCTTGATGTCTTGGGATTGTTCTTTTATCGAAACAAGCACACCACAACTTGCTGAATCGAATCCGAACTCGGCGTTGTCATACCCAGTTTGTCTGATTGTCTCTCGCACTATCTTTGGGACGTCGATAAAAGCGTTGGCGGTGATTTCACCTAATACTAGGATCAGTCCAGTTGTCACCACCGTTTCACAGGCGACGCGAGCATACGGGTCTTCCTTTAGCAGTGCATCGAGTACTGCATCTGAGACCTGATCACAGATCTTGTCAGGATGCCCCTCGGTGACGGACTCAGATGTCAATAAATAAGATCCATTGTGTGCGGTATTATTCATAGTGAATCCTTAGTTGCCTCGGCTGATAAAATGACTTCGCTTATCGGCCTATGGATCAAGTTGTGCCGATCTCCCAGCTTGCCAAATACCCTGTTTGCTCGTCTGTTAACTTGTCGATGGATATTCCCATTCCTTCGATTTTGAGACGTGCGATCTCTTGGTCGAGTTTCTTCGGCAGTGTATATACAGCTGGCGGCATGTTTTCGTGGTTCAGCATCATATATTCGGCGGCTAGGGCCTGGTTCGCAAAACTCATGTCCATGACGGACGAAGGGTGCCCGTCAGCCGCGGCCAAGTTGATCAGACGTCCTTCGCCCAGCAGGAACAAAAGCCGTCCATTTTCCAGTGTATATTCTTCAACAAATGGTCTGACTCGCCTTTTTGCCTTAGCCATTTCTTCAAGCGATTCTATATTGATTTCCACATTGAAATGTCCTGAGTTTGCGACTATGGCTCCGCTTTTCATTCGAGTCAGATGTTTCTTGTCAATGGCGTTCATGCCTCCGGTCACTGTGAGGAAAACATCTCCAATTGCTGCCGCATCGTCCATTGGCATAACACGATGACCATCCATAACGGCTTCAAGGGCTCGGACTGGATCAACCTCGCACACGACGGTGTTAGCTCCCATACCTTTAGCTCGACTAGCGAACCCCCTGCCGCACCAGCCGTATCCTATAGTGACAACGGTCTTGCCGGTTATCAGCAAGTTCGTGGCACGAATGATCCCATCTAGTGTGCTTTGCCCTGTTCCATATCGATTGTCGAACAGGTGTTTCGTGTCTGAGTCGTTAACGGCTATGACAGGAAATCGAAGTTTGCCTTGATCGGACAGGGCTCTAAGTCTGATAACTCCGGTAGTTGTTTCTTCCATTCCGCCTATCACATCGGGCAGCAGATCCGATCGTTCACCGTGTAGTGAAGCAACCAGATCGGCTCCGTCATCGAGAGTAAGATGAGGTTTGAAATCTAGGGTAGCCCCAATGTGTCGATTGTACGTTTCAGCGTCTTCGCCCCTAATAGCGAACGTGGGTATGCCCGACGACACAAGATGTGCAGACACGTCGTCTTGCGTACTCAGCGGGTTGGACGCGCACATACGGACATCTGCACCTCCGGCAACTAGCGTAAAAACTAGGTTTGCCGTCTCAGATGTGATGTGCAAGCATCCTGCAATTCTAATGCCCTCGAGCGGCTTCTCATCCCTGAAACGTTCTTTTATCAGTCTAAGGACGGGCATCTCTCGTTCAGCCCAAGCGCTCCTCAGTTCTCCCTCACTGGCGAGACTAAGATCCCGTATATCGTGTTCTGTGGTTGATAGGGTCATTTATTGCGCCTCATTGCTTCACTGTATTTCTTCAATTTTCTTAGCACGAATTTTGTCAACATGGCCGATCCCTTAACACACCAAGCGGAACGCCCTGACTGCCTTCAATTGGGTCAAATGAGGTTAAATCTACAAACGCATTGAACCTGTCTTCAATGTCCGCATTTGTCAGGGAGGCAAGACGCTCCAGTCCAAAACGTTCTACGGCGAATGAAGCCATGACGGATCCTACAATGGTAGCTCTACGAATGGCGGGTTCATCATTTCTCCCTGTCGCTGCTATGTAGCCCAAAAACCCCCCTGCGAATGAGTCTCCAGCTCCCGTAGGATCGATCACATTAATTAGCGGGAAGGCCGGCACGGCAAAGGTGAAATCACGGTCGAATACAGCCGCTCCGTACTCACCCCGTTTGATTACGAGCGTGTTCAACCCCATCCTTAGCAGACGCTGAGCGGCAACTAATATGTTGTTTTCGGTGGTTATTTGCCGTGCTTCTGCCTCATTAATTATTAGCACGTCAACCCGAGAAATTAGCTCTAACAGTTGAGGTTTTGCTGTGTCGATCCAGAGATTCATGGTGTCACAAGCGACCATTTTGGGTCTAGGATCCATTTGGTCCAGCACGGTGCTCTGCAAACGCGGATCTATGTTTGCTAAGAACAGGAACGGTACTCCTGTGTGTTGTTTACCTAATATTGGCACGAAATCTGCGAAGACGTTAAGTTTTGTTTCAACGGTTATTGCCGTATTTAAATCATCTTTGTATAGACCGGACCATCTAAATGTTTCGCCTTCGGATGCCTCCAAACCTGAGATGTCGATTCCATGTTCATCGAAAAGACTGCGATCGGCGTCACTGAAATCTTGGCCGATTACAGCCAAGATACCCACATTGGTTAAATAGCTAGACGCGGTGGAGAAATATGTCGCCGAACCACCCAGCTGCCGGTCGTTCCGACCGGATGGGGGTGCTACCGTGTCATATGCGACGGAGCCGACAACAAGCAGGTTCAAGGTTTATCTCGTAATGCTAGGAGATCTAACTCGACACGCTCAAGCATTCGGTAGATCTGCGCTATTTATCACGGCCGTAAGAAGTGGGTAATTTTTTTTCGATCCACGTTGGCGTGCCGTCCTCAATATTGAAAAGTCGTTTACTGTCAGCTCCCATTGCTGCAGCGGATTCACACGCGAGTCCACTGCGAGCTCCAACAGCACATATGAACAATAGATTGCCTTCGGTTGGGATCTCGTCAAACCGCGCGATTACATCATCCACTGGAATCCAGGTGGCACCCTTTATGTGTCCTGCGAGGTATTCGTCTTCGCGCCTGACATCTATCGCGACGGCATTGCCGTCCGCAAGCATCTCATGAGCCTCGTCACTGGTGATCCTTGTGTAAGG
>CAZXXH010000078.1:0-8799 GCA_964644645.1 uncultured Dehalococcoidales bacterium
GAGGTGCTTATGAAACCTGATGGCCTGTATTAAAATGATGTTAACGAAGATGGTGGGGGAGGGACTTGTGGGTCTAATCAAAACGGTACAATGCTGGCTGGCCATTATGCAATGATTGCACTGCCATTTGCGTTGTTATGTCGGTCTAGAATATGGCGTGTCCAGAAGGCGGGAAAGGCCGTTAAGTTGACCTAGGCGATGTAATTAACGCTATTTGAAAGAGGCAGAGTAAAAACAGGAAATAGTGGTATTAAATAGGTGGTCGGTAGAATAATATCTGGAGCCCAGTGTGGTTGAGAAATATCTGGATTGATATCGATACTGACTTCGTCCGAAATTTACACAATATAACCCGTATATGTCCTGCTTAATGTGATCATTATAGAAGCTTGGGCTGCGAATTCTTTCATGCCTACTTTAATCTTTATATTGTTGGCTGTATTTACACGTGAGGGTGCTCACAAAGAAAGTCATCGTGTGACCATTTGCTCGGTCATTAGATCTAGGGATAAACGAGCTAACCTAGGGCGGCCAGACTGACTGCCCTGCGGAAAAGTCGCTGCTTATTTCCTCTTCTAATCGGCTAGGTTGATTACTATGTTGTCAGGTGATCTGGAAAGAACCTGATCGCTCGGTTCGTCATATGGGTTGGCTTCTATATGAGGGGTATTGGCTGGGACGTATATGAATTCACCAGGTCCAGCTTCTATGTACTCTTTAAAATCCTCTCCAAAATAAACACGGCCACGGCCAGTCAATACGTAAGCTGCAGTTTCTGCTTCTCCATGAGTGTGAGGCGGCCCCATGGTGTTCGGTTCACAAGTAACCAGACCCATCCATATTTTTGAGGCACCGGTTGTGTCGGTAGTGACGCCTGGGCGGCGGGTCATACCTCTAGTCTGAGCGGTCAAGCTCGCATCTAGCGCTCCATGTACCACATAGGGTCTGTCGCCCTTTTTAGGGGGAGTACTCATTAGGGGCTCCTTTGGAATGGTCCGTGATCACCGGGGCTGACACACGCGATAGGGATGATCCCCCCAAGAATGTCCATGGCCGGCGATGCTGGAAGTTGCATTATGTATTAATCAATACCACAAGCGATGGTTCAGATCATCGCATAGTTCGGCCTCCAATGTATTAGGCGCCAGTGCTCCTTGTTCACCAGAGTGGTTACAGTTCCCGTCGAATTTGTGTATTTGTATACTCCTGCCATCACTTGGTTAATAGAGACTGATATGTCTCTATGCTATGGACTATGGATACGAATCTACATCACACTGTTGGAGATCATTGGTTACAAGGATGCACTTAAAGGTTTTGACCCGCTTGGCGCTTGGTTCAGAGATTTGAGCAGGAGGTAGTTGAATGGCTGTATTTACAACCCGCCCGGTCATCATGGGAACCCGAGGAGTTGTCGCTTCCGGTCACTATTTGGCTACGGCGGCTGGTTTCCGCATTATGGAGCAGGGAGGGAACGCGATCGATGCCGCGGCAGCTATGTGCTTTTGCTTGAACCTGCTTGAACCACAAAGCAACGGGATAGGTGGCGAGGTTCCCACACTTTTGTACTCGAGCCGCGAGCGTCGTGCTGTGGCTATCAGTGGCATGGGTTGGTCCCCTCAAGAGTTCACCATTGATTGGTGTCGAAACAATGGTATAGATCTCATACCGGGCGACGGATACCTTCCGGCGTGCGTCCCGGCGGTTGTCGATACCTGGGCGACAGCTGTAGCTCAATACGGAAAACTCAGTTTCTCTGCGGTGCTCGAGCCAGCTATGAAATTGGCACAAGACGGGTTTCCTGTATACGAACGACTGCGGGAAAGCTTGATCTCAAGCTTTGATAAATTTAACGAGCTCTACCCGACTACTGCAGAACTGTACTACCCTGGTGGGCGAGTGCCGGATGTGGGTGAAATTTGGCGCAATCCGGATTTCGCAGCGACGCTACAGATTATGTGCGATGCAGAGGATCGTTCTGCGGGTAAAAGCCGCATATCGGGTATAGAGGCAGCCAGAGACGCGTTCTACAAGGGTCCTATTGCGGAACGGATAGTAGAGTTCATAACCTCTAGTCCTGTCGAGGATGCTAGTGGATCTGCACACACAGGATTGCTTTCATTCGAAGACATGAGTCAGTGGCATGCTTCCGTGGAAGAGCCACTGACATACGATTACAAGGGGCTTACAGTACACAAATGCCCATCTTGGACCCAAGGTCCTGTGTTCCTCCAACAACTGGCTATCCTTAAAGATTTTGACCTGACAGGGATGGGTCATAATTCCATTGAGTACCTGCACACCTATATTGAGTCAGCTAAGCTAGCTTTCGCTGACCGCGAGGCCTACTACGGTGATCCTGTATTTGATCAGGTTCCTTTCGAAGTCCTACTTTCTGAGGGTTACAACAGGAATCGCCGAACGTTAATAGGTGATACAGCATCCATGGATATGCGTGCAGGAGATGCTGGCAATGGTGTGCCGGCCTACGCAGCACTCAACGTCGCGGATGATAATCGACAGGCTCTTGGAATATCCGCTCGGGCTGTGAATGACTTAGGTCTTGGTCACGCTCACGTCGGTGATACTACACATCTTGACGCGATTGATATAGAAGGCAATATGGTTGCTGCGACACCGAGTGGTGGTTGGATAGGAACCTCCCCTGTGATCAAGGGGTTGGGTTTCCCAATTGGTACTAGGGCGCAGATGTTCTATTTGAATCCATTACGTCCAAACGCACTTGCTGGTCATAAGCGTCCGAGAGCCACGCTGACGCCATCTCTTGTGACTGAAGACGGCGCTCCACATATGGTTTTCGGCACGCCAGGCGGTGACATGCAGGATCAGGTTACCCTTCAGTTCTTCCTGAATTATGTTGACTTTGGGATGAATATCCAAGAGGCATTAGATGCTCCTACGGTATTCTCGGTCCATTTCCCGTCATCCTTTTATCCACGGGAAGCTTACCCGGGGCATATGGCGGCTGATGCACGAATTCCAAGCGATGTGATCAAAGGACTTAAAGAGCGAGGTCATATCGTTGATAATACGGAGGAGTGGTCCGGTGGTAAACCGATGGGTATTCGGCTCCATCGCGATAAGGGAGTGATTGCTGGGGGAGTAGCGCCCAAAGGGAACATCGGTTACGCACTCGGCTGGTAGCGCAACACACTCGATCGGGCATCTTAGAGGTATATATCGGAACCTACGTACTTTTGCCGCTCTGGAGGGTTTAACAGGTCCACGTTGGGACCATTATGACCAGTTATGGGCGGTTGGAAAGATCGGACAGTGAGTTGACGAAATTCAATTATTAATCGATACAGATTCGCCGAGTTATCACTCAAGTAAACGAATGTTGGAGGAATCCTATGCGCATCGAGAAAGTCGAAACGTTCATCGTATCTTCGTTCCTGATCGCAAAAATTACTACGGACGATGGGACTGAAGGATTTGGGGAGTCTTGCTACTGGGCCTTCCCACGGGCGACGCAAGAGACCATCAGGTCTTTTGAGAGTGATTTAGTGGGGATGGATCCAGCCAATACGGAGCACATTTGGAACTACCTATACCGTAAACAAAGTTTCAGAGGAAATGGATTGTCCGGTGCCATCAGTGCTATCGATATTGCTCTCTGGGACATCAAAGGCACACGCTTACAGGCACCGGTATGGGACTTGCTGGGAGGGCGTGCACGGGATCGGGTACGGGCCATATCACTTGATATGACCGGAGAAACACCGGAAGAATTGGCCGCTTCGGCTCGGACTATTCTGCACAATGGATTCACCGCTCTTAAATTCACACCTATGCGAGGTGAGTGGTGGCTGGATCGGTACCCCAACTTCATCAGGACATGCTTAGCCCAGGTTGAGGCAGTGCGCGAGACGGTTGGTTGGGATTTCGATATAGCGATAGAGATTCACCGAAACATGTTGCCGTCTGAAGCCGTTGTGTTTATTCAGGAATGTGCAAAATATCTACCGTATTTTGTTGAAGACCCAATCGCACCTGACAGCGTGCTCGCAATGGCAGACGTAGCTCGTCAGATCAATGTGCCTCTTGCTGCAGGGGAGCGGAATACCGGGATATGGGAATTTCGGGAATACGCAGAACTTAGCCGGTGTCACTTCCTTAAACCTGACGTAGGGATGGCAGGAGGGATCTCCCAGCTGAGGAAAATCGCTGCCGTCGCCGAAGCACAGCATATCCGGATCGCTCCGCACAACTTTCTGAGCCCGATTGCCACTGCTGCATGTGTCCAGCTAGGAGTAGCGACACCCAACTGGGACGTTACAGAGTCGTATCAGGAAACCGACCCACCTCGCCGAGCGGTTGTCAAACAACCGGTTCCGATTGTCGATGGGTACTTCATACCCCCAGATGTGCCTGGTATAGGAGTTGAATTTGATGAACGATCAGTCGATCGTTACCCATATGAACCAATGGGCGATCCGCCACCAATGCGAGATGATGGTTCCATTGCTTTACGTTAGTTTGGCTGTGCGCAATACGATCAGTGGTGACATTTCTGTTGTTCAGACTAATATATGGAACAGGCATTCAGGCTGATGGGAAATGCTAATCCAGTAGTAATCCATAGGAGAACTATGCAGCCAAGAATGCTGACATTTCTATTACGTCACATTGTGGATAAGGATTGACTAACCGTGTCAGAAAAACTGCGGATAGGACAGACTCATGCGATCACTCGAACAGTGACACCTGAACTGACGGCGGAACGCTTCGGCAATCCGGATGTTGCAGTCTTCGCAACACCAGCACTGGTCGCGTTGCTCGAAGCCACTGCGATTGAGCTTATATCGCCTGCACTGGTGGATGATCAGGGTAGTGTTGGCACTCATGTAGAAGTGAGTCATATGGCGCCAACGCCTGCAGGTATGACAATAACAACGAGGGCTGAGTTGATCGAGATGGATGGCAGACGGATGACGTTTAAAGTCGAAGCACGCGATGACATCGAACAAATAGCATCAGGAAGTCACGAGCGAATTATTATTAACTCAATGACCAAATTTGTAGAACGTTCCAAACAAAAGTTAGTTTGACACGTAGGAATGGGATTTAGGCTGCAATGGTCTCAGTTTTAATATAAATGTCCATTGTCTAGGCTAGTGGGTCGTGAAACTTCACACGCGTCCGTGAACCGTTCATGGATGATCCACAGGAACTGTTAGTGTAGTCATACGGCCTCTGTTTAAATCGTTTGGGGGTACACAAATTTCAATAATAAGGCACCGAAATGCATGATTTGCTGATCACTAATGGCTTGATAGTGGACGGTACGGGTAGCCCCGGTTTTCATGGGCATGTCACGGTGGATGGAGATACCTTAGAAATTGTCAGGGCTGACGCCTCTAACCTAGAGGCAGCCCGGCAAATCGACGCGTCAGGTAAAGTGGTGTGTCCAGGGTTCGTTGATCTCCATTCGCATGCCGGCCTGACTATTCTAGGGGAACCTCATCACGATCCCAAGGTGCGGCAAGGTGTGACAACCGAACTGGTTGGTATTGACGGTATCTCCCACGCTCCCTTTAAAAGTCGGGCCGAGTTGGAACGCTTTATATGGCTCGACTCTGGGCTGAACGGCTACCCGCCGGATACCAACTGGCTTACTGTGGATGACCTACTTTCTCGCTACGATCAAACAGTCGCGATCAACGTGGCATATATTTTGGGCAACTCACCCGTCCGCGTTTGGTCAGTAGGTTGGAACGATCGTCCAGCGACGCGTGCCGAGGTTGCAGATATGCGAGCAGTCGTACGCGAGTCTTTGGAAGAAGGGGCGTGGGGTCTTTCATCTGGGCTGGACTACCCGCCGGGTGCCTACGCTGATACGGATGAAATTGTCGCACTGGCTGAAGAATCGGCTCGACTCGGGGGGTTTTACCACACCCACACACGCTCTAGCCTAAGGTCTCAAGGACATCTGAAACCTTGGGAGGAGGCTTTGGAGATCGGTCATAGATCTGGTACAGCGGTCCACCTGACCCACTACAGACAAGGTCGGCAAGGGGTTGGTAGCCATCTGGATTATCTAGGTTTGATCGAACAGGGTCGGGAACAGGGTCTAGACGTCACATTCGATTGTTATACATATCCTTACTCCGGGACTTCTGCGACCATTTTCGTGCCCAACTGGGCAAAAGATGGCGGACCAGAAAGGCTGATCCAGGCGCTTAGTGATCCGAATGAACGTGCAAGCATGGCGTCTGAAATCAATTCTCGTTCCGACGCTCCAGCCATTTGGAAAGAAAATTGGTTAACTAATTTTACCCACGGTAGAAACCGATCTTATGATGGCCGATCGATCGCGGAGATAGCGGAGTCACGAGCACAAGAACCAGCGGAAACGCTTTTTGATCTATTGCTTGACGAAAGCTTGGGAGTTTCCACTGTGGGTCTTGGCACGAACGCCCATACGTTGCCAGCCTTTGTGTCACATCCATACGGAATGATCGCCAGTGATGCTATCTTGTTTGGTGAGTATCCTAATCCACGGTCATACGGCTGCTTTCCGATAGTACTTGCTGAGTTTGTTCGGGCTGAAAGACACTTGAGATTACCGGAAGCGATACGTAAGATGACAAGTTTTCCAGCACAACGGTTGGGCCTGCCAGATCGGGGCATACTTCGTGACGGATTTCGGGCTGACATAGTGGTTTTTGAAGCGGAAGAGGTGAGGGAGGTAGATAGCAAAGACGAGAGGTAACGATATCCTATCGGCATTGAATACGTGATAGTGAATGGGTCTTTAGTTATTGACGGAGGGCGTAACACAGGGTCTCTTCCTGGGCGTCCATTGCGACGGGGTCGCCCGAAGACTTGAATGGATAACCGCGGCTATTAATCACAAAGTATGGATATTGGCCCAACTAGTCTATGCGGTTATCGCGTTCAACATCCTGAGAGCGGCCAAGATTTTGAGTTCTGGCAGGATGGCACTGTGTGACAATGTGACTGAGCACGCGTCCGATGGCACACAGAGTATCTTGTTGTGATCTCATTTACACACAATATTGTTGGTGCGTGGTGTTAACGTTGGCAACTTAGTTGTTGAGATCGTCTTGGTTAAAGGACTGATCAATGCGACTTAAACGTTCACTTCTGCATCAATCAATGAAGGGTTCTATTGGCAGGCCGGATGCTACATTTGTCCTAAATGGAAACGACTTATATTCGCAACTTCTGCATCATTGCTCATATAGACCATGGCAAGTCGACGCTGGCCGATCGTTTGATTGAACTGACTGGCACGGTCGAGAGCCGTGATCTTACCGACCAGCTTTTGGACTCCATGGACTTGGAGCGCGAGCGCGGTAAAACGATCAAAGCGCAGGCGGTCAGACTCAACTACCGCAACCGAGAAGGAGATAATTACCAACTTAATCTGATCGATACGCCGGGCCACGTTGACTTCTCGTATGAAGTCTCTCGATCACTGGCTGCTTGCGAAGGTGCGTTGCTACTAGTTGATGCCACGCAAGGGATACAGGCTCAGACAATGGCAAACGTATATCTGGCACTAGATCACGACCTGACGATTATTCCTGTTGTGAATAAGATTGATTTGGCAGTGGCGCAGCCAGACGCGGTTTCTGAGGAAATCGAACAGGTATTTGGTTTTAGGGCAGAAGAAATAAGGCAAGTTTCGGCCAAGACAGGAGAAGGTGTGGTTGAGTTGTTAGAAGCGATCGTGTCGGAGGTTGAGGGGCCGAATGGCGAAATAGAAGCACCTGTCCGGGCTCTTATATTTGACTCGAAATATGATCCGTACAAGGGAGTTGTGGCGTACGTTCGTGTTGTGGACGGTACGGTAGTGTCAGGTGAGCGAATACGTTTGATGGGTACAGGGAAGGAGTCAGAAGTGCTTGAAACTGGATACTTCTCTCCGTTCCCAAGGAGCAGTGATCGGCTCGGTACAGGAGAGGTCGGATACATCGCTACAGGTTTAAAGGATGTTCGTGATTGCCGTGTAGGCGACACTCTGACTCTGGCTAAGTCTGCTGCAACGACCCCGCTCCAAGCCTACAAACAGCTAATGCCTATGGTATTTACAGGCTTATATCCCGCTGATGGTGAATCTTACCCCGAGTTGCGAGACGCGCTTGAAAAACTCCAGCTAAATGACGCTGCTTTGGCATTCGACCCAGAGAATTCCGCAGCGCTGGGATTTGGATTCAGGTGTGGATTCTTGGGCTTGCTTCACATGGACGTGGTTCAGGGACGTTTAGAGCGGGAATATGGACTTCGCCTGCTAGCGCCCTCTCAGTTACCCCCTCCTCAGCAGGTACAAGAGATTCTAGAGCCTCGGGTGGATCTCAGTGCTGTTACACCAGCTAGATACATTGGGGCAGTAATGGACTTGGTGACGGGAAGACGTGGCGAATACGCGCGGATGGAGTATTTGCAAGGTGGGGCAGCTACTGGGTCCGGGAGCAGGGAAGCCCGCGTCATGCTCGAATATCGATTGCCCTTGGCGGAGATGCTGGTTGATTTTCATGGGCAACTCAAGGCGCGGAGTCAGGGCTATGCGTCGATGGATTACTCACTTGTCGATGCACAACCCGGTGATCTGGTGAAGTTGGATGTTCTGGTAAATTTTGAACAGATTGATGCGCTTTCGCTCATCGTGCACAGGTCTATTGCTGAAAGACGCGGACGCGAGTTGACATCTAAACTCAAGGAGTTGATACCCCGTCAGCTTTTCCCTGTGCCAATTCAGGCATCGATTGGTAACAAGGTGATCGCACGTGAAACCGTTCGAGCAATGAG
>CAZXXH010000079.1:0-8642 GCA_964644645.1 uncultured Dehalococcoidales bacterium
AACAGTGAGAACCCTCGTCAGAGACCTAAGTCAAATTGTGGGTCCGGATCATGTGATTTGGCGTCCAGAAGACCTTATTGTTTATGAATATGACGGTTCTATAGACCGTTCTGTTCCCACAGTGGTAGTTGTGCCGGCATCAACGGAGGAAGTGTCGCAGTCTGTGCGCTTGGCTAACCATCACGGCCTGTCAATCGTTCCACGGGGTGCCGGAACAGGGCTTTCTGGGGGTGCTGTACCTCCATCTGGTGCGATGGTGATAGCGCTAACAAGACTAACCAAGATAATCGATGTAGACCCTATTAACCATGTAGCGATAGTCGAACCGGGGCTCGTCAACATCCAGTTGTCGGAAGCAGTGGCCAAACACGGACTGTACTACGTGCCTGACCCATCAAGTCAGCGTGCATGTACCATCGGTGGAAATGTTGCTGAGAATGCTGGTGGTCCACATTGCCTAGCTTACGGCGTCACAACAAACCATGTACTGGGAATCGAGGTTGTGCTAGCCGATGGTTCTACAATTTGGCTAGGTGGCGCAGAGCGCGAGCACTTAGGTTACGACCTACGCGCCGCATTCATCGGTTCTGAAGGGACGCTTGGTATAGCTACAAGAATTGCCCTACGGTTGATTCCGTTACCGGAGTCGGTCAGGACCATAGTCGCTCCATTCCACACTCTCGATCAAGCATGTCTTACCGTCTCAGATGTGATCGGGTCTGGGATTGTGCCGGCAGCTCTCGAAATGATCGATCGCGTCACAATCGAGGCGGTCGAACCCGTATATCAACCAGGTTATCCATCCAGTGCTGCAGCCGTTCTGCTCGTGGAAGTTGATGGCTTGATAGAAACAGTGCGAGAGCAAGCACAAGCGATAGAGGCTATTTGCAAAAGACGGGGAGCAGATGAGATTCGTGTTGCAGATGACCCACGATCACGTGCCAATCTTTGGGCTAGTCGCAAGGGAGCAATAGGAGCTTTGGGAACAATGGCACCAAACTACTATCTGGTAGACGGTGTAGTGCCACGGACGAAACTTCAGGAGGTTATGGCTCGTGTCTCTGAGATCGGGAAGCAATTCAAACTACCGATCGCTAATGTGTTCCACGCCGGAGATGGAAATCTTCATCCATGCATTCTCTTTGACGAAAGACAGCCTGGAGATATCGACCGCGTTGTGGAAGCGGGAGCACGCATTCTTGAGATCTGTGTTGAGGCAGGAGGGGCTCTCTCCGGAGAGCACGGTATAGGCCTTGAGAAACAGTCCTACATGGGACTTGTCTTTAATCACGCTGATTTGGAAGCAATGGCGAAACTAAGACCAGCGTTCGGAGCTGGTCTCACATTCAATCCAGACAAAATTTTTCCTGGATCATCACAGGACGCACACGGAGTACACAGAACCAGCATTCGCAGTACGGGAAACGGAGACGTAGTGTGAACAATTCTCATATAGGCCTAGGTAATCGAATTTAGTTTAAATCAGGACAAGCCGACCAATATTATGAACGAACAGAGCTTGTATACAGTCGACGGAATCACCCCAAAACACGTGTTACGTCCGGGATCGGTTGCCGAACTTTCGGCCGCGATAGCTGAAGCTGACAACTACCGTCAAGCCGTCATACCGTTCGGTGGTGGAACCGGAATGACGTTGGGCAACCTGCCCAGGCGGTATGACCTGGCTGTGGATGTGACAAATATCGAAACTTTATTCGAGCACAATCCGGGAGACCTCACAGCGAAAGTTAACTCAGGCATGACTATAAATTGCCTGAAAGAGCGTCTTTGTGAATCAGGCCAGCGCCTAGCATTCGACCCACCTTCACCGGAGCAGGCCACTATTGGGGGTGCAATCGCAGCAAATGCAGTTGGTCCATTAAGGTCGGCCTTCGGCGGAATCCGAGACCTGATCATCGGTATGAGCATCGTCTTGGCTGATGGTTCGTTGGTTAAAAGTGGAGGCCAAGTGGTAAAAAATGTACAGGGATTCGATCTGCATCGGCTGCAAGTAGGAGCGCTCGGCACCCTGGGGATCTTGGTTGATGTGTCTTTCAAGCTTGCTCCTATCCCGGCAAAGGAACGAACAATAGTCGTTCTGTTTGAAGACCTTGATAGCGTGTTCGATGCTTGCCAGCAGATCATATGCAGATCATTCGAACCAGAAGGACTCGCAGTGTTAACCGGTGAATCTGTTCCACCACTAATCTCGTTTATGGACCAACCTGACCGTGATTCAAATGCTCCATATATGCTACTGGTGAAGCTTGCAGGTGGGCTGGCTAGTATTCAACGTCAAACAGATTTAGTCACTGGTGCAGCTGGTGCAACATCGGCGAAAGCGACCTCCGTAATGGACAACTATGGAGACGCAAGTCGGTTTTGGAAGGCTATAGATGACGTTGCTAATGCCCCTGCTCTATTACGCTTACGATCAACCGTAATGCCCGCGTCCGGATTCCAATTGCTGGCCGACTTAGAACGTCTAAAAGATCTCACACCAGACAATCATTTCGCCGCTGTTCTTCACTCCTCGTTCGGAACAGTCATTGCCTCCTGGACGAATAAGAACAGAGTGATGAGCTCCAGCAATGAACGAGTAAGCAAAGTCGTCGAAAAGACTCGATCAGCGGTTCGAAGACTAGGTTCAGCCATCGTCCTAGAGGCTGCACAACCCGACCTGAAGCGATTGATTGACGTGTTCGGTGACCCTGGGCCCTCCGTTGAAATTATGCGGCGTTTAAAAACCGAATTCGACCCGTACAACACTCTAAATCCAGGTCGTTTCGTGGGAGGTATCTAGTTGGATTCCACCCCCTTAGGCCCGGCCGGCACTTTTTCAGGGTTCGATACAGTACATGGGCCACAAGAAAAAGACCTTTATAAGTGCATCCACTGCGGATTTTGTCTGAACGCCTGTCCAACATATTTGGAAACAGTGCTCGAAGCAGAATCACCACGGGGCCGGATCGCCTTGATGAAAGCGGTTAATGAGGGACGACTTGATATCACCCCTTCTGTCGTGGCCCATTGGGATCTGTGCATACAGTGTCGAGCGTGCGAGGTCGCCTGTCCGTCCGGTGTACCATACGGACACTTAATGGAGGGAACGCGTAGAGAAGTTGCCCAACGTTTCCGACGCCCACTGGCACAACGGGCGATTAGAGCTATCGTATTCGGCCTTTTGTTACCGCACTCACGATGGGTCAGGGAATCTGCCCGTGCTCTCCGCCTTTACCAACGCACGGGCCTTAGAAAAGCTGTACGAGCCGCTCGCATTTTCCAGTTCTTGCCTAAGATTTTCGAGCGCCTAGACGATACATTGCCAAATCTTTCGGACAACTTCTTCATCGCGAAGGGCCAAGTATTTCGAGCACAAGGGGCTCGAAAAGCAAGGGTCGCACTACTGAGTGGATGTGTGATGCCCCTAGTCCATGCCAGCACCCTTCGTGCAACTACTCGCGTTCTAGTGCGTAATGGAGTGGAAGTGATTCTCCCGCAATCGCAAGGTTGTTGCGGCGCCCTCAACCTCCACGCCGGGGACAGCGATAGGGCTCTCAAAATGGCCAAGCGCAACGTAGACAGCTTCCTACAAGTAGAACCAGACGCTGTGGTCGTAGCCTCAGCCGGCTGCGGATCGATCATGAAGGAATATGGTGATCTGTTAAGTGGGGATGAAACCTACGCCGAAGGGGCCAAGCGCCTTGCCTCCATCACACGGGACATACACGAATTCTTAGTGAATTTGCCATTCGAACCACCGAAAAGCCCTCTCGCGCTCAAAACAACTTACCAAGACGCTTGCCACTTGATAAGTGCCCAGCGCATAACCAGGGCACCGCGTCAAATCCTACGAGCGATTCCTGGCCTCGAACTCACCGAGATTGATGAACCTTCTATATGTTGTGGATCGGGTGGAACGTACTCATTGACCGAGCACGCAATGGCTAATAGGCTCGGCAGCCGAAAGATTGCTAATGTCACCGCAACTGGCGCCTCAGTAATCGCCACAAGCAACCCGGGATGTGCTATGCAACTGAATACTCATTTGAGGCGTGCGGAGGCTGCAACCCAAGTTCGATACGTTGTAGACCTTCTTGACGAAGCGTACTCCCTGGACGACAGTAGAATCAAAACACCACAGTCAGATTAATTCGGATCGGTTCGTTCCTATAATCTCATCAACACATACCCTAAGACCCGTGGACTGCAACGCATTGCTGGAGTAGGAGGTGGTTATGGATCTGGAGTTGACTGGAAAAGTGGCAATCATCACAGGCGGTAGTGACGGAATCGGAAAAGCCACAGCTCTGTCGCTCGCAAGAGAGGGCGCACACGTCGCGATATGCGCGCGGTCCCCAGAGCCCCTAGTGAAAGCGGCTGATGATATTCGTAAGTCCACGGGCGCTCAGGTCATCCCAATACCCGCTGACGTACGAGATCGAAATCAGGTTGAAACGATGGTAAAAAGAGTCGTAGAAAAGTTGGGGGGAGTGGACATTCTCGTAAACAACGCTGGGACCTCTCACGCCTACGGGTTTCTGGATGCTGATGACGATGTTTGGGAGGAAGACCTACACCTTAAGGTATTCGGCGCAATCTATTTCGCCAGGGCAGTGATCCCTTACATGAAATTAGCGGGAGGCGGTGCCATCGTGAACGTGACTACCCCTGGGGGTAAAGCCTCTCCTAGTGGCTCGCTACCTACTTCAGCATCCCGAGCTGCCGGTATTTCTATCACAAAGGCTCTTTCAAAAGAGTTCGCCTCAGAAGGTATCCGGGTAAACACAGTGTGCGTAGGTAACATAAAAAGCGGGCAGCAACGTCGAAGATGGGAAGGTCGCGTAGAGGCAGATCCAGGCCTAACCCTGGAACAACACTATTCAGAAGTGGGAGAATCAATACCTCTGGGCCGTATAGGTGAGTCGAGGGAAGCTGGTGACGTAATCGCATTCCTAGCGTCAGACCGGGCGAGTTACGTTACTGGCTCATCGGTTAACGTGGATGGAGGCGTCTCGCCCGTCGTTTGAAAGACGCGGATACTCTGCCTGCAGCAGGCTGCTTACCTATGGGTCCAATTATGAAGGGGCCCACTAGCCTAGATACTCCCGAGCCGCCTGTACGTAGATCTGTGCTCCGATAGTCAAGGCACGTTCATCAAAGTCGAACCGTACCGAGTGATGACCTTCGCTTCCTTTGGTAGCAGCCCCGATGAAGAAATAGCAGCCAGGCACTCGGTTCAAGAACTCCGACATGTCGTCGCCCATGCTAGTCGGCGTTACTTCACCCACCATATCCTCTCCGACAACGCCAGTGGCGTGACGCGCAATAAAGGCCGCCACCTCAGGATCATTGATCACAGGTGGTGACCCGTATAAATGTTCAAATTGAGCTTCCGCGCGCATCGACGACGCTACAGATGCCGCTACACGCTCGGTAGCCTTAAATATTGTGGAACGTATTTCTGGCTTAAACGCTCTTACTGTTCCCTCAAGTGTCACGGTATCTGGTATCACATTGGGCGCGCTACCGCCGTTTATCTGTCCGAATGTGAGCACTCCCATGTCATTAGGAGATATCTCTCTGCTCACTATAGTCTGCAGCGCTGTTACTATCTCTGCTGACGTAACCACAGGATCAACAGTAGTTTGGGGCGCAGCACCATGACCGCCCCGGCCGTTTACTGTAATTCTTATGACATCGGCGCTGGCAAAAACCGTACCCATGTTGACCCCTACCCGGCCCAAATCGAGCGCATTCCAGAGGTGAATACCAACAACCCGATCTGGCTTGGGAGTCTCCAGTACACCATCTTCTATCATCGCCAACGCGCCGTGCACGATCTCCTCGGCTGGCTGAAAGGCGAAAACAACCCGCCCGTTCAATTTTTCACGTGTGGCAGCCAGAACACGAGCAGCACCCACAGCCATGGCTATATGACCATCATGTCCACAAGCGTGCATAGCTCCATTGGTGGACGCAAAAGGTAGGCCTGTCTGCTCGACTATAGGCAGTGCGTCAATATCTGCTCTTATTAATAGCGTTGGCCCAGATTTGGCACCCTCCAACACGCCCACGACGCCAGTCTTGCCTATCCCCTTTCGTACAGAGAGGCCTGCGTTCTCCAGCTCGGTGGCGATCCGATCCGCTGTTTTG
Organism: uncultured Dehalococcoidales bacterium; assembly: GCA_964644645.1. Lineage (GTDB taxonomy): Bacteria > Chloroflexota > Dehalococcoidia > Lucifugimonadales > Lucifugimonadaceae > CAZXXH01. The sequence continues at coordinate 6,157 of CAZXXH010000079.1, forward strand.
ACCTCTCTGAATGCCGTTTCGGGATTACTGTGTAAATCCCGGCGTAGCTCAACAAGATACCGTTCGATTCCACGTATTTCTGACGAAATCATTTGGTCCAGTGCCCTCCTATATGCTCGCCGAAAAGTTTATCAGTGTTAGAGTGATAAACTGCTGATAGGATGAATCGGCAGTTGCCTCTGTTCCCACTAAGCACCGTTTTGTTCCCTGGTGGAGTCCTCCCACTACGGATCTTCGAATCCCGATACTTAGACTTGCTCAAAACAGCGATTGAGGCAGACTACAGGTTCGGGGTAGTACTCATAAAAAATGGTGTGGAGGTGGGTGGTAACTCTACACCCCACGCGATAGGTAGCGTCGCGCGTATAGCTCACATTGGCGAGCCAGACCGTAGAGTAATACCGCTGGTGGTGGTAGGGGAACAACGATTCCGTATCGTTTCTATCGACCGACAGAATTCATTTCCAAACGCTAACGTCGAACTCCTAGACGATAAACTAGGCGATTTAAATGCCTGCCTACCAAACAAGACACGACGAGCAATTGGTCAATACGTAGCCAATCGTTTCGCCTCTATAGGCACATTCAGCGCTCATACAAACCTGAAAATTCCGGACGACCCCGCGAAACTGTCGTACTTTATCGGGTCGACCCTTGAACCTGCGTCAGCAAACACTCGATATGCGTTACTTGCTGCAGAGACTGTCTCCCAGCGTTTAGAAATGGGACTGTCCACACTCGTACAAGAAACTGAGAACCTTCGCAAATCGATCATGCACTCAGGACCGAGCAAGCGTCCCAGTAGATTCAGCACCAATTAGCTTTAGATACTAAATATGCTGCAAAGGTGTACTACGGACCCGGCGCTGCTCGGAACGCTCCTTCTTTGCCCAGCAAACTTGCCAGTAACTCTATACCGGCTCGGTTTTTCTCGGGCGATTCGTACGCGTAGCAAAGGCGAGCACAGTGATCCCCATTTCCGTTCGGTGAAAAAGTAGATCCTGGCAGATACCCCACTCCAGCTTCGAAACACTTCGGTTGAAGTTCCGTCATGTTCACAGATTCGGGCATGGAAAGCCATATGTAGCACCCGCCATGCGGTTTGGTCCAAGTCGCCCCACTACCCCCGAACGTTTCACCCAAGGCGCTCGACATAGCATCGCGTTTCTCTCTTAGCACTGGTCCTATATTATCCAGATGCTCGTCTAAATGCTCCCTCAAATAGCCCTGTATGGCTAGTGCCACAACCTGGTTGGCACGCCCCCCACTCCGCAAGCTGTGAGCACGCCGCAGCACTTCTGGCGGCGCAGTTACGTACCCCATACGTAAGCCCGGAGCCAAGAGTTTAGAGAACGAGGCCACGTGGACCACTTGACCATTTGGGTCCAGAGAACGGAAAGAAGGTTGCCTCTCACCTTCAAAACGGAGATCAACATAACAATCATCTTCGATAACAGCAATGCCGTATCGCAATGCCGTGTCCAATATTTGTCGGCGGCGATGACCAGGCAACGTTGATCCCGTAGGATTTTGGAATTCAGGAATAGTGTAAAGAAACTTTGGGCGTCGCCCCTCACGCACCAGACGTCCGACGAGTTCATCAAAGGCCTCAGGGATAATACCATCACCATCTAGCGGAGTTCCAACAATACGAGCCCCGTATTGTTGGAGTTGGTTCAGTGTCCCAGCGTACACATACTCCTCCGTGATCACCGTATCTCCTGGATCGGTAAGCGCTTGTATCACTAGCGCATTCGCTTCACCCGATCCATGAGTTAGCAACACGTCGTCGGGAGAAATTTCAAAGCCGCGATCACGGTGTAATTTCTCTGCAACCAGTTCTCGCAACAATGGGTATCCCATCATATCGGGGTAGTAGGCGAGATCTCGTCCGCCTGCCTCTAGACCGTTACGTATCCCTTCGAGCAATCCATCCAACGGCAACGTCTCAGGAGCTGGGTATGCGACTGCGAAATCGTATTTTGCGTGCGACGTCTGCTGTATTGGTACATCCGAGGATGCGCTAGAGAAAAGCCGTCCGAAGTCAAAAGTTTTTTTCATTTCATTCCCGTAAACACCACATGGGCATGTTGGCAGTACCGAGTAACCATGGGCAATTTAGTTGTTTAGACGAACAATCGTTTGGACGCATCCTCAATTAATAGTATATGGATCTAACCGCTTGAGCATTCACTGACACACTGGCTACAGTAGCATTTTTCCACTGTAAACATCTCAGCCAATGACGTCCAATAATCACCCCAATCACTATCTCCTTGTGGACGATCCCTATTCATTATTGTTCGTCATTAAGTCTCCAGCAGCAAAGCTAACCGAGCCGTGGCACACATTAGCCGAATTTTTAGAGCGCGCACCTTCCAAGTTAACTAGAGCGAAATATCACAGAAAATCAGAAGCTAAACCCTGATTGAATGACGGATTGCGTCTCATCCATACATGCGGCCCAATTAATACATTAAAACAGC
>CAZXXH010000080.1:0-257 GCA_964644645.1 uncultured Dehalococcoidales bacterium
GTTCATGGTCAGAGAGCGGCGTTTGAGGCAGGGCTGGCGTTCACTCGAGCTGAAGGTATTGTTTTGTCGCCAGAGTCGATGTACACAGTAAGAGAAGTTATTGATGAAGCGGAGCGGTGTACGTCTAGCGGAGAACCGAAGAACATACTCTTTTCAGTAACTTCATCGGTCGACTTCGATCATTCTCCGTATGATGCTCTCTTGGTTGGTAATCTTAAGGACGAATTACCTGCAGAAGCTGCGATTAACGCGGCGAT
>CAZXXH010000080.1:314-1895 GCA_964644645.1 uncultured Dehalococcoidales bacterium
GTAAATGGGTAAGTCAGTCGGCTGGTGCTCTGCCTGTGTCGGCAACGTATTACGCACGCTGCGCCCATGGCCGAGCCTTGGACAGAGGATACGGAGGGACCTATGGATATAACGCCCGAAAAATTGCGCTGGATATATGAGACGATGTACACGATCCGCCGATTTGAAGAAACCATGCTTGAGCAGACAGTCAAGGGGAAGTCGATGGGGGTGGCGCACACGTCTGATGGAGAGGAAGCGTGCCCGACAGGTATTTGTGCACATTTAACGGACGAAGACTGGATTGCATCAACGCATCGAGGTCATGGTCACTGCATAGCCAAGGGCTTGGAGCCTAAGCGCATGATGGCGGAGATATTCGGTCGGGTTACTGGCCAATGTAAGGGGAAGGGTGGCTCAATGCATATCGCCGATTTCTCACGAGGTATGCTTGGAGCTAATGCGATTGTTGGTGCCAGTATCCCTCTTGCAGTGGGTGCTGCATTGTCTGCAAAGCTAACAGGATCAAACGGAGTTGGTGTTGCTTTCTTCGGTGACGGCGCATCGAACCAGGGAGTGTTGCATGAATGCCTGAATTTGGCGTCCATGTGGAAGTTACCCGTAGTGTTTGCTTGCGAGAATAATCATTACGCGGAATCTACCCCTGTTGAATACGCAGTTACCGTGACTGACATAGCAGATAGAGCCGCTGGGTACTCGATACCTGGAGTAGTTGTTGATGGTATGGATGTTTTTGCTGTTTACGACGCGGCTGGTGAGGCGATATCCCGCGCCCGAGCTGGTGAGGGTCCAACTCTGCTCGAAATGAAAACCTATCGATTCCACGGCCATTACCATGCAGACGATCCCCTTACGTATCGCCTGGCTGAGGAGGAAGAAAAATGGCGGGCTCGCGACCCAATTCCGAACTTCGAAAAGCGTGTCGAAGAACAGGATCTCATGAGCTCAGATGAACTTAAGGCAACGCGTGAACGGGTAGATGCAGAGATACTTGATGCGGTCGACTTTGCAGAACAAAGTCCACTGCCGCCAATTGAGGAACTTTATTCAGACGTTTATGTCAAGTATTCCAACTCGCTGTTAGGCCTGCGTTGACGACTCTAGACTGCCCCAGCCAACGGTTTCCACAAGGAGGCTTGCGTTCAAGTGACCACACAGACTGCCGGTAACCCACTCGGTCCAGGCCATGAAGTTCCTGGCAAGGAAATGCGTTACAGAGAAGCATTCAACCAGACCATACGTGATGAGTTAGAGCGAGATCCCGCTGTATTCATAATGGGGGAGGATGTTGCCGGAGGGGCAGGTCGGGAGCATTTGGGAATCATTGATTCTTGGGGTGGGCCCTTTGCGGCAACTAAAGGCTTGATTCAACAGTTCGGGAAAGAACGTATTCGTGATACGCCCATATCCGAAGCGGGTTTTTTGGGAGCTGCAGTTGGAGCAGCGTTGACTGGTACTAGGCCAGTGGTAGACCTAATGTACTTTGACTTTATTACCGTGGCGTTCGACCAGCTACTTTCCAACGCTGCCAAGAGTCGCTATATGTTCGGTGGTCAGACCAAGATTCCTTTGACGATGTTT
>CAZXXH010000080.1:1905-8633 GCA_964644645.1 uncultured Dehalococcoidales bacterium
ATGTTTGCTCGTTCTGGTGCAGGTACTGGGCACGCTGCCCAGCATTCGGAAAATTTCTATTCGATTTTGGCGCACATTCCTGGTCTCAAGGTAGTTGCGCCTTCTGATCCGTATAGTTGCCGTGGCTTGTTGGCAGCTGCGATTCGTGATGATGATCCGGTGATTGTGTGCAACCACAAGAAGCTAATTAATTTGAGTGGGTTCGTGCCCGATGAGTCATTTGTGATCGAAATGGGCGTGGCGCGCAAACTACGAGAAGGCAACGATGTTACGTTGGTGGGGATGTCTTGGACGTCGGAGGTGTGCAAAAATGCCGCCGCCCAATTGGCGGAAGAGGGAATCGATGCCGAGGTAATCGACCTTCTGAGCATATCTCCGCTGGATGAAGACACCATACTTGAGTCGGTTGCCAAGACTATCCGAATTGTGGTGGGTGACGAAGATTCTCCCCGTTGCAGTATGGCATCTGAGATAGCTGCTATTGTTGTGGACAAGGCGTTTGACTCGCTGGACGCGCCTGTTAAGAGGGTGACAGGGCCTCACACCCCGGTGCCTTACAGTAAACCGCTGGAGACTGCTTTTATTCCTGATGAAGCGGCTGTGATTGGCACAACCAAGCGTTTGCTAGGGGTTTAAAGAAAGAAAAGATTCACTAGGCGCTGCGAAGTCCGGGTCACTAACACCGTCAAATGGAGGTTTCCGGTCTTGGCTTGCTAATTTATTTGCAGTGAACTGCCTGGTCGCCAGATAAACGATCTAGCATTTCGAATGGGTAAATCCCGGTCGAGTGACCGTCGCTCCATAGGAATTGGAGAGCGTACCGGCCAACTGGAGCATACTCCACAGCGAATACATTCTCTGGCACCGCTGAAACGTTGAGAATGCGCCTTCCTGTCATCTCCTCAACACACGACGCGCAGGCACATTGAACTCTCAAATAGCGGTCCGGGTAACTACATATGCGGCCATCAGACCAAGTGATGATAACCGCGTCGTCGCTTAACGTTACGTTCGAAGCTGTTTTCACGACTGTTCTCCTGCCTATGTGCGGTGCTGAGGCAGCTTGATGATCGGGGTTTCCAGCATTGACCACTCCCTATGGTATTAATCCAACGCTGATCCTAGCACGTTGAATTGTTTTTCAGTTTATCGACACCAGTAGATGCATCGGCTAACCTGATCGTCCATAAACGCGGGTGCAATTCGCGTTGTCGCAGTTTGTCAGTGGATTAATGGAGGCAGCCATGAGCGTGGACAATATACGGGTGGGTTTAATTGGTGCTGGGGCCAACACTCGACTGAGGCACATTCCAGGCTTGCGCGGCCAAGATGGAGTAGAGATCGTAGGGGTCGCAAATCGTACGCGTCAATCCGCTGAACTGGTCGCTAAAGAGTTTGATATTCCGGTTGTTTACGGTGATTGGCTAGAACTGATTGAGGATGACTCTATTGATGCAGTGTGTATTGGCACTTGGCCGAATATGCACGCTCCGGCTACGGTAGCGGCCCTGGAGTCGGATAAACATGTCCTTGTCGAAGCACGTATGGCCATGGATTCTTCAGAGGCCCATGAGATGTTAGAGGCTTCTGTGGCGAATCCACATTTGGTTGCTCAAATCGTTCCTGCTCCCCATACATTGGCAATAGATGCAACGGTTATCGAGTTGATTAGCTCAGGGTACATCGGCGACTTGATATCAGTTCGATTACATAGTACCGCCAATGGTGGTTTCCCTGATCATACGAGGCCTATTCACTGGCGGGATGAGAGGGTTCTATCAGGTAACAACGTGATGCAAATGGGGATCTGGTACGAGGTGCTGATGCGCTGGGTTGGTTCAGCTTCAAGTGTTCAAGCGGTGGCGCAAACAGTTGTGAAACACAGGCGAGATCGCGGCGCAGATGGAAGAAGGATCGCCATCGGTATCCCTGACCATCTGGAAATTATTTGTGAAATGGTGGCCGGAGGAACGGCGAATCTAACGGTATCCTCAGTCTCCGGGCTAACGCCGGAACTCGACATATGGCTTGTGGGTTCTGAAGGTACGCTACACCTTCAAACAGACGAAACAGCCAAATCTGTGCCCAGTGGAATAAGTATACTCGGGGGCCGTATAGGGGATGAGAATCTGACCGCGATCACAGTGTCTGAGGATAAGATTGGTGGGTGGCGGGTCGAAGAGGAATTTATCAACGCAATTCGTGGCACAGAAGCGATAACTCACACAGGGTTTGCCGACGGTGTCCAGTATATGGAGTTCACGGATGCCGTAACACGTGCTTGGCAATCTGGGGAAAGGGTGAATCTCCCTTTGTAGGTGCAGGCTTAGATGTTGCGGCAGTGTGGAGATTTCCAACCCTATTGGTGAACATAATGGTGCTGCAACGCGCATTATCGTCGATATTCCGAACGCTACCGTTCGGGCGGTTGGTTCAAGATCCAAGAAGTGAATGAAACGTTGAACATCGATGATTTCACGGGTGCTGGGCATTCCGCAGTCCGTCAGCGACACCCAATTGGTCGCGACCGCGACATATTCCAAGAGGGTGTTTACAAGCATCACGTTGTTGAGTCGGCAAGTCGGCCCGAAAATTACTCCAGAGTGAGCCATAAAGCCTCATTAGCGTAATGATCGGATAGCCATCTCTGGCCAGTCGCTAGGTGTGCTAACCTCAGTTTGGGTTGGACATAGTGATGGGGAGTTCTTAACTTGTATACAGGTGTGCCTCAGCCTAGGGGCGTAATCGACTTTAACTCGGATATAGGCGAGTCTTTTGGGTCTTACAAGCTGGGTATGGACGAGGAGATCGTAAAGTACGTTACCTCTGTAAACGTGGCAGCGGGATTTCACGCCAGTGATCCGGATGGCATGGCTCGGACTGTGGCACTGGCGGAGGCAGCTGGTGTTGGTATAGGCGCTCATCCATCCTACCCCGATCTCCTAGGCTTTGGCCGTCGAGATATGGCACTAACCACAGATGAAGTCAGGCACGCGGTCACATATCAGATCGGTGCACTAGCTGCTTTCACTGCTGGGCACGCACTTCAGCATGTTAAGCCTCATGGTGCCATGTACAACAAGGCAGTACGCGATGACGCTGAGGCGTCGGCGATAGTGAGCGCGATCAAAGATTATGATCCTAATCTTATACACGTCGTTCTAGCAGGATCTGGTTGGGCGGAGATTGCCAGAGATGCAGGCGTCCGTGTGGCGCGGGAGAGTTATGCTGATAGAGCTGTCACGCCTGACGGACGCCTTGTACCTCGTTCGCATGAACAGGCCGTGATCCATGATGTTGAGGAGGTAATTGAGCGCGCCGTTAGGATTGCTACCACAGGGCGTGTCACCGCGATCGATGGAACTGAAATAGATTTCGCAGCTGACTCCATCTGTCTACACGGGGACACCAAAGGATCGGTTAATCTGGCGTCCGCCCTTCGTAGAGCTCTGGAGACTCATGGTGTAGAAATTAAGCCCCTTAGCCAAATCGTTTAGCAGGCTAAATACTTGTGGGCTTGATACAGCGGAATAAGAGCGTCGGTGAATGGCCGCGGATAGTGCCAGTAGGGGATCAGGCGGTCTCTATAGAATTCGGTGACCAAATAGACATCACTGTGAATCGGTGTGTGTATACCTGTGTCGAATTGCTTGAAACTGCTGAGATTTGTGGCGTTCTTGAGCTGATACCTTCGTATCGATCTTTACTGGTCCAATATGACTCCTCGGTCGTATCTTACTCAGACCTGTTGGAAAGTCTTAAGGCACTATTACGAGAAGACGGGGATAGTGCCCAGGATCAGGAGCCCAGTAACGTACGTTTATTGACCATACCGGTACTTTATGGTGGCGACGATGCCATGGATCTCGATCATGTTGCCGAGAGAGTTGGAATGACCGCCAATGAGGTAATCGAGATCCATTCTGCAGGTACATACATTGTGTACATGTTGGGGTTTGCACCAGGATTTCCGTATTTGGGGGGTATGGACCCTCGCATCGCTTGCCCCAGGCTTCCCACGCCCAGGGTGCGCATCCCTGCCGGATCTGTTGGAATTGCAGAGAGCCAAACCGGTGTGTACCCACTAGCAGGGCCAGCCGGATGGCGCATAATAGGCCGAACGCCTGCCCGTCTGTTTGAACCAGCTGCGAATCCGCCTGTGGCAATAATGCCTGGCAGCTTCGTGCGCTTTAAACCGATCGACACAGCCGAGGCTCTACGGATCGAATCTCAGGCAGCAAATGGCATGTACCGACTACCAGAATCGATTTACGAGCCGTGAACACACGCGGAATTCGTATCATGTCCCCTGGGCCATTCACTACAGTCCAAGATCTGGGTCGGCCAGGTTTCCAGCGTTTTGGCGTGCCTGTTGGTGGGGCTATGGACGGTACAGCGATGATCATTGGGAATCGACTTGTGGGCAATGATAGGAGTGCTGCGTCACTTGAGGTTACCCTAGGAGGAGCGAGCCTTATTTTCGATGGACCCTCCTTGTTCGCGGTAACAGGAGCCGACTTGGGAGCTACCTTAAATTCATTGGAAGTGCCACTTTGGGAAACTTATTGTGCGAGCGACGGTGACATCTTGGAATTCGTGGCGCCGATAACTGGTTTGCGGTCATACGTGTGTATCGCAGGCGGAATTGCTACTGAGCATCAACTTGGTTCTCGGTCGACGCATGTGGCTTCTGGTTTAGGTGGTTTGGATGGGCGCCCTCTTCGGAATGGCGATTATTTGCCTATAGGGGCAATTGTGCATTCCAACGAATCTGGCCTGCGCTTGCCTGATCATTTGAGGCCTAGATATGAGAGTGAAATCACAGCTAGAGTGATTTTCGGGCCCCAAGGCGATGCATTCAGCCAAGCAGGTGTGGATACGTTTTTCAACAGTGAGTACACAGTTACCGAACAATCTGACCGTCAAGGTATTAGGTTAGAAGGGCCAAATATAGAAGCGTTAAACGGTCGTCACGATATTGTTTCCGATGCCGTACCTCTCGGTTCGATCCAAGTACCCGGTGATGGCAAGCCAATAGTGTTATTAGCCGACAGGCAAACTACCGGCGGGTACGCTAAGATCGGAGTGGTAGCTACTGCAGATTTGCACCTAATGGCTCAGGCGAATCCAGGTTGTAAGGTGCGGTTCCAGCCAATCGATATTGCAGAGGCACAAGTCGCTACGTTAGATATGTTGAATGTGATACATCACTCAAAATTGGAGAGTAGGTATTCCCTTGTGAACTACTCGCTGAAGGTAGGTGAACGTTCAGTGAAAGTCGCTGTGCCGCGCGAACGGTTAAACTATTTGTCGCGTGTAAAGGTTCGTGTAGATGACTATGAAACTACGGTTGAAATAGAGTCGATTGATCCCACATAGTTATTTCTGGGAAAATGGAGTTCGGGTCAAACTTAGACCAAGCCTGCTGATATCATGCCGCTCAGATTCGCTCATTAGTGCGACGGCTACCGCGGCTGAAACGCAGTTCATGTGAGTTCAGCAAGAATTACAAACTGGAGGTATGGGCGACGTTCAACTGGAACACGCTTGCCGAGGGACTGACAGTGACCGGTGTAGGCATGGGTTTTGTGGCTGTTGTACTGGTGGTACTTCAGTTGACAATTGCCTTTCTAGGATGGACCGATCGATCGGAGCAAGGATCGTCTCGATCCGAAGAGGAAAAGCAGTCTATCCAAGATAGCCCAGGTGATATTCCTGCCGAGTCCGACTCCGAGATAGCAGCTGCTATAGGAGTTGGTTTAGCTTTGGCAAATAGCCAAAATTTGGGAGAGTCCCGGTTGGTGGAGAGGTCTCAGGCCCATGTATCTGTATGGGCACAAGCAGGCCGCTCTCGGCTTATGGCAACTCGGAATCGATCTGAACTGTGACTAAGCGTTATCGCATAACGGTAGGTAACCACGTTTATGATGTCGAGGTGGGGGATATAGATGAGACCCCGATCCAAGTTCGTGTGGATGATAAACAGTACACTGTGGAAGTCCCTGCAAGGTTCCCGCAGGATGCCGTTGAGTACAGACCTAATAAGAAAGATGAATATTCTGACAATCAAGAACCGACCCCACGGGCTGCGCCGGTACAAACCGGTTCAGGAAATATTGTTGCCTTGATGCCAGGACGTGTGCTCTCGGTAGAGGTAAGTCAGGGGGATTCAGTCAATAAAGGTCAGACCGTGTGTGTAATTGAATCAATGAAAATGGAGCAATCAATAGCGGCTCCGATGGACGGTACAGTGGATATGGTACATGTGGCTGCCGGGGACGCCGTAAAACACGGTGAATTGCTGATCGCGTTACGTTGAAGCCTCACATCTCTTTCGAGAACTTCTAGACATGAACCTCGAAGAACTACTATCTGATTATCAGGGCCTTTGGCAAGGGTTTACAGCGATTTGGGAAGACCCTCGCATAGTTTTTATGTGGGTAATCGCTGCGGCATTGCTTTATGTAGGAATAGCAAAGAAAAAAGAGCCACTACTTCTTATCCCTATATCAATGGGGATTTTGTTCGCTAATCTACCGCTCGGAGAACTCACGAGATCCGCCGGTGGAGGTGAGCCTGCTGGTTTCCTGCGCGTGTTTCAGGACTTTGGATTGAATACTGATTTACTTCCATTGCTCATTTTTCTTGGGTTAGGAGCGCTGACTGACTTCGAGCCGATGCTCTCTAATCCGAAGACACTACTTCTTGGCGCGGGCGCACAGTTCGGT
>CAZXXH010000081.1:0-8630 GCA_964644645.1 uncultured Dehalococcoidales bacterium
ACAGGCCAATTCAACATACCAATACGTCTTTACGAAGATGTACAAATCGACAATACGCTCGTCGTCGTAGCAGAAAGTGTTGTAGAAGCAGACGAGGCATTTGAATCGTCAAAAGATCCAGAGGCCGAGGTCAATCACTCTGCAGAATCCGACGTTTCTGCCGATTCCTCTACCGCGCCAACGGATCAATCTACTGATCAACTCGACGCAGAGCGCGAGTCGTAATTTTGCTTGGAGAAAGACTCCCACCTCACGATATCCACGCCGAAGAATCCGTCGTGGGATCTTTATTGATTGATGGCGAGACGGTGTCTCGCGTGTCAGGTTTCCTCAGACCAGAGGACTTCTATCGCGAACGTAATCGTTGGTGCTACGAGGCTTGTCTATCGCTCGTCGATAGAGGTGATGCGGTCAATCAAGTGACAGACGGCCACGAATTGACTCGCCTGGAAAGGTTGACTGATATCGGGGGGCCGGCATTTCTAAGCCACCTTATTTCGGTCATTCCGACCTCCGTACACGTTGAGCATTACGGCAGAATTGTCCACCGCACTGCAACAATGAGACGCCTGATTTCCGCTGCAGGAGCGATCGCGAATATAGGTTTCGCTGATGATCCCGACGTGGACCAAGCACTAACCACCGCTGAAGAAGCACTGTTCGGTGTTCGGTCTGGGCATGTCAGTCGTGATTTCACGTTACTGAGCGAAGCTCTCGACCCTTTTCTGCAAACCGCTGGCGTGCTCATAGAACCTGAAGATCAAGCAGTACTCCCTATAGAAACAGGATTTGTACCACTTGACCAACTACTAGGAGGCCTCCAGAGATCCGATCTCATAGTGCTAGCTGCCAGACCTAGTATAGGTAAAAGTATGTTGGCGCTGAACGTAGGACGCCACGCCGCGGGAACAGGCGCCCGTGTAGCTATATTCAGCCTCGAGATGGGTCGTGAACAAGTCGCCCTACGATTACTTTCTGCAGAATCCAGGGTTGAAATGCACACCCTCCGCACACGGCGTACTAACACGGCTGAAGAAGCACAAATGATCGACGCTATCGGGGTACTCTCTGAGATGCCCATATACGTGGACGACACACCCATACAAACGGTGGTTGAAATGCGCGGTAAAGCACGCCGGCTTCAGATGGAACATGGCGTAGACTTAGTTATCGTAGACTACATGCAATTGATCATGGGCAATGCCATGCGCAGGGAATCAAATAGGGCTCAAGAAGTAAGTGAAATATCAAGGACGCTTAAGGCCATGGCACGCGACTTGAACGTCCCAGTTTTGGCAGTAAGTCAACTCAGTCGTGCAATCGAACAACGACAGTCTCGTCGTCCGATTCTGTCGGACCTTCGGGAGAGCGGCAGCATAGAACAAGACGCGGACGTGGTTGGTTTCATCCACCGGGAAGATAAGTTCACTTCTGAAGACGAGTGGGCAACAGCTCATCCGGGACAGCCCTATCCTCGAGATCTAGCTGAGATCATCATTGCCAAACACCGCCATGGACCTACGGGAAGCGTACAACTTTCGGTACGGGACCATATTGGGCGCTTTGAGAACGTTCCCGGCAGAGTCGTACAAGCCAGACAACCAGTATGATCTCAACGGGCGGATTCCCGGCCAACGTTCAATTTACTCCAATACCGACTCCGATTCTCTCTAGTTATCTAGCTCAGGTGAGCGATATTAATGAACTTAAGGTACTGTTACGCTCTCTGTGGCTAATCAACACTAAGAAAGGATCTCCTAGACCGATCAGTGCTGACGAGTTGTGGTCCGACAAAACAATGGCGGACGGCCTAGGACAGAAAGGCATAGAACTGGAAGTAGCAATCACAGCATCACTGGACGCAATCGTTGATAAAGGGATATTCCTTAGCACCCGCCAGGGCTCACACACCCTCTACTTCCTAAACACTCCTCAAGAACGTAGCTCTGCTTCACGATGGCACCACGAGAAACCGATGGACGTACTGAGTGAAGCATCTACAACATCGGACCAACAGTACTCAAACACAGTCTTCTCGGAGTATGAAGACAATATAGGTCTACTAACTCCGATCATAGTCACAAAGATAGAAGAAGCAATAGAGAAGTATCCTGAGTCCTGGATTATGGAAGCTATCAAAATCGCAGCAGAACGAAACGCGCGCAATTGGCGCTACATAGAAGCGGTACTATCTGGATGGACCGCTGAAGGGAAGCCACATGGAAAGCCTGGAAGAAATTCTGAAGCGCTACACCCCGACGAATTCATTGAAGCTTACTGGAAACGACAACAAAGACGCGGTACACGATAAGGAACCGTCTTGCGAAATCTGTCAGGACACAAGGTGGCTGCGTGTCGACGCACAGATAGGAACACCAGGGTTTGGAACCGTCGAACCTTGTGAATGCCAAGAACGCGTTTGGGGTGTTCGCCGAGGCGACCTACTCCGTCGATACAGTAACCTAGGCCCGCTTGGCCGCCTAACTTTCGACAGTATGACGGGCTCTGGGCGAGGAGTTAGCGTAGATACAGATAGCTTTAGTAAAGCCATAGTTTTAGCTCGACAGTATGCTGAAAATCCTGACGGCTGGTTAGTGATACTAGGACCCAGTGGATCTGGCAAGACACACCTCGCCGCCGCCGTGGCCAACAGGATCATAGAACTTGACAGACCCGTACTCTTTATCCCTGTACCTGACCTACTAGATCATTTGCGCGCCGCTTTTGACCCAAATGTCGGACCGATTTATGACCAAATTTTTATCCAAGTCACCCAGGCACCCGTCCTTGTTTTAGACGATTTGGGAACATTAGCAGCCACACCGTGGGCCGATGCCAAACTGGATCAAATATTGACTCATCGGTATAACGAACGCCTCCCGACCATCGTCACCTCCAGCGGACCTGCGTCCAATCTAAGTGAGCGTCTACAAACACGTCTATTCGACCCTGCACTAGCAAAAGTGGCCGAGATTCGGGCGGGACGAGTTGTCGATGGCGCTGATCACGCAGGAGTACCAACGCGTATGCTCAATAAGATGACGTTCACCTCGTTCGAGACTAGGGGAGGTAGCGGAGCATCAGCTCGTCAAAGAGAAACGCTTAAAGAAGCAGCAAAAGCCGCACGTTCATTCGCCGGGGCACCCGAAGCTTGGCTGTACTTGACCGGCCCAACCGGTACAGGTAAAACTCACTTAGCAGTTGCGATTGTAAATGAGCGACTGCAACGGGGTGAGCCAGCACTTTTCCGATTTGTACCAGACCTGTTAGATCAACTAAGGCGAAGCTTCGACCCCACGTCAGACGATAAGTACGACCGCCTGTTTGACCAGCTCCTAACCACAGAGTTGCTGATCCTTGATGATCTAGGTGCCCATGCCTCAACACCATGGGCTGAAGAGAAGCTATATCAAATCATAGTGCGTCGACACGACATGGCCCGCCCAACCGTAATCACCAGCCGCATATTACTGGAAGGGTTAGATGACTCAGGAATCGACTCATCTGGTGCTGCTATATTCAGTTCTCGTTATGCCCAGGCCGTTGCATCACGATTACGAGACGCACTGATAGTTGTTGAACGCCTCATGGATGCACCTGATTTTCGGCACCGCGGTGCCGAAGCACCGGCACAGCGACGACACACAAGGAGAGCAAGCCGACGATAGGTTGAACCTCGAATGGTACAACTGATCTTCATATGGCCCTAGCACCATGGTTGGTGTAATTTAGAGATCGATAACGCAGTGCCCCTTTACTGAAAAATGAATCACATAATCTAATTTGTACTGCCCATCAACGACACGGGATTGACGATCACCACAACCATTTGAACCTCTCTGGGTTTCTGGGTTCCAGACGACCTCCTGTCAGACATACTCCACAGCCATGGAAATCTCCGTCCAGACCTCGTCAGGCTCATCGACGGCGCGCATATCTCGCGATGCCCTGTCAAGGAACACCCAACCATCGTCCTTTTGGTTATACTCCAATCACAAGAACATCATCGCTTAATGGCTTAGCCACAATGAACGTAAGTACAGCAATGGAGGGTAGATATGAAAATGTACATGGGCGGCGAGTGGGTCAGCCGTGAGCAGTCAGCGAATGTAATCAACCCATACGATGGGTCAACTGTCGATACGGTTCCCATCGCGAATATAGAAGATGTTGAAATGGCCGTACAAAGCGCGAAGCGCGGTGCAGCTGAGATGAGAAAGCTAACGCCATTCGACCGCTACACAATACTGCTCCGCGCTGCCACGTTGCTTGAAGAGCGTAAGGAGGAGTTCGGTCAAACAATATCCCTTGAGGAAGGCAAGATCATAACTGAAGGGAGAATGGAAGCTGAACGATGTATCCAGACCATTACAACTTCTGCGGAGGAGGCCAAGCGGATCCACGGTGAGACAATACCCCTAGATGCGGCACCCGGTAACGCAAGCAAATTTGGCTTCACGCTTAGAGTCCCTGTAGGAGTAGTCGCCGCCATTACTCCATTCAATTTTCCCTTAAACCTAGTAGCTCACAAAGTAGGTCCAGCACTTGCCGGAGGGAACGCTGTCGTGATTAAGCCCGCCAGCGACACCCCGTTATCAGCACTAAAATTATCGGAAGTATTGATTGAGTCCGGCATGCCCGCTGAAGCGATTCAGTGTATTACTGGACCTGGTGGTGCTATAGGGGACGCATTGGTTGCTCACCCAGATATCAGAAAAGTTACCTTCACTGGCAGCAGAGACGTCGGTGAGCACATATGCCGAGTAGCAGGTCTGAAGAAAGTCACCATGGAACTAGGCTCAAATTCCCCATTAATAGTGCTGCCAGACGCCGATTTAGGTAAAGTCGCAGATGCTACTGTCCAAAGCGGCTTCTCAAATGCTGGTCAAGTATGTATTTCTACCCAACGGGTCATCGTCAACGAAAATATCTACGGTGATTACTTGGACCTTCTGAAAGAGAAAGTGGAAGGGATGCTTTTGGGCAACCAAATGAACCAAGACACGAAAGTAGGCCCGATGGTCCGTGAAAATGATGCCATCCGGGTCGATGAGTGGATCAATGAAGCAGTGGACGGGGGCGCCAGATTGCTTACCGGCGGTCAACGCGACGGAGCTCTCTTAGCTCCAGCTATCCTAGCTGACGTAGATCCAGACATGCGCGTGTCTCGGGATGAAATTTTCGGACCCGCAGTTGCCGTAACACCAGCTAAAGACGTGGATCACGCAATTGAGCTTGCGAATGACACCCGTTACGGTCTTAGTGCCGCCATATTCACGGAGAGCATAGACAACGCACTCCGTTTTGCAATGGAAGTCGAGTCCGGGAACCTAAACATAAACGGTGGGACACAGTTCCGTGCGGACCTTATGCCGTATGGGGGCCTAAAGGATAGCGGAATGGGTAAAGAGGGCCCTCGGTACGCGGTAGAAGAGATGACCGAAACAAAAATGGTGATAATCCACAGGAGTTGAAAGCAAGGACGCCTGTCCAGCGGACATTGCTGGTATGACACCTTTCCTCGAGTCCTTTTCGCCTGAATTCAGCACGCTCTTACATGGTAGCTCTTGCATTACCAAATTAGCTGATGGCGCAATATGGGCTGAAGGCCCAACGTATCTTGCAGAGAATGAAATGCTTGTGTGGAGCGACGTCCGTTCAGATCGAATGTGGTCTTGGGCGGACAAGGATGGTCAGCTCATCTTCAGAGAGCCATCCGGCCATTCGAACGGGAACGCTGTAGATCTAGAAGGCCGCCTCTTAACTTGCGAACATTCAAACCGCCGTGTAACAAGAACAGAAACAGACGGAACCATCATCACTCTCGTGGACAACTATAAAGGTCATAGATTGAATTCACCCAACGATTTAGCGGTTAAATCTGATGGCACAGTTTGGTTCACAGATCCTCCCTACGGCTTACTTGGGATCGGAGAAGGTGTACAGTCGAGGAGCGAACTAGACGGATGCTACGTTTTTCGCTTTGATCCGTTAAGCGGCAACATCGAAATCGCCTCAGACGATTTCGACAAACCTAACGGCATCGCATTCTCACCGGACGAGTCTCTTTTGTACATTTCTGATACTGGGCGAACGCACAATCCGCAAGGCCCTCACCACATTCGTGTTTTTGACGTTGAACAAGGTAAATATCTCACTAATGGACGCGTGTTCGCTAATATCGACCCAGGGGTTCCTGATGGTTTCTGTTTAGATGGATATGGGAATCTTTTCACAAGTGCTTGGGACGGCGTCCACGTCTACTCGGCTTCTGCCCGACTCCTCGGGAAAATACGCTTGCCAGAGAAAACAGCAAACTGCACTTTTGGGGGCGCCGATTCCAACCGCCTATTTATCACTGCCTCTTCATCCATCTACGCCGTCACAATTAACACTCGCGGATCAAGATAGACCCAAGACATGTTATTCAGTTGTTATCAAAGCGAATATACGCAATCCAAGAGGTCAAACATCTATCCCTCCAGCAGGTATTCTCTAAAGTTATTAGACAGTTCATACCGCGAAGATCAACCATGCGGTTTATGCCAAGACTTTCGAGAGTTACACTCTCAGAATTATCTGAAACTGGGTCTGAAAGGCTCTAGATGAATATCAATCCTCTCGCAATTGCTCGTCATGCATCCCGTATAGACGAGTTATCTATCAACACGATACGTTTCCTATCCGCCGACGCGGTACAGAACGCGAACTCCGGACACCCCGGCGCCCCTATGGGAGCTGCTCCGATGGCCTACGTCCTCTGGGACCGCTTTCTGCAACACCACCCTGAAGATCCGAAATGGCCAGGGCGAGATCGTTTTGTACTGTCAGCCGGACATGCATCCATGCTACTTTACTCACTTTTGCACTTGACCGGATATAACTTACCAATCGATCAATTACGTCAGTTTCGGCAATGGGACAGCATCACACCAGGACACCCAGAACATGGTCTGACTCCGGGAGTAGAAGCAACTACAGGACCGCTCGGGCAAGGTGTAGCAAATGGTGTTGGTATGGCAATCGCAGAACGAATGCTCGGCAATACCTATAACAAACCTGGCCACGAGATCGTCGATCACTACACTTATGCAATTCTGTCCGATGGTGATCTAGAGGAGGGTGTGGCCTACGAGGCAGCATCTCTGGCAGGAACCCTAGGTCTCGGAAAATTGATCTACTTGTACGACGACAATGGGATCTCCATAGAGGGCGATACTGACATTACCTTCTCAGACGACATACATGCTCGGTTTCGCTCTTGTGGCTGGCAAGTCTTAGGCCCGGTGGACGGATTAGACTTAGACGCGATAGATCATGCGATACGACAAGGTCAATCGTGTAAACAAAAACCAACACTTATCATAGTGACAACCACTATAGGTTATGGCAGTCCAAACAAGGCGGGGACGGGATCTGCACACGGCGAGCCCTTAGGAGATGATGAGCTAGATCAAAGTCGGCAGGCCCTTGGCTGGGACCTGCCACCATTCGATATCCCTGACGAGGTCATTGCACACACTAGATCTGCTATCCAACGCGGACGACGGTTACAATCCGCATGGAAAACGCGTTTCGAAGCCTATAGCCGCGAATACCCAATTGAGGCTACCGCGTTTGAAAGTGACGTTAACGGAGAACTTCCAGAAGGATGGGATAAAGACCTCGAAGAACTACTCGGTACATTCACCTCACCTGTAGCCACCAGAGCCGTATCAGGGAAAGCGATAAACGCTATCGCCAACTGTCTTCCCAGACTTGTAGGTGGGTCGGCTGACCTGGCCCCGTCTAATAACACTAACATGAGCGGGCGTGGTGACTTCGGTCCCGAAAACCATGCTGGGCGGAACATGCACTTCGGTGTCCGAGAACACGCAATGGGCTCTATCGCCAACGGTATGGCACTACATGGTGGAGTCTCCCCTTACACCGGCACGTTCTTAATATTCTCCGATTACATGCGACCTGCTATACGATTGGCAGCCCTCTCTAAACTTCCTGTGATTTTCGTCTTCACGCATGACTCGATAGGACTTGGGGAGGACGGGCCAACCCACCAGCCTATCTCGCAGCTTATGGCGATGAGATTAATTCCGAACTTGACCGTTATCCGACCAGCTGACCCCGACGAAACTATCGAGGCATGGCGTATAGCTGCCAGTAGCCGGTCAAGACCCACTGCCCTAGCGCTGACCCGTCAGATGGTGCCTTCTTTATCAGCCGTCGGAGGAGATAGCGTTGCCGCTGGCAATGTCTCAAAAGGTGCATATATCCTGCGTGACAGGACAGGCGATCCGGAGATATTGCTGATTGGCACCGGCTCCGAAGTTCAACTAGCGCTCTCAGCCGCCATGATCCTTGAACAAGAAGGTACGAAGGTTCGGGTAGTCTCCATGCCTTCCTGGGAACTCTTCGCTGACCAGTCGAAGGAGTACCAAGAGTCAGTTCTACCACGATTAGTGCGTGCAAGGGTTTCGGTTGAAGCCGGCACTTCCCTCGGTTGGGAACGCCATATCGGACTTGACGGCGAAATTATAGGCCTAGATCGATTCGGCGCTTCTGCCCCTGGATCCACATTAATGAAAAAACTAAGATACACTGCTAATAATGTAGCGGAGTCCAGCCAAATG
>CAZXXH010000082.1:0-2024 GCA_964644645.1 uncultured Dehalococcoidales bacterium
ATTGCTGTAAATCGATGTAGCACCAAGTCTACCGTCAGAGAGGATATATATCCGAACCTATGCCCACATGACAGTTGCTCTGTACACTAGAGGGCCCGATCCGTAGCTCGCACCTTTGTACTGTAGGTATAAAACGACTCACCGGTATTTCAACGGGAAGAGCGTTCCAGATTGGAAATAGACTAAAGATATGGCAAGCACCCGAATAGGAGTAGACGTCGGCGGGACGTTTACAGATCTGGCAGTTTTTGACACAGATTCAGGTGGGTTGCGTTTCGCAAAAACACCATCAACACCGGACAACCCTGCGCTCGGTGTGATCAATGGACTGCAGCAACTACTAAAGGATACGGGACAGAAACCATCTGACATCGTGTATTTCATTCACGGTACAACCGTAGCACTCAACACGGTACTCGAGCGTAATGGCAGCCGAACTGCACTGGTGACTACTGCTGGATTCCGTGATGTTTTGCAGATCGGGCGACAAGACCGACCACATCTATACGATTGGAGTGTACGGCGTCCAGATGCTTTAGTGCCCCGTCGCCTCCGTTTTGAGGTACCTGAGAGGGTGCTTCACACAGGGGAGGTGCTGGAAACCCTGCCTGAAAGTGCAGTCCATGCGCTAATTAATAAGCTTCGACAGGCCAAGGTAGATGCTGTGGCAGTGTGCCTTCTCCATTCATACGCGAATCCCATCCACGAAAGAGCTCTTGGGGATGCCATACAAGAAGCATTGCCCGATTTACGCCTTTCTCTCTCATCCGATGTGCTTCCTGAGTTCAAAGAATACGATCGAATGAGTACAACGGCCATCAACGCTTACGTATCCGGCCGGACGGGCACATATTTAGCAGGGCTCCAGCATTCGTTACACGGCGTTGGTGTCACCTCAGGCGTCCATGTTATGCAGTCAAACGGCGGAGTTGTCAGTGCCAATGCCGCCGCAGAGCGACCCGCGCATACCTTGCTATCCGGACCGGCAGCGGGAGTGATCGGTGGCACAGCAATCGCATCTATGGCTGGAGAGCCAAACTCAATTACCATAGACATGGGCGGTACCAGTTTTGACGTGGCTCTCTGCTACCGAGGCGAAGTTGCACGTTCTCGTCAAGGCGAAGTCGGGGGCCTGCCTGTAAAATCGCCTGCGATTGATCTTCACACCCTCGGAGCCGGCGGAGGGAGTTGGCCCCCAGAGCGCCGGAGCCGATCCAGGCCCGGCGTGCTACGGCCGCGGCGGAGTTGCCCCCACCGTTACCGACGCCAACTTAGCGCTAGGCCGGGTTGGGCCAGGGAGTCTACTCGGAGGCGGCATGACCCTGGATACCGAACGGGCTAGGTTCGCTATCAAACGCGAAATAGCAGACCCATTAGGTTTGACTATCGAACAAGCCGCTTCGGGCATAATCAGGGTTGTTAATTCGTCCATGATCAAGGGCATCAGGGTTGTTTCGGTAGCAAAAGGTCTTGATCCAAGAGACTTCGTGCTCGCCGCATTTGGTGGAGCTGGACCACTGCATGCAACGGAATTAGACGCTGTACTACACGTGCCAAGTGTCCTTTAACCCATAGCTCCCGTAGTCACCTCTGCCCTCGGGCTGCTTATGGCCGACATGAGACGGGACTACATTCGCACCCTGCTCCATAGAGCGGATGAGGACGCCGCCGCGTTGCTCGAACTTCGGTTTGGTGACATGGAACGACAAGCAATGGAAGATATGGCAAACGAAAATATCGATTGGGATGATGTTTCTGTAGTACGAGCAGTAGAGGCACGTTACCAGGGACAAGGATTTGAGTTGGACGTCATTGCGCCGTCCGGATCTATCGGACGCGCTCAGATAGAGGAAATTGTGAACCGGTTCCATAACGCGCATAAGGAACGTTACGGTTATGCCAGCCCTGACAATTCAGTTGAAATCGTCAACATACACTTGAGTGCCATAGCGTCACTCCCTATGCCCTCACTAGAGCTCCGTAAAGATGACAAAAAGGCAAACGGAGTTCAGCATTTGCGTACC
>CAZXXH010000082.1:2034-3522 GCA_964644645.1 uncultured Dehalococcoidales bacterium
TCCAGCCGTGGTGGAACAACTCGACTCCACCTCTCTGTTGTGGCCAGGCCAGCGTGCTACCGTCGACACGTACGGCTATCTCCTGGTAGAGGTGGATCCAAGTTGAGCAACTCTTCATTTGATCCAATCACCCTTGAGATCATGCGCAACGCTTTCTTCTCAATTGCCGAGGAGATGACTGTTTCTATGATCCATGCCAGTTACTCAACGAACATCAAGGACAGGCACGATTGCTCTTGTGCAATATACAACTTAGATGGAGACGTCGTAGCTCAAAGTGAAACCGCAACCCCAGTTCACCTAGGGACAATGCACAGCGCGGTTCGGACTGCACTAGAAGTTTATCCTCTGGAACAACTGGACCCTGGAGATGCCATCGCTCTGAACCTCCCATATCCAGCCGGGCCTGGTCACCTCAACGACATGGCTATGATTTCACCGGTGTTTTTCGAAGGCACCATAATCGCGATCGCGGCGAATCAAGCTCACCACGTGGATATGGGAGGATTCGCCCCAGGTTCTATGCCATTTGGTGTAACAGAAATCTATCAAGAGGGTCTTCAAATACCGCCGGTTCTCGCATTCTCTAGAGGGCAATTAGCCAAAGATTTCTGGGCTATCTTGGCACAGAATGTCCGCACCCCTTTTGATGTCAGAGGAGACCTAGAAGCGCAATTCGCTGCGAATGCAGTGTGTGAAAAACGAATTGGAGAATTGGTAAAGCGCTATAGCACGAAAACAATCGACCGTTACTTAACCGAACTAATTAACTACACTGAACGTCGACTCCGTTCACTTATCCGTACCATCCCAGATGGCAAGTATTCATTTGACGATGTAATAGAGGGTGATGGAATCGTCGATCGCAACTATCACATCCGAGTTTCACTGGAGACCCAAGGAGACTCTCTACATGCCGATTTCTCCGCGACTGACCCTGCAGCGCGTGGGCCCATTAATTGCCGGTGGCCATCAGTAGCATCTTGCGTAAATTACGTGCTCAAGGCGATGCTAGACCCTGAGTTGCCGTCAAACGCAGGGGCGTACCGGCCGTTGAAAATTACTGTGGCAGACGGCACCGTACTCTCAGCTCAGTACCCTAACGCAGTTTGCAACGCCAACATAATCACCACACAACGGATAGTGGACGTTCTACTTGGCGCACTGTCTCAAGCTATGCCCGAACGTGTACAAGCAGCATCATGCGGCACCATGAATCTGTTGAATGTCGGCGGAATTGATCCCAAAGACGGTAGTTACTTCCAATATATCGAAACGTATGCCGGCGGACAGGGAGCCATGCACGACAGTTCAGGGATGGACGCCGTTCAGAACCACATGACAAATACTCGAAATGCACCTGTTGAGGCTATTGAAGCGGCCTATCCACTCCGCGTCGAGTTTTACGGACTAGTCGCTGATTCTGAAGGTCCCGGACGCCATAGAGGTGGTCTTGGTATGCAACGCGCTCTGCGAGTCCTCGGCGAG
>CAZXXH010000082.1:3532-8526 GCA_964644645.1 uncultured Dehalococcoidales bacterium
GCGAGGAAGTCAAGCTAACAGTCAGTTCGGACAGGGAAAATGTACCGCCGTGGGGGCTTTTTGGAGGTGGACCAGGACGAACTTCAAGTAGTCATATTGAAAAACTGGACGGTTCCACGGAACAACTGCCATCGAAAGTCACCACCTTCGTCGACGGTGGCAACTTAATCATCACCCAAACACCAGGAGGTGGTGGATGGGGCGAACCAATAGAGCGAGATGCGTCCGCCGTTGTACATGACGTCTCCGAAGGACTAATCTCACCGGCACGGGCTCAAGATATATACAGAGTTGCGGTTATACCAGAGACCTGTGCGCTGGATGAAGAAGGCACCGATAAACTTCGGGACTAGGCTACCGCAATGTCGACAAGCCACCGTCTAACGTCATACAAACCCGTCAGTCACAGTTCTTATGGGCGCCATGTCGGACAAACATTGTGGTAAGTCGTTCCAATATAGAACGTCTCAGATTCGATTATCGTGATCTATGGAGATGTGCCACAACTCACCCCTTTATCAAAGAACTAGGATCCGGTTCTCTTTCAGTCGAGCGGTTCAAACGCTACTTGTTGCAAGACTATGTGTTCGTGGACCAGTTGAGGCGTGTTTCAGGACTTGCAGTCGCCAAAGCGCCCAATCAATCAGCTGCCAAGACCCTAGATGAATTCCTCGGCGTGCTTGTAGGAGCGGAAGATTCTCTTTTTCGGCGTGCTTTTAAACAATTGGATATTCCCGAATCAGCTTACCGTTCTGAGCAACCTCTACCCACAACCGAGATGTTCTGTAATTTCATGGTGCGCGTGGCATACGAGCGCCCATTCACAACTATTTGCTCTGTTCTGTACGTTACAGAAGGTGTTTATTTAGACTGGGCCACGCAACTGCGACGGGCAGGCGCCCACCCATCTGTACCAATATACGAGGAGTGGATCGAAATCCACGATGAACCTGCACTTGGTACGTTCGTGGATTTTCTAGCCTCGGTCGTTGATGATGAAGAGCTGGATAATGTTTCTGATCTCAGATCACCTTTCGAAAGAGCACTGAGGTACGAACGAGCGATGTGGGACATGGCATATCTCGGCGAACAATGGCCGTAAAATGCGGCAAGGGTTGGGCCGCATTTTTCTCATGCCCAACAGTCTGACAGGTTATTGATTCATGGTTGATAAAGGGAATTTCTGTTGAAATGCCACTATATTTAACTGAGTCTGATGTTGAATCACTTTTGGACATGCCGATGGCTTTGGCAGCCGTAGAAGAAGTTTTTGCTGCTAAATCCAGAGGCGAAGTGATCAATCTATCGCGCCGACGGATCCCGCTAGGAGGGGGCAGCTATAACTTGATGGCTGCTGCCTGGCCATCGAGAGGGGTTGTTGGCCATAAATCGTATACAGCAACTTCCCAAGGGGCACGCTTCCATGTATCTCTCTACTGCTCCAGAGGGAGCGGATTGCTCGCGATTGTTGAAGCGGAACGGTTGGGCCAGATCCGTACGGGAGCAGCATCCGGCGTCGCGACCCAGTTCATGGCTTTACCTATCCCAATTAAGGTCGGTATTATCGGCTCTGGATATCAAGCACAAACACAACTCGAAGCCATCGCCACAGCGTGCGATGTTTCCGAAGCTCTGGTCTACAGTCCCACAGTTAAGCACCGAAATGAGTTTGCTCTTCGCATGTCAGAACAACTAAACATCAACGTGACCGCGACAGAATCACCGCAACAGTGCATCGAAAACGCGAATGTAGTGGTTACGATTACATCTTCTAAAACACCCGTTATACAGGCGGCGTGGGTTCGGGCAGGAACACACATTACCGCCGCTGGCAACAACTCATGGCTTAAACGTGAATTGGACGTCACAACCGTTAAGAAATGTGACGTGATAACCACCGATGACGTAGATCAGGCGAAAATCGAATGCGGCGAGTTAATGAGGGCCTCGGAAGCAGGCTATGTCAATTGGGACGATGTTATCCCGTTCCACCAGATCGTGTCGGGCTCTGTCCCTGGCCGAAGAACGGAGAACGACATTACGTTGTTCGCATCCCAGGGTGTGGCATTTGAGGACCTAGCGGTGGTGGACAGGGTCTATCGTCTCGCGATTGAGCGAGGCTTGGGAACAAATATACCTGATTAGTTACCCAAGAACCTCAATGCCGAATTATGGAGGATGATTTGCAGTCAAGGGTTGGAGTCGATTATGTCGAAAAGGCTAGAGAAATCGTACGGGATATCGTTACAGGTTGGGCTAAAACCTTAACGGGTCTCCAACACTGCGATATTCGATTAGAGGTCCAGCAAGGCAAAGGAGTTTCTGTAGAAAACGGTTCGGTCAAGCAAGCTGGGGACGATTACAGTTTTGCCATTGGCGCCCACGTGCTCGCAGGCACCGGAGCATCAGCGCCCGGATACGCGGGCACTATGCTGGGAACCGCTGATACCAAACGAATGGTGGCGGTTATCAAAGAACTGCTGACTACGGCGCACGCACGCGCTATACACAGCGCGAATCTAAAGGCGCGAGCGAGACAGCGCTTCCCAACACTTGGTAGCTCGTTGGCCGTTTTAACCTTGTCACCCGTACACATTCATCAACGTACCATCCCAGCGCAATACCAGACCGACCCTCTGGGAGTTTCATTGCAGCACTTGATAGATATAGGGTCAGAGGCGTCCAAGGCGATCACTGGTCTTGGAAATCAGGTCATGTACAACGTGGTTTGGGTCGCTACATCGATGATTCGGGAACTGTTTGTCAGTTCGGATGGAATAGATATTGACAGTGAATATGCCCAAACCGAGGCCCTGGTGTTCGTAGTAGCAGCAGGACAAGAAGGCACCCTGGAGTTTTATGATTCGCTCGGTCATCAAAGAGGATTCGAGGTACTAGAGCACGGTGTTAATAGTGGTCCTATACAACTACCAAACCTTTATGATTTTTCAGTCACATTGGCTAAAGACACCCTGGAAACCGCTGCAGCGCCTGCTATGAAAGACACCGAGACTGACGTTACAGTCATCCTAGACCCGCATTTCGCTGCATTGGTAGCACATGAAATCGTAGGACATCCATCAGAGCTTGATCGCGCGCTCAAATACGAGACCGGTTACGCAGGCAGGAGCTGGTTTTACACCTCTCCCGGGTACGACCAGCGTGGGAAGCAAGTTGCATCAGAACTCGTTTCAGCTTTTTCTGATCCTACGATTGAAGGCTATGGCCATTACCTGTATGACCACGAAGGCACTCCAGGCAGGCGTGTATATCACATCCGGAATGGTATTTACGAAGAATTTGTCAACAATAGACAAACTGCAGCGCTGTTTGGGGTGCAACCCAACGGGTCCTGTCGTGCAACCGATGCCTCTGTCGTCCCACTGGTTCGCATGACAAACACAACGTTCGCGCCAGGTACGTCTGATCCTTCAGACATCATAAGAGACGTCGAAAAGGGTTATTACGTAGCGGGTCACCGCATTCCCTCAATCTCTGAGTCACGCGACAACTTCCGAATATCCGCATTAAAGGTATACGACATTAAGAATGGTGAACTTGGGCAACTTTACCGGAACGGTGCAGTAATGTCTGATTCCAAAAACTTCTTTATGCAGATAGACGCTATGGGAACCGATTGGCGACTGTACCCAGTTCCAAACTGCGGTAAAGGCCAACCGATGCAGACCAAACGTATGAGTAACGGCGGTCCCAGCATCCGTAGCGTAGCCCGAATCACTGGAGGAATATCATGAAACCTTTGGTGGAGCTAGAAAATGCAGCTCGCGATGGCCTGAGACAGTTGGCTGCTCAACCAGATATCGAAGCAGCAGAAGTGTTCGTTGCCGAAAATGGAACGTTGATCGCCAGGCTCAACTACACGTCACACATTCCATCGAACGGTCTAGAAGAACCCAAATCTTTGGCGAATATAGGGGTTGGGGTAAGGGTGGTATTCAACAGAGAAGGCACCCGTTTGATCGGATTCGGCAGTGAGGCCAGTGATATATCTGAGACTGGTGTCAGAACGGCATTGGAGAAGGCTAGGGAATCGGCAGTAATTGATCCCGAATTCGTTTCCTTGCCCAAGACTTCAGATACTCCAACCGTAATGTCTCCCTACCACGACGCTCGTCTGTTGGAATTGGATCACTCAGATTTTACTGAAGCAGGTTGGTCGGTAATCGAAGGAGCCCTTAACGTATTCGAATCGTCAGAAGAACTCGTGGCAGAGGCCGGTGACCGGAACCGTATGGCAGAACTTGGTCTGATTATCGGAGGTGATGTGACCATGTTGCAGGAGCGTATGGCAATCGCTTCTTCTAACATGCCCGCAGTTCAATCTGATGAATCTACGCTTGCTATGGCCTTCATCACTGCGATGATAGAGAAGGAGGCCGCCAAGGGTGGGGGCTGGACAGCCGGCCGGGGCCTACACGTGGATTTCGCGGCTGCGGGGCGCGAAGCCGCCGAATCGGCCATACGTTCTATCCGCGGCAGCCGGGTAGACGGAGGAACCTACGACATTGTCCTGGGCCCTTATGCCGTAACCGATATTTTCAACCACCTCGTCCTACCAGTCATGGGTCTCGAATTGTTCTACGCAGGCGCTACTCCATTCTTGGGCCGTCTAGGACAGCGAATTGGTTCGTCGGGGTTGCACGTTTATGACGACGGTGCAGCTTCAGGCTTGGCCGCGACCAAACGCATCACATGCGAGGGATTGCCCACCGGTCGAACCGATCTTATTCGGAATGGATTACTTGTGGGGCTTTTATCTAACCATTATGAAACCCAACGTATGTTTCAAGATGTAGACGCCGAGAAAAAACTTGGAGCGCCACCGAGCCAACATATAGAAGGACTCGCGCCACGCAATGGTTTTCGATTCGCACGGGGCGGTGGCAGACACTTCGACGCCATACCAGGCACCTCTCCAACAAACGTCGTAATCCACGGTGACGATAGCTTGCCGTTGGAAGAACTCGTGAAAA
>CAZXXH010000083.1:0-2129 GCA_964644645.1 uncultured Dehalococcoidales bacterium
GAATGTCTTACCGGTGACGTTTTCGGAAGCCTCCGTTGCGATTGCGGTGACCAATCCGCCATGTCACTTACCGCAAGCGAACAAGAAGGGCGCGGTATTTTTCTTTACTTGCGGCAAGAGGGACGGGGGATTGGCCTAAACAACAAGATCAAAGCTTATGAATAGCAAGACAGAGGGTTGGACACAGTTGAAGCGAATGAAAAGCTGGGATTCGCCATGGATCTCCGCCGCTATGGCATAGCGGCTCAGATTCTCTTGGACCAAGGGGTACGCAATTTCCGCCTGCTAACAAACAACCCGCGCAAGATCGTGGGACTCGAAGGGTTTGGCCTAAACATGGTTGAAAGAGTCCCTATCGTTGCACCTACTCGTGATGAGAACGCTCGATATATGTCTACTAAGTTGGAATAAATGGGGCACTTGGTAGAGGTCGCTGATCGACTATGAAATCTGTTCGTTTCGTTGAAGGACTAATGGATTCGGACCTCACCCAATTCATCGGCCAAACCGACGGTCATGAGTTGAAAATCGGCATAGTCGTCTCACGTTTCAATCAATACGTAACCAGTCGGATGCTATCGACCGCATTGGAGACACTCAGCAAGCTTCAGGTTCCGGAAACCAACATCACTATCGTGCACGTACCGGGAGCTTTCGAGCTACCCGGTGCCGCCCGTAAACTCGCAGGTATGAGTGACATAGATTCGGTGATTTGCCTAGGTGTGATAATTCGTGGGGATACGGCCCACTTTGAGTACATTTCGTACGCGGCCAGCATCGGTATCGAGCGAGCAGCGGCTGATACAGGAAAACCTGTGATTTTCGGCGTGCTTACAACCTACAATGCCCAACAAGCCGTCGAGCGAATAGCACAAAGCGGTGATTACGCGCTGGCAGCGGTGGAAATGGGAAATCTAACGAGGCAGCTACTGACTGGCGAGCCTGATAACACGGAGCACAACTAGGTTCCAAAGGGACCAATAGTCGCTGATTGAGGCCCACCTGAATTATGTGACGGCACCAACCAGCCACCAAAATTACTTTCCGTTGGTTCACGCTGGCAACCTGACATAAAACAACACCTTCTATTCGACCTCATGGATGAAGATCACTGTCCCATTCAAAATGGACCAGCAACACGTCTCCCAAATTGAGAGCACATCAGGTGCTCTGGTAAACTTGGCGCCTGCGTCAGGGCACTGGCGATTCGTCTAGCGGTAGGACACCAGACTCTGAATCTGGGAACCCAGGTTCGAATCCTGGATCGCCAGCCAACCTCGCACCAAGAACTGAGAGCTGCCCTCCATAATCGGTGTCTGTTAGTGCCTATCAGAATTTTTGCTGAAATCGGCCAGACCTGTTTGAGAGGCATTCATTGCGTGTGGAAAATGATTGGTCGCTCCGAGATGTTGCTGAACCGCTAGAGCTAGAAAGGCCAAGTAATGTTTGATCTGTTGATTAAAGGTGGGCTTGTGATTGATGGAACAGGCAGCAACCCCGCACATCCAGCCGACGTAGGTGTTCAAGATAAACATATTGCAGCGGTTGGAAACTTGACAGGAGCCGCTTCTGATCAAGTTATCGACGCAACAGGCCTAATAGTTGCGCCAGGCTTTATAGATACGCATGCGCACTCGGATGGAGCGTTGCTAGTCGATCCACAGCACGAAAACGGCCTTAGACAGGGCATAACCACTGAAATCCTAGCGCCAGACGGTCTGTCATATGCCCCATTATCGGCAGAGGACTATCTAATGTATCGGTGGTACCTATCGGGTTTGCTGGGATGGCCACCTGAGGATCTAGACATGTCCTCAATCAAATCTTTCAGGAACCACTACCACAAAAGCACCGCGATCAACGTAGTAGCAGTGGTGCCGCACGGACCACTCCGTATCTCAGCGCTAGGGTTTCGAGATACCCCGTTGCGTGGCCCTGCTCTCGAATCTGCAAAACGGTCATTAAGTGACGGTATCGACCAGGGCGGCCGGGGATTCGCGACTGGGCTTGCCTACTTCCCGCAATCCTACAGTGACACAGAGGAGTTGATCGAGCTGTCAACAGTAGCTGGCCGTCACAATGTTCCCTTCATTGTACACATCCGAGAGAAACATGAGGATCCGGGTGGC
>CAZXXH010000083.1:2139-5834 GCA_964644645.1 uncultured Dehalococcoidales bacterium
TTGGAGGTGGAGGCATTACGGAAGCGCTTGTGGTGGGCCGACGCTCTGGTGCGGCAGTTCATATTGAGCACTATCGGACAGAACCAGATTCTGCCGGGCAAATCGACGAGTTGCTAGCCGAAGTAGATCGCGCCAAATCCGAGGGCGTCGAAGTAACTCTTGAAACATATCCATACTCTTACGGTGCAGGAATGGTAATCCCTCTCCTGCCACATTGGATTCATGATGGAGGTCCGGAAGCACTGCTCAAGCGACTTGACGACCCCGTCGATCGGCGAAAAGCTGCTGATCATATCTACAATTGGTTAGCCCAGCGTGGCGGCGAGGACAACTGGACATATATTGGTTCAGCAACCAACAAACACCTTGAAGGTATGAGCTTCGCGGACTCTGCCGCGATTCGCAACACATCAGTGGCGGAAATGATTGTAGACGTCATCGGAGAAGAGCGCCTGACCTGCGGCCGCCGGCAAACTCAGCCACACAATGTCTCATCGTCTCGACAGGTAGAGACAGACGTCATGACTCTGCTCGCACGCGACGACTACATGATAGGAAGTGACTCTATACCCCACGGCGAGATGTGCCATCCCAGGGCCTATGGCACATTCCCCCGCGTTGTCGGCCGGTTGCGGCGCAGACTTGGTTACCCGTTGCATCAAGTAATCCAACGCCTAACCGATAATCCGGCTCGAACTTTCGGCCTAACCAAACGCGGTCAAGTCCAAACCGGCTATTTCGCCGACCTAGTCATATTCGACGAGCAGCGTATTTGCGATCTTGCAACATTCGATGATCCGAGGGTGCCGCCTGCTGGGATCCCGTTCGTTATCGTAAACGGGAAAATAGCAGTGGAGCATGAACAGTGTACAGGCGTATTTGCTGGAGAAGCCGTACCGTGAGAGTCCGAATTTGGCTCGAGCACCCACACGATAAATCAACGTAGCCGACAATAGTGATACGCATACGACAACCATCATGGAGCTTACTGCGTTGAAAGTGCGGCAAGACAGGACCGGGTTTGCGTCGATACTGGAACGAAACGCAGGCAGATTTATACTTGCCGGACTAATAATTACGACACTGCTTCTGGTCCCATTTTTCTTGATGAAGCCAGATCGGGACGCCTCATTTAGTCCAGGGGGCGAAGCGTTTGACCTACGCGAAGAAATAGGTGAACGATTTGCGCCCAGTATCCACGGCATCATGTTTCTTGCCGAGTCTCATACCGGGGACATGCTTACAGGTGCCGCTCTATCAGCACTCTACCGCTCCGAGACGAGACTCAGGGCAGCTGATGAGCTAGGAGCCCTATCCCCCGTAAATCTTCCGGAGCAGTCCTACCTCTCCAAACTTGTGAATCCAGACGATGGGCACGAGTTCATGGGCGTCTCATCTTTAGCAGACGCGGTCCAAACCGTCCTCGAGACGAATCCCATCACCAGTACATCGCTCGATGCTGCCACCGATGAACAAGTGAAATTAGCTATTCACCAATTGTTGAATGACCCCACCACAAGTCACATGCGGAACTTTCTTTCAAGACACTCAACCGCCGAGCGACGTGTTATAGAAGGAAAAGCGGTTGACTACTGGGTCTCCCCAGCAATCACACTCATTGTTGCGGCTTCAAACGACAAGCTCGGGGGCGGCATCCTGAATGTCGGTGTCGGTGGAGACCAAGTCGTAAGAGACAAGGAGGAGTTAAGTCGGAATATCCAGACCATTCTCCGCGGCGACCAACAAGTTTACAGTCTCTGGGGTGTAGCAATCGACGCCAATCTCGAGGCAGAAGATGAGGGCAAAACAGCAGGCATATTCGTCATGTACACCGTAATAGGAGCAGTTCTAGTCGTAGGATTAAGCTTACGATCTTATTGGGCCATGGCTCTGACAGGAGCCGGCCTCGGAATCCTAATCATATGGCTAAAAGGAATCTCTAACCTCATGGGATTGGAGGGAGGGTTGGTCATTGACCTGATCGTGCCGGTCGCCATGATTGCTCTGGGGGTCGATTTCGCTGTGCATGCCATCAGACGATATCAAGAACAGAGGTCAATAGGTTACGGTCCAAACGACGCCTTGCGTTTGGGACTTAGTGGCGTCATGGGGGCCCTATTGCTCGCTATGCTAAGTGATGGTATAGCGTTCTTGTCGAACGCGGTTGGCGGCATAGAGGCCATTGTTCATTTCGGCATAGCCGCCGGAATCGCTGTGGGGTCTGCTTTTCTTGTACTAGGTGTAATGGCTCCGCTCGCGTTGATGAAAATTGACCAGACTACAAAAACGGCACTATACAGCAACTCATTGACCTCACGGATAGGCCTTATAGCAAAAAGCGCCGGTGTTGCATTACTGTCTGGTGCTGCCGCAATTTCTTCTATCGTTGAGTTAGGTCCTCCGGGTATTAATGTAGCGATCCTTGCCGGCATGATTCTAGCTATGATCGTTGTCCCAGCATGGTACGCAAGAAAACGTAACGAACACATTTTGGAAACTAGAAAATGTGAACAAAGCTATCAAGGTAAGGATGTGATTCCTGGTGGCTGGGTGGAAATCAGCGTCGAGGCAATAGTCATAGGCATTGCTAAATACCGCACTCTTGTTTTATTAGCCGCTATTTCGATTACTGTCGTAGCCACCGTATTTGCTACACGGCTCAACGCTACATTGGACGTTAAGGATTTCTTCGATAACAACTCGGATTTCGTGATGGGTCTGGACAAATTCGATGAGCACGTAGGAGATCAGGGCGGTGAGCCCGGAGTGATTTACATCCAAGGCGACCTAACACATCCAAATACGCTAAAGGCGATTAAAAATTTCATCGTTGGTCTACAAGATAACCCCACAGTTGCCAAACGTGCAGATGGGAAACCCGCTGTACAACCAGTAACGATTCTGACCGTATTGAACCACTTTACAAAGAACCCGTATGCAAAGACACAAATCAAGGAGATCGACGTGCTCGACATTAACGATACCGATGAAAACGGTATCCCGGATTCACAGAGCCAAATTAAAGCTATTTTAGAATACATTACGAAAACCGGGGTGCCAATAGATTCCGAAAGCATAGCCTATACACCCGCGCAGGTTGCCGAAGTCTTGTATCTGAGCGACCAAGATGCGAGTCAAAGCGCAACGACGCTGGCAGTTGGAATCATTGGCACACGAGAACAATCAAATGTTGTAGCAGCCCGCAGCTACATGGCAAAGAGCTTAAATACGTTAGCGAGTGAGCCAACTATAGAGAAAGTGGGCCTAACAGGGTCTCCTTTCACAAGACAGGCCGAGCTAGATGCAACCACAAAATCGCTGCAGATGTCGCTACCAATCGCGGCCACAGGAACCTTTCTCCTGCTTCTCTTGACAATTCGGTCCGTTAGATATGCTGTCGTTACCGTGATACCTATCGGTCTTGTAGTTGCGTGGCTCTATGGCCTTATGTACCTGTTTGGCTTCGCTCTAAATTTCGTCACAGCTACAATTGGTGCCGTGTCTATCGGAGTAGGTATCGACTATGCGATACACATGACCGAACGATTCCGTGAGGAAATATCTGTTACCGGATCTTCGGTCAGGGCACTTCGGCGCGCAGCGCGTGGTACAGGGGTCGCCCTTGCCTCATCGGCCACATCGAGCATAGTTGGATTTGCCATTATGGGATTAGCGCCGATGCCATTGTTCTCGTC
>CAZXXH010000083.1:5844-8419 GCA_964644645.1 uncultured Dehalococcoidales bacterium
CCAGCGTCTGCAACAACACCGGGTCGCCGACAAGCGCCGTCTTGATGACCTCCCCCAGTCCGCTACGGAACTCATCCACGGGTAAGGTCGTCAGAAAACTCGTGCCGACCCACACCGCGCGCGGCTGATGAAAAGCGCCGATCAGGTTCTTACCGCGCTGATGATTTTCTTGGCGTTTTCAGCATCGGTATTGGTTCTACCATCGTTGTTATTACTGGTTACACCTAGCCACCCTAACGATACACGAACTACTAATTCGGAAAAACTGAACGGAACACCTACGCCCCGTGTAATACCGATGAAGGCCTTCACGCGCCTAATACCCAATTCGGATCACGCCGATGATTAAAGATTCCATTGCGGTTGTTTTTCCAATGATCTTGATAACGTTGTCAGCATCCTGTGGAAGTCCCATGTCCCAAGAACCCACCCAAGCACCGGATTTAGAAGCCACTGTTAGTGTGGCGGTAATAGAAGCTCTTCGTAACGAGACCGGTAGATCTTCAGTAAACATCGCTGCCACGGCCCGCAGAATGGTAGTAGAAGCTATACGGGAATCTATGGCTACTCCTGCTCCAAACATCGCCACGGTTCGTGCAATAGTAGCTGAGACTCTTCCAACACCTGAAGCTACCAGTGCCAATAACGTAGCAGCCACGGTTCGTGCAATAGTCGACCAGACAATGCCCACAGCAATTGCTTCCCCAAATATTTCAGCGACTGTACGGTCGGTAGTGGACGAAATACTGACGACTTTGAGAATGAGTACGGCGGAGCCTACGACACCCTGGCTTTCCAACAAAAAAGCTACTCCTACCCCGGAATCATCGATGCTGGTGCCAACTGTCACAGCAACTGCGTCGACTGCAGACCTTTTCGCGATAACACGCCCAGGCGTCGTGCGTATAACCACTGCCAGTGGAGGTTCTGGATCGGGAGTGATATATAAAACAAGTTCTGACACCAACTTGGCATGGATACTGACTGCAGCACATGTAGTTGCAGATGAATCCCAAGTCAATGTCACAATCGGGGACTCACTAACATACATTGGTTTCATCTTGGGTCGAGACGTGGAGCGAGACGTGGCAGTAATCCGTGTTTGCTGTTCGGACTCATTTGAGCCGGTACCCATCGGGAACTCCGGTTTACTTAGGCAAGGTGACGATCTAATAGCAGTCGGCTATCCATTGAGCGTCACAGACTCCGCTCGAGTAACGAGAGGCGTCGTGTCGGCGGTAGTTTCAGAACCCAAAATCGGCAGAACATTGATCCAGACGGATGCAGCTTTGAATCCTGGCAACAGTGGTGGGCCGGTGGTAAACATCACCGGACAAGTAGTGGGAATTGTATCTTTCGCCATACGAGACAAGGCTGGAATCCCAATTGAAGGCACTGGTTTTGCAGTTGCGCAAGAGAGTTGGTACCCCCTATTGTCTGATCTGGAATCAGGATTGGTTGTAGCCCCAATTCCTAGTCCTACCGTCGTGAAAAAGGTTGATGTATCACCAGGAGCCGCCCTCGGCCCGATAAACGGGGAAATCCTGCATGACCCAGCCCTCGATACGATAAAAAATTACGACACGGGATTGCTCGTTGACGATCTCCGAGTATCAGTCAGCTTCCAGAACCCTTATGGCCTGAACACAGGAAATTGGGACTACGGTTTCATGTTCCGACACAGTAACTTCGATACGTTCCACGTAGTGGCAGTTACGAGCGACGGCCAGTGGCTTCATTGGCTGCGAATCGATGGAGAAGAACAACATATTGGATCGGGCCAAGCAGAATTCATCAGAACCGGCGAAGGTGACAATAATGAGATTGAATTGATAGCAGTTGGTGGAAAGGGATGGCTAACGATCAATGGCAGCATGGTGGGCCACCTTGACCTATCCGCAATCACTGGTCAAGGTGATTTGTTTGTGATCACAGGCATTTACCCAGGAAGAGAGGCTACCGGAGCATCCACTTCTTTCCGTGATTTGACTATCAAGGATGTTGAACCCATATTCATTGGCGAACCCGGTACGCTGATAAAAAAAGAGGGCTTCATTGCCGGTAATTCGTCCGGAGTACAGCTACGTAATGGATACTTCCGGGCAACATTCACAAACCCTTCCTTGGGGCAAACCCAAAACAGCAGCTACGGCCTGATCTTCAGGACCGTAGAGCCTGGAACATTTTTTGCCCTAATCACCACCACTGATGGCAAGTGGACCCTTGTACGGAGAAACTCAGGGAAAACGACTGATTTCCATGTAGAGGACGGAGCCGCACAGGCTCTCTACGGTTCACCCGGACGTTCTAACACGATCGAAGTAGTGACCTTAGGAAATTTTGGACAATTGTTTGTCAACGGCCAGGTCATTGCGACTTTGAACCTGTCGACCATAGGAGACCTTGGTGATGTTGTGGTCTTCGCGGGATATTATCGAGACCATCAACAAACAGGAGCAATCACCGCATACCGAGACTTTATAGTTTGGTCCTTTGACTAAACTGCGCTGTTCGGGAATGTAACACCCTACCCAGTTGTACTTAGATCACTATACCGGAGTGTTTTTGGCATTTC
>CAZXXH010000084.1:0-8402 GCA_964644645.1 uncultured Dehalococcoidales bacterium
CTATATCGTTAACGTTACGGGCTGCTCCAAGCTCCTGGAATGACGATTGGCCCCAGTCTCTAGAAAGGGACTCGGTCGATCGGGGATCGTGCCCCCAAGGACCTTCAACGATCAAGGGCGCGCAAATGAACCATATGAACGCCCCTATTATCAAGACACCGCCCAAAACATAAGTCAATTTTGGATTTGGCAAAAACCAAAGACCACGGAGGCTGGATGAGGCTGCAGCCAACTGTATTACACCAATGCTGGCCACAAACGCGGTCAACAGATAGTGGTTTGTAAATAGATCTCGCGTGGCGTCTGAGTACACGGACGGCTCCAAACAGAAGCTGTGCTATATGCTGCCAGTGACGACAGCAGTGCACCAGTCCATATACTTCGAATTTCTACCAGTCACGACATCAAAATATAAATCCTGTATCTGCCCAGTTATACGACCAACAGCACCATCGGCAATAGGTCTGTTGTCGAGAAAACCCATTGGGGTCACATGGGCCGCAGTGCCGGTCAAAAATGCTTCGTCAGCCAAGTAAAGTTCACTTCGATGTATACGTCTGGCGGTGACCTCTAAATTCAGTTCGTTGTTGGCAAGTGTGATTACAGAATCCCTAGTAATTCCGAGTAAACAATTATCTGTCTCCGAGGGTGTTGCGATCTCACCGTCTCGAATCATAAATAGATTCTCACCACTACCCTCTGAAACAGTGCCATCATGGTTCAAAAGAACTGCCTCGTCGTACCCGGCCATAACAGCTTCAGTTTTAGCCAATATGCTGGTTGTGTAGAGGCCTGTGAGTTTCACACCCGTTGGCATCATTGAGTCCTCAGGTCTGCGCCAAGAAGATGTCTGGCACCGGATTGGACGATCGTTAGCGATGTAAGATCCAAACGGCACGATCATCAATGCAAAATCGTCCTCAATCTCGTGTAGTCGTAGGTTAGCTACAAGCTCCGCACTTTTAAATGCCAGGGGCCTTATGTAGACGTCTTCCATGTAGCCACATCGCTTCAGCAGATTGACCGTAATATCAATAAAGTCATCCACTGAATAAGGCAAGTCAATCTTCAGTATTTTGCATCCACGTATCAATCGCTCGTAATGCTCTCGCAACCGAAAGATGTAGATACATTTCTGCTCCTGGTTCCAATTGCCTCGGATGCCCTCAAAAACAGCTGTACCGTAGTGGAGGGCGTGCGTCATAATGCCTACCTTCGCTTCGGTCAGCAAGACCTGTTTGCCGCCCAAAAAGGCATATGGTTTTGACGTCACGAATCACTCTCCTAATAAATCAGCGACACAAGGCCCAGTGGTCAGCACAACTACCAACAGTAGCAAAACTCGGCAAGCCCTGACTACACAAGCTCCCACTAGACCGTGATTCTAACCGCAAAACCCAGTCGCATCATAGGTGCGCTTGCACGGCGCCAGCAGCCAAATCACAGCAGTAACACGACGAACCAACGAACCTTCAGCACCAAAGATCTGTGATAATAGCGCGCATCGGTAAGTCTTCCAATAGGTCGCTTGATGAGACTGCACAGACCACATGGTTATTCTGTAAGTCGTCAATCGCGGCCTAATCTACTGGTTACGACCCATCACACCGGCACATCCGCCCACCGTGCATCACCTTGCGAACGCTGAACCGCTATCGTCTTGATCACATCAGGGTTGGCAAGACCAAGCGGTGGAACTCCTGTAAGTACGCGAACAACATTCTCTGCCCACCAAGTCGATCCAACAGTAGCTGAGAATTCAGAGTACCCTGCGAAGTGTGGTGTAATGATTAAATTGTCAAGTTTGGTTAGCGGACTTTCATTATCGAGTGGCTCGACCTCAGTCACATCTATTCCAGCACCAGCGATATACCCTCTAGTCAACGCTTCGTGCAGCCCAGCTTCATCAATGACCGGTCCACGAGACGTGTTAATCACTACCGCTGTCGATTTCATTTTTCGGAAAGCGGCCGCATCCAGAATGTGATGTGTCTCTTCATTAAGCGGTGTGTGCGCGGACACAAAATCAGACGTACTTAGCAACTCATCGAACTCGACCATTTTCACCCCATACAGATCCCCGGTCGTTTGCGGCACGTAAGGATCATATGCAACGATTCGCGCTGGTCCGAACCCGCGGACCCGCGTGGCAAACGCCCTCCCAATATTGCCAAAGCCTAAGATTCCAACAATACCGCCTGCGATCCTCAAAAGCTGAGGAATCTGCACGTTAAGATCCCCCATCATGTCGCCCCACAAGCCACGTTTTACACCGGCATTTAGCCAAGGAATACGTCTGTTTACGGAAAGTAACAATGCCATAGCGTGATCTGCAACCTCCGACGTGTTCATTCCCGGCGTGTTACAGACCATAATTCCAAGCTCTGTTGCTGCATCTAAGTCCACTGAATCCACCCCTACCCCGTGACGGCCTACCATCTTAAGTTTAGGCAGCGATTCCAGAATATGGCGATTGGTTAACGGACGAATAGCTATAAGCGCAGCGTCCGCGTCGCTGGCCGCTTCGATCACTTGCCGTTCGGTTTCGCAAGCTCGTTCAACCAGATCAAAGCCAGCGTCACGTATCACACGCCTCGTAGCTTCTGATGGTGTTCGAAAACTGGTAATTGCGACTTTGAATGTCATCTCTATAGTTTCTCCTCAATATCATCAACTCTGATCGTCCGTTTCGATTACGCAGCGACAGCAGGCGGTCGATATCAATGCATTCATTGTGAAGGGTATCAGCGTTTGAAATCTAGTCTGTTGGACTTTAGCCGTTATATTGTGAACAATCCTCTGACAATTGTTTGCGTCCGAACTCCAAAACAGACATGGTTTGGTGGTACACATTAATTCAAGCATTCAACTAAATTTGGGGCAAGCGAAATGAAGAAGACTGACATGCCGTTCGAGCTAAAAATTGACCAGAAGGTACCAATGCGTGACGGGGTAAACCTGTCAGCTGATCTCTGGATGCCGACAGGCAAAGGTCCGTGGCCAGCCTTGTTACTACGCACTATTTATGACAATCAGGAGCCCCGCTACATCGACTGGACCGTCCGCTTTGTGGAAAGAGGGTATGTCGTAGTACTGCAAGACTCGCGAGGTAGGCACGACTCAGACGGCGATTGGGACCCATACATGTGTGAATTGGAAGACGGCTTTGACACACATGAGTGGATTGGAAAACAGCCATGGTGCGACGGCGGCATAGGAACGTTCGGCATGTCATATCCAGGCTTCACACAGACCCTGCCAGCCACCCTCCGCAGCAAGTACCTTAAGGCTCTAGTACCGATAGCCTCACAACAGGACAATTTCGGTCACCATCGAGTCGACGGCGTTGTGGCGCTCTCCACGGCACAGTTCTTCGCCAACATGATCGGCCGCACCATGCAACGTGAATCTCTCAACCGCATGGACTGGATGGAGATTCATACCCGACTACCGCTAATTAATTCATTGGACCATATTGGAGACTCACCGTTTTATCGTGGCATCATCGAACACGAGACCTATAGTGAGTGGTGGGACCGATACTCACTGCGGAGCCGCTACCACGAAGTTGAGGCTCCTGCCTATTTCATGACCGGTTGGTACGATTCACTGCTACACGAAACCCTGAAAGTATTCAACGGATGGACACGCAAAGCACGTACTGAAAAATGCAAGAAGCTCACGAAACTGGTCATTGGTCCTTGGAGTCACCAGATCGCTCCCTGGGGCAAGTCAGGCAACAACCTAGGGCCCAACGGCGAATACGAGGGTGTGTCGTTTGGTAGTAGTGTCCAAACGGACATAGTCGACATCCACCTACGCTGGTATGAAGCCCGGCTAAAGGGAATAAATAACGGCATAGACGATGAGCCACCCATTCAACTATTTGTAATGGGTAGTAACTCTTGGCGATTTGAAAATGAGTGGCCACTGGCGCGAACCAAATGGACTCGCCTCTACTTGGACAGCAGTGAAGGCGCTAACTCTGGTGGGGGTGATGGTACATTAAATCTTACCCCTCGAGACAACAGTAGCGCTGATACATTCGATTACGACCCTGCCAATCCGGTTTTGTCATGGGGGGGGCAATACCAGTCTCAGGAGCTTGCTGGTCCCCGTGATAGGCGTCAGACAGAATCTCGCGGAGATGTACTCGTCTACACTTCCGCGGCTTTGGAAAACAATCTCGAGGTCACCGGACCAATTTCGGCGACGATTGTGGCGAGCACTGATGGCCCAAGCACAGATTTCACCGCCACACTGGTGGACGTCTGGCCAGACGGTCGCGCAATCATTCTTTGTGAAGGCATTAGTCGCTCCAACTACCTAAACCCGGAAATTGGTCCTTCGCTCATAGATCCCGGCCGCCCGTATACATACCAAATCGATATGTGGGACACAAGCAATCTTTTCAAAAAAGGTCACCGAATACGACTTGAGATATCAAGTAGCAACTTCCCAAGATACGAACGTAACTTGAACACAGGAGAGCCTGCCGGAACATCAACCGAAATGAGGGTGGCGCATCAAGTAGTGCTTCACGACCCCGAAAACCCCTCATATCTCACACTCCCTGTGATACCTCAAGGGTAAAAACGTCCAACCAGGAGAAAGAGGGATTCAGTGTCTGCTTCTTGTGCTCGGTACCGCGTTTCCGTCTCAGCAAATGTGATGATCCCGATGCGTGACGGTATTCGCTTGGCTACAGACATCTACCGCCCTGCACTAACGGACGGGGTTCCAGATAGAGGCAAATTTCCAGCTCTGTTGATTCGAACTTCTTATGACAAAAGAGATCGCATGTGGAACGACCTCAAGACGTTCTATGTTGCACGAGGATATGTACTAGCAATCCAAGATTTACGAAGTCGATATGCGTCCGAGGGAGACGGCCGCTATTACCACACAGTTAACCCATGGGAAGGGCGAGATGGATTCGACACCGTCGAATGGCTGGCTGACCAACGTTGGTGCACTGGTAAAGTGGGTACCCTTGGTAGTTCGCATTTGGCGATCGTGCAGACGCAACTAGCGCTTGAGCAGCCACCACACCTCAGTGCCATGTGGCCGGAAGTAGGACCAACCAATATTTTTAAGGATCAAGGTCGAGAGGGCGGCGCAATGGCATTACACATGTATGCTGCGTTATTCATTCACGCCCTTGATGCACATGAGATAGGTGAAGACCCCGATAAATTACGAGTGCTAATCGACGGCATGATCAACACCAGAGACTGGATCCAAAGCACCCCTTTCCGCAAAGGCAGCACACCACTTCGTGTCGCTCCAAATCTCGAGAGTGTGCTTATAAATTACTACACCCGAGGTGAATACGATGATTGGTGGGCTCGGGATTGCGCTAACCCAGCAGCTCACTTCGAGCGGCATGCCGACGTACCTATTGTCATCGGAAGCGGCTGGTATGACCCATTCACAGGCACAGCACTAGACTACTACCTAGCTATGGCAAGCCAAAATTCCTCACCCGCTCGCGTAATAATAGGCCCGTGGGATCATGATGGGAGACTCCAGGGACGATCAAATCAGGGCGAAGTTGATTTCGGACAGGATTCGGTTTGGGGCGAGTCCGTCTACGGACCTGAACGCCTACGATGGTTCGACCGCTGGCTCAAGGACATTGAGACGGGTGTTGAAGACGAACCTCCGGTTCGCATATTTGTGATGGGTGGGGGGGATGGAAATCGCACTTCGACTGGACTCCTGAACCATGGTGGCACATGGAGGCATGAGAATGAGTGGCCCATCGCTCGTACTCGGTATGACAAGTTCTATATGCGACACAACAACGTCTTATGCGAGACATCACCTGAAGTAAATGATGCCTCGTTAGATTTTATCTTCGATCCCGAAAAGCCTGTGCCGTCAATAGGCGGAAACGTGACCGGATATGTTGAGTACGTTCCAGACGATTCTGCTAACGCTATACCGGTCGATATCCGCTCGGGTGAAAGGTGGGCACAGGTAGTTGACCGAGCACGGAGTGTGGTGAGACAGGGACCTATGCATCAACGGGAGAGGGAGAACTTAGTCGCGAGTCGTCCTCCCTATCCGCTGTTGTGCGATAGACCAGACGTGCTTGCCTTCATAACGCTACCGCTCAAAGAGGAAATCGAAGTTACAGGCCGCGTAACAGCCAATCTATGGATTGCGTCGTCTGCAATTGACACCGATTTCACAGTCAAGCTACTGGACATATATCCGGCTAGTAGTGACTGGCCAGACGGGTTTCATATGAATCTTGCTGACACTATCCTGCGATGCAGGTATCGCAATTCCTGGACAAAACCAGAATTTTTGACACCAGGAGAAGTTTATCCAATCACAATATCGCTTCCACCGACCAGTAATCTCTTTAAGGTGGGACACCGTATTCGTATCGACGTATCCAGCAGCAACTTCCCACGGCTCGATATCAACCCAAACACTGGCGAACCAATCGGCCGGCACACGCACTCAATAAAAGCAACGAATAGACTGTACACAGATAACCAGCGACCATCTCACATAATTTTACCGATAGTGCCTTCTAAGTGAACCACCCGAAAGGGGAAAACATTGGCCGAGCAGTCCTCCAAAGTCGAATATGGAATCACGGTTTCAAAAGACGTCATGGTCCCGATGCGGGATCAGGTCCGACTGGCCACTGATATATACCGCCCTGCAGATCCGCAGGGGAACCCGGCTACAGGAAAATTCCCAACAATCATGGAGAGGACATCCTACGATAAGAATAACCATGTGTCCTTCATTCGTCCGGTTGCCGACTTCTTCACGCCACGAGGTTACGTCACGGTTCTTCAAGACCTGAGAGGACGCCAACAATCGGAGGGCCGCGGCCAATACTTCCACACAGCCAACGTCAACGAGGGACGAGACGGGTACGACACCATCGAATGGATCGCCTCACAGTCGTGGTCAAATGGCCGCGTTGGGATGGTGGGAAGTTCACACGGTGGCATCGTCCAGAATTCCGCTTCGATCGAGCAACCTCCACATCTAAGCGCCCTGTGGGTCGACGTAGCTCCAACCAGCGCTTTCACACGTGAGGCACGCGAGGGAGGCGCAATGGGACTACACATGTTCGGAGCACTGTTCCTCCATGCACACGACGCCCCAGAAATCGCTGACAATCCCGTAGCAAAACAGCGAATTGCAGAAGCTCTCGAAAACATGAGGGAAATAGTCTGGCAAACACCTTTCAAGCCCGGACACCCGCCGCTGACACCAGTGAAAAACCTGGAAAAAATACTGTTCCACTACTACTACGACGGCACATATAACGAGTTCTGGTCTCAGGAATGCCTGGATCACTCGGCTCAGTTCCACCGAATGAAGGCCATCCCTGCCGTTTACAGTGGAGGGTGGTATGACCCGTTCGCCGAGGACACATCCGAGCAGTTCACTGCAATGGCAAACAAAAATAAGTCCCCTCAACGGCTACTTATGGGACCGTGGAACCACGGAGGAATGAAGGGCGACGGAAACTCCTATTCCGGAGATGTCGACTTCGGCGAAGATGTGCTGTGGGGAGACGAAGTGTACAACCGACGTCGCCTGAAATGGTTCGATCAGTGGCTCAAAGACTACTCCACAGGCATAGATGATGATGCGCCTGTCAGTATCTTCGTTATGGGTGGCGGCACAGGCCGCAAAACACGGTCTGGCAGGCTTGACCACGGGGGGCATTGGAGAAACGAACAAGAGTGGCCACCGGAAAGAACAAAAAAGACAAGCTACTACCTACGTGCTGGAGGAGACCTGGGCACCGAGCCAGGTCAAGAGGAGGGGGAATCCGCATCTTTTACCCACGATCCAGCACGGCCAGTACCAACCATCGCTGGAAACATCACTGGATTCTACGAGTGGGTCCAGCCTGGCGAGGGACTCAACATGGCCTACGTGCCCCCAC
This sequence comes from uncultured Dehalococcoidales bacterium, assembly GCA_964644645.1. GTDB lineage: Bacteria > Chloroflexota > Dehalococcoidia > Lucifugimonadales > Lucifugimonadaceae > CAZXXH01. Next base: position 7,931 of record CAZXXH010000084.1, read on the forward strand.
GCGCCCGCATGCGCCAAATCGTCATAGAAGGTGGCGCCCATCAGCGCGAAGCACCCGGTATCATCGGCGCAAGACCTCCATACATGGCTCTCTCTACAAGGCCTGACGTGTTGGTCTTCCACACTGAGCCAATGCGGGAAGACCTCGAAATAACAGGCCCCATAGATGTCTTCCTGTGGATTTCATCATCAGCCACCGATACCGACTTCACAGCAAAATTAATCGACGTATACCCTCCGAACCCGGACTATCCTGAAGGCTACGACCTCAATCTCGCTGATTCGATCATCAGGACACGCTTCCGCAATGGCTTCGAACGCGAAGAGATGATGACACCAGGAGAGACATACAAGGTGAGGATTTCTTTGCCGCCAATCAGCAATCTCTTCAAGGTCGGGCACAGACTCAGAATCGATATCTCAAGCAGCAACTTCCCACGCTTCGACATAAACCCAAATACTGGAGAACCTCT
>CAZXXH010000085.1:0-235 GCA_964644645.1 uncultured Dehalococcoidales bacterium
GAATTCGGCTACCGGTATAGCATTGGCTCCGCCGTTATTGGCGACCGGTATTCCTAACTCTTCCGAGAGCAAGAGATTTATGCCGTCGTAGCCTGCTGAAGTTAACTGTATAAGTCTGATATTTTTCCCTAATCGAAGTAAGTCGTTGGTGAGCACAGCACTATTGGCTAGTAACAGGAAATCTGCGGCCGGAATAGTGTTTTCAGGACGCTTAGATTTGCTCGTTCCGTCCGCG